>CAZWAE010000239.1:0-6059 GCA_964631805.1 uncultured Desulfobacteraceae bacterium | reverse complement strand
GCCATTACCTGGGATGTGATGGGGGGGGTTGCCAGGCGCAGCTGGGCCCGCAATGCCAATGCCATGGCGGTGGCTTCCGAATTCAACGGGACGGAACCAAGTGGGGGGCATATTACCCTGCCCTTTGTCGCCGACATCGAGATGGTTGAAAAGCTGGTTAAAAGTGCTCAGGGTTCCTGAACGTTTATTGAGTCCTGAAAAACCTGGTCCTTTGTGCCAGATCGGAGGCCGATGGCTCTGCCGGAATCAATTGATACAAAATTAGAAGCACGAAATAAGAAATACGAAACAAAGACTAACACGCGGCGCACACGCCGCGCAAGCGCTGGCGCTGCGGGAGCGCCTGCGCTGCGCGTGACCAAAAATGTAATGTTCAAAACAAATTTATCGATATGAAGTGAATACGTTCTTAAATTGTTTAGAGCATTTGAGCATTCGAATTTTAGATTTATTTCGGATTTCGATATTCGAATTTCCGATTTAACCCGTTCAACAGTAAAATATCCCCTTCCAGGGATAACTCAGGACCTGGTCCTCTGGGCCAGTATTCTTAACTTTGCGAACCTTTTTCTTCGGAAACCTTTAGACGAGATGATACCATGGAAAAATTGTTCATAGACAAACCTAATCTCACCATCGAGGATGTGGTGGCGGTTGCCCGACAACACACCCCTGTGGATATTGCCCCGGAGACCACCGCCCGCATCGAAAAGTCGCGGGCTCTGGTTGAAAAATGGGTGACGGAAAACCGCATCATTTATGGCGTCACCACCGGTTTCGGGGCACTCAGCCACACCCGCATCTCCGGATCCCAGACCCGGGAACTCCAGCGCAATATTCTGATGAGCCACGCCGCCGGCGTGGGGGCGCCGCTACCGGAGGAGGTCGTGCGTGCGATTATGGCTGTTCGACTCCATGACCTGTCCATGGGCCATTCAGGGATACGGATCGAAACATACCGGCAATTGATGACCATGCTCAACACTGGTATCTGCCCGGTGGTGCCGGAAAAAGGATCGGTGGGTGCCAGCGGAGATCTGGCACCCACATCCCACTTGTGCCTGGTTCTCATCGGCGAGGGGGAGGCTTTCTACAAAGGTCGCCGGATGACCGGGGCTGCGGCACTTAAGGTGGCCGGGATGAAGCCCATCACCCTCGAAGCGGGTGAGGGGCTGGCCCTTGTAAACGGTACACAAGTGATGACGGGGCTCCAGACCCTGGTGGTTCATGATGCACACCGGTTGGCAAAAACGGCGGATATTGCCTGTGCCATGACCCTGGAAGTGCTCATGGGAAGTGTCGCCGAGTTCGACCCCAGGATCCATCAGGTACGACCCCATCCCGGGCAGATCGATGCGGCGGACAACATGCGGCGGCTCACCCGGAACAGCCCCATCATCGATTCCCACAAGGGGTGCTCCCGGGTGCAGGATGCCTACACCCTTCGCTGCTCTCCCCAGGTCCACGGCGCCACAAGGGATGCCATCGAGCATGTCCGAAAGGTGGTGGGGATTGAAATCAACAGTACTACAACCAATCCCCTCATTTTTACCGATATCGAAGATTTCAGGTTGGGAGGGAATTTTCATGGCCAGCCATTGGCGCTGACGGCGGATTATCTTTCCATGGGACTGTCTGAGCTGGCCAATATCTCCGAAAGGCGGGTAGAACGGCTGGTCAATCCCCAGCTTAGCGAGTTGCCGGCTTTCCTGGTGGTGAAAGAGGGGCTCAATTCGGGCTTTATGATCGCCCAGTACACGGCAGCGGCGCTGGTTTCGGAGAACAAGGTGCTGGCCCATCCTGCCAGCGTCGATTCCATCCCTACCTCCGCCAACAAGGAGGATCATGTCAGCATGGGCACCATTGCAGCACGCCAGTGCCGGGATATCATGATTAACACCGAGCATGTTATCGCGGTGGAATTGCTTTGCGCCGCTCAGGCAGTGGATCTGGTGCAGCGTCAAAAGGGCCTCACACCGGGGGAGGGGACCCTTGCGGCCTGGCAGACCATACGGGAGAATATTCCCTATCTTGAAACGGATCGGCAACTTTCCGCCGATATTGAAACTATGGCGGCCCTTGTTCGCAGCGGAAAGATCGCATCTGCTGTGGAATCGGCGGTGGGGGAGTTGAGATAGACGGCCGTGTGCGATATCGGCTTGCCATTTTTGGGAATTTATGTTTCTTGTGATGCTTTGCCATCAGATCAACCATCTCAGGGGGAGATGTTGTCATGAAAGTCGTATTTGTTGAACAGGATCGGTGCCTGGCCTGCCGGAACTGCGAACGGGTCTGCTCGTTTCAGGATTCCGGGGGGTTCAAGCGAGAGAATGCCAACATCTGGGTCCATATCGACCTCGATGAGAGAACCATATTCACCATGACCTGTCACCAGTGCGAAACGGCCGCATGCCTGGAGATCTGTCCCACCGCCGCCATTCAACGCGATCCGGTCACCCATGCGGTGGCTGTTAACGAAACCGCATGTGTGGGGTGCCGGATGTGCGTAAACGCCTGTCCCTTCGGATGTATCCATTTTGAGGGCCTGCGCCGGATCGCTGCCAAATGCAATCTCTGCGATGGGGACCCTAAGTGTGTCCACAACTGCATGGCAGGTGCCCTTCATTTCGGCGATATAAACGATCTGGCCGATATCAAGCGAAAGAAAACCGACCGGACACTCGTCAGAATGACACAGTTTTTGAAAGGAGAGCATCGGCGATGAGGGTGAAAACCATTGTGCCGTCCGGTGTGGTCCCGACACTGTGCCGTATGTGCGATACCCGTTGTGCCATCAACGTTCACGTTCAGGATCATGTGCTCACCGATATCACTCCCCAGGGGGGGCATCCCGTCAACCAGGGCAGAATGTGTCCCAGGGGTGGCGCGGCTCTTGATCTTTTTTATCATCAGAGTCGAATTCTGAAACCGTTGAAACGCCAGGCAGACGGGGAGTTTACGGAGATATCCCACCGTCAGGCCATGGATGAAATCGCTGAAAAAATGACAGCAATTAAGAAGACGCACGGCGCTAAATCCATGGGTGTCTGGAAGGGCGAGGGACTGGGGTTTCAGCAGCAGGAAGATTATGCCCGACGTTTCATCCGTGCCTTCGGATCCCCCAATTATTTTTCCAACGATTCCGCCTGCTACAATGGCCGATATCTGGGCTACCATCTGGTCGCCGGATTCTGGAACAGTTTTCCCGAGTTCGACCAGGCCAAACTGATCATGCTGTTCGGTACCAATCCCCCCATGTGTCACCCGCCCTTTATGCGCGAATTTGCCGATGCGAGGCAAAAAGGCGCCAAATTGGTGATGATCGACCCCAGGATGAATCCGGTGGCCTGTTATGCCGATATTTTTGCCCAACCCTATCCCGGAACCGACGGGGCGCTAGCCTGGGGATTGATCCGGTATCTGATCAAAACCAATAACTACGACAATGATCTGGTGGATCGATATGTCATCGGATTCGAGAAGATTGCGGCATATGCCGAAAAATTCACCCCCGAATACGTGGAAGTGCAAAGCGGGATCTTCGGGCATGTGGTGGAGGAGATTGCCCGGTTGATCATCAAGAATCGACCCCTCATCAGTATCTTCCTGGGAGCGGGCCTCGAACACCATGAGAACGGTGTAAATTGTGTCCGGGCGCTGGCCATATTGACCTGTCTTGCCGGCGCCATCGGATTGCCCTGCGGCCTTTTCCGCCCCGAGCCGCTTAAAATGAATACCCTGTCCCTCTATGACGAACTCCCATTGCCTGATGAACATCCCATCGGCGCCGACCGTTTTCCCGTGCTCTACGACATCCGGAAAGAGTGTCACACCATGACCGCCATGGATTGCATGTTGGGGAAAGGGGAGTACCCGCTAAAAGGGATGCTCATAACGGCCGCCAATCCGGCGGTGAGCAACCCCAACACGGCCAAGGTGGAAAGTGCGCTGGCCAGCCTCGATCTCCTCGTGGTCAACGATTACTTCATGACCCCAACCGCCCGGTTTGCCCATTATGTCCTGCCGGCGGCCACTTTCCTGGAACGGGAGGAACTGCACTTTTACCCCAAGCAGCAGCGTGTGAATATCACGAGTAAGGTGGCGCAGGTGGAAGGGGTGGAAAACGAGTACCGGCTGTATCACGATCTGGCCCATCGCCTGGGGTTCGGAGAAAAGTACTTTCCCTGGGAAAGCGATACCGAGGTCAACAGTTGGTTGCTTGAACCCAGCGGGTTCACCGTCGATTATCTTCGAAGCCATCCAGGCGGCTACGTTTATAAACCGGTACGGTACCAGAAGCATCTCAACGGACATTTCCCGACGCCTTCAGGGAAGCTGGAGTTTGCCTCCTCTTATCTTCTGAATCTGGGTTTATCCGAGATTCCGGAATACGACCCCCCCTACCACCTGAGAACGAGAGATGAAAAATACCCGTTTGTGATGACCACCGGTGCGCGAAAATCGCTGTTCTACCATTCGAGGCACCAGAATATTCCCCGTTTCCGGAATGTTCATCCCCGGGCCGAGATGGAGATCCATCCCGAGGACGCCGCCACCCTAGGGATCACCGATGGAGAAACGGTCAAGGTGGTTTCGGAGGTGGGTGAACTTATGATCAGCGCCGCCATCAAACACCGGTCCGAACTGCGCCGCGGTGTTGTGGAGATCTATCATGGGTGGGAGGAATGGCGGGTCAATTTCCTGACCTACGATGATATCAACGACCCCATCAGCGGGTTTCCTTTGTTGAAGGCGGTGCCGGTCAGGATCGAGAAAATCTGACGGTGCTCCTTGCCCATGGGATCCCGGGAAAATCCAACCTTAGAACGTCTCCGTGCTCCGCCATTGACATTGCATTTCAAATGTAATACGTAAATAGCGAATCGCAATTAACGAACCGCTAAAAGCGCATTCTGGATGCTCATGAAAAATCCATTCAAATATGGTGGCATTGTCAGTGGTCCCTATTTTGCCGACCGCACCGATGAGATTAAAGAACTGACGCGAGAGATGGAAAACAACAACCGCATTTTTCTGGTGTCCCCTCGCAGGTTTGGTAAAACTTGTCTGTTGCACCACTTGAGCCAAACACTGGATAAAAGTGGCACGGCCTGCGCCTATATCGATTTGAACGCCTTCCCGGATCTGCGAAGTTTTGCCGGTGCAATGACAAGCATGACAACCAGAGCCTTGGAATCCAACACTGACCGGCTTTTAAAAATTTTTTCCGGTTTTCATCAACTTCGACCCAAACTGGGTATGGATCATGAGGGTAACCTCAGTGCCGGTTTGGAATTGTTTGTTGGTGAAAAGGATGCTCTGGGTGCCCTGATTGAAGGCATGGCCCATGCGGAAACCCTGGCTGCGAAGAAAAACAAAAAGCTGATCGTCATTATCGATGAGTTTTCAGATATTGAAAACTACAATGGCGGAACTGTTGAGAAAGCACTTCGTTCAGAAATCCAAAAACAAGACAACATCGCTTATATTTTTTCGGGTTCCGAACAATCTGTCATGCTGGCCATGATTCAGGACCCCAAACGCGCCTTTTATAGACTTGGCCGAATTATGAAGTTAGGGGCAATAAAAAGGAAGGCCTATCGGCGCTTTATTCTGGGATGGCTCGAAAGGGGGGGGTACAAGGCTCGCGCTCAGGATATCACGCGTATATTCGACATTGGTGAAGACGTACCGTATAATATTCAGCGTATGTGCAATGCCATGTGGGAAGTCGCCCTTGAAACCAAAACGATTGATGCCGAATTAATTGAAAAACTGCCGGTGGTCATTTCAAGGCAGGATGCCGCCCACTATGAAATGCTCTGGCAAACGGCCACCCAAACTCAAAAAACATTGCTCATCGCACTGGCTGATGACCCGGAAGCACGGCCGTTCTCAAAGGATTTTCAGATGCGGTACGGTATTGGCCCCTCGTCATCGATAAAAGCATCTCTCGTTTCTTTATTGAAGAAAGGCATCGTCTACCGGACGCTTGAAGGCCGTTACAGGTTCATGGATCTTTTCATGCCATTTTGGATCGGCGATATTCGGAAGTAAGG
>CAZWAE010000238.1:0-6066 GCA_964631805.1 uncultured Desulfobacteraceae bacterium | reverse complement strand
ATGTCACTGACCGAAACCGAAATCCCGAGGCCGCGTGAGATCAGCGACATGCCCGATCTGTCCGGTCTTGACAGCAAACTGAGACTGAACCTTATTTTGAATGTCCTGTCGCTGCGGAGCGATCCGGGCAATTTCAAGGCCAGGGCATTGTGGACCAACTATATCAAGCTGGTCGACCATCTCATCCGGGATTATATCGATGCCCGCATTTCACTGATGGAGGCGGCGGGAGAACATGACACGTTGATCGGCCCGCTGTTCCGCGCCTCAACTCAGGTGGAGATGTGCCTGATCAACCTTAAGCGAGCCATACGATTCGCCCGCAGATTTCGTTTCAAAAGAGACTGCCCGGATTGTGAGATACTATCGGTGACCTCGGATGACGTCCTCTCCCGGATCTCCGATTTCATCCAGGCACATCAGGCACTGGAAGAGCGCATACTGAACAGGGAGATCAATGAAGACGACGCCATCATATTGCAGTTCACAAAAGAAGGGGTCGAGGTGGGTGAGGAAAAAATCACCTATATGGAGTTATCAGAGTGGATACAGGAGTTGCACCAGCTGGCAATGCGCATGACGGAGTATTCGGAACTGGAAGCTGATAATTGATGTGGGTCGAACTCCGGGTTCCTATCTATATAGCGTCTTTCCCGGTTTCCCCGGTCCGAACCCTGACGGCACCTTCAACCGGGATGATAAATATCTTTCCGTCCCCGATCTTTCCGGTATTAGCGGCATTTCGGATTTGTTCTACCACTTCATCCACGCGATTATCTTCCGTGACGATCTCTATCTTTATTTTCGGGATGAAGTCGACGACATATTCCGCACCGCGATAGATCTCCTTGTGCCCTTTCTGCCGTCCGTAGCCTTTGACTTCCGAAACGGTCATCCCATGAATCCCTATCTCGTTTAACGCTTCTTTAACATCATCCAACTTGAAGGGTTTAATGATGGCTTCGACCTTTCTCAAGTTTTACCTCCTGATTGCACGTACCGATTCATTTCACTTTTAATGAAGCGGCATCATATTCACGGGATCAAATTTTTTGCAAGGAAATTTCTTGAAGTCAAACCTTAGCGCTCGGCTTTTCGAATTACAAAAATGTAACTTCAGGCCTGTCGACAGCCAGTTAAAATGACAAGATGTCAATCCCCTCGGAGGTGCCATGATCATGCCGGAGGGGCCTTTCCTGCCACGTTTAATCCGCCTTGCCGATAAAGTAACAAAAGTGTATTTATATGGAATTATAATTACATTTATGTGGTTTTAATAACTATCGAACATTTTGGTACTAAGTTAAATTCTATTATTAATTCATTTGGTTATAAAGTTTCAACCCCCGATATGTATTTTGGCACATCCCTTGCTTTTAGAAACCTAAACGCGTTTTCGAAAATCTTTAAACACGCAATCTAAGGAGAATCGGATGAATAAAGTAGAAGCCGTCATTAAACCCTTTAAATTGGATGAAGTCAGAGATGTCCTGAATGCCATTGGGGTAACAGGAATGACCCTCAGCGAAGTCAAAGGTTTTGGCAGACAGCGGGGTCACAATGAGATTTATCGTGGTGCCGAATATCGGGTTGATTTCGTACCCAAGATAAAAATCGATGTGGTGGTGGATGATGCCATGACCGATGAAGTGGTGACCGCCATAGCTGAAAAAGCAAAAACCGGAAAAACCGGGGACGGGAAAATTTTTGTCACGCCGGTGGGCAGCGCCTTCCGCATCCGAACCGGTGAGACCGGAAACGAAGCTATCTAACGGATATCCACATCATCAATCACCAAATTAAATGATTGAGAAGCAACTATTTTAAGGAGGCATATTTCAATGAAAAAAGTAATTTTCACGCTAATTCTGTCACTCTTCAGCCTATCGGTCTCTTTTGCAAGCGATCCTGAGCTCACAGCAATTTCAAACAAGGCGGCCATTGAACTGGTGCAGACCCATGTCAATTATCTCTGGACATTGGTTGCCGCCTGCCTTGTATTCTTTATGCAGGCGGGTTTTGCTCTGGTGGAATCGGGCTTCACCCGGGCCAAAAACGCCATCAACATCATGATGAAAAACCTCATGGATTTTTCCATGGGAACTCTGGCCTTCTGGGCAGTGGGGTTTGGCATCATGTTCGGTACCAGCAGCACCGGCTGGTTCGGCACAACCGGTTTTTTCCTGAGTGATTTCACCCCGGACGGGGATCCGTGGGTGTTGGTTTTCTGGATGTTCCAGGTTGTGTTTGCCGCAACAGCCGCCACCATCGTTTCCGGTGCCATGGCGGAAAGAACCAAGTTCTCGGGCTATCTCATTTACAGCGTGTTTCTAAGCGCCCTGATCTACCCGATATTCGGCAGTTGGGCCTGGGGAAGTCTTCTCAAGGGCAGTGGATGGCTTGAAGGTCTTGGCTTTATCGACTTTGCGGGTTCCACGGTGGTACACTCGGTCGGCGGGTGGGCGGCATTGGCGGGAGCCATTGTGCTGGGTCCCCGTCTGGGCAAATACACTTCAGGTGGAAAAATGAAGCCGATCCTGGGTCACAGCATGCCCATGGCAGCCCTGGGCGTTTTCATCCTCTGGCTCGGGTGGTTCGGATTCAATCCCGGTTCCACCATGACGGCGGACACCAGTATCGCCATGATTTTCGTCAACACCAACCTGGCGGCCGCAGCGGGCGCTGTCTTTGCAATGGGTACTTCCTGGCTCCGGTTTGGTAAATCGGAAATAGGCATGAGCCTCAACGGAGCCCTGGCGGGTCTTGTGGGCATCACGGCCGGTTGTGCCAACGTCACCCCCGGTAGCGCCATTATCATCGGTGGGGTTGCCGGTGTTCTGGTGGTGTTTTCCGTTCTGTTTTTCGACAAAATCAAAATAGACGACCCGGTGGGAGCCATATCCGTCCATGGTGTCTGCGGTGCCTGGGGAACCCTGGCGGCGGGCATTTTCAATATCGGCGGAACCTCCGCCAAGATCCTGGCCGTTCAGGCCATCGGTATCGGAGCGTGCTTTCTTTGGGTGTTTCCGGCCGCCTTTCTGATGTTCAAGATCATCGATAAAACCATCGGTCTGCGGGTGAGCCCGGAAGAGGAGATGGAGGGCCTCGATTTTGCCGAACATGGCGGCAGCGCATACCCTGACTTCGCATCCGTCGGTGGTATGGGGATCATTGAGGGGGTAGGAATGGTATCCTCCGCCAGCGCGATGGGGGGATCGATCCGTCGACCTGTTGAGCAGACTTAGGCCAGGAGAATTTTACCGGTTATCGTGGAGGCAAGCCCTGCCGCCGACCCCGGATCGGCGGCAGGGCTTTTATTGCCTGGCATTCGGGTAATTCCCCATGGAACCGCGAAATGAGAAAAACTGCTGGCCTTGGGGGAGGTGTTACAAATTTGTATTTTAATGATTGATAAAATTACAGATTTGTATTTCCATATGAGAGGGGCAGCGATTCAATATGCTTAATATTTACTGTAATATTAAGTGTATAAATTGTTTTGCCTTTTTGGCATGTCTATTGCTTAAGTATCTTTCATTGGCTCGTAACCTCAAGGGGTATCACCATTATGGCCCGAAACGACAAAAACCGGTCGATCTTTTTGAAAGAGCGGCGTGAGAAGCTGATATCGGAATTCCTCAAAAAGGAAATGAACGATTTTCTGATGCAGCACGCCGGCCTTCTGGATGATTATTTCAGAAGCAGCTTCGAAGAGAGCCGTATCGGCCCCCAGATGGACATCACTAAAAATCCCTACGCCCTGATCGCCATCGGCGGTTACGGAAGGGGTGAGCAATGTGTATTTTCCGATGTGGACCTGCTTTTCCTATTCCGAAAACAGGTGCCCCGGGAAGCTGAAAAATTGATCCAGGAGATGATCTATCCGCTCTGGGACATCGGCCTTGAAGTGGGTTATGCCACAAGATCCGTTAAAGAGTGCCAGCAACTGGCAAGGGATGACTATGAGGTGCTGACTTCGGTGCTGGATGCCCGCTTTATCTGCGGTGTTTCAAAGTTACATCTCCAGTTGATAGAAGAGGTCCGCAAGAAAATACTGCTTCGGAAAAAAAATGCCGTCATCCGGTGGCTCATCGAAACCAATACGGAACGCCACCATCAGCTCGGTGATTCATCCTACCTTCTTGAACCCAATCTCAAACAGGGCCTTGGAGGGCTCCGGGATTACCATACCATGCTGTGGATCGCCCGTATCAAATCCAATATCAAAGGACCGCGGGATCTGGAGTATTTTGGTTATTTGTCCCATGATGAATATCAGACGCTGCAAGAAGCCCTTGATTTTGTCTGGAATGTGAGAAATCGTCTTCACCTGCTGACCGGAAGAAAGTGCGATCAGCTGCATTTTCAGCACCAGATCCGGCTGGCCGAAGAGTTGAATTACAAACGGGACAACGGACAGCAACCGGTTGAGGTATTTCTGGGCCAACTCCATGGACAGATGGAGTTTATCAAGGAACAACATCTGATGTTTCTTTACGAGCAGGGTTACAGCACCCGGCGCAGGTGGCGAAAACCCCGTCTCACTGAAACAAAAGTCAATGGTTTGGAGATCGTCAGGGGTCGTCTGGCTTTTACATCTCCCAAGGTGGTGGTCCAGGAGCCGGATCTTTTACTGCAGATTTTTGTGGAGAGCGCCCGGCTGAAAATTCCGTTGGGGTCGGAAGCCAAACGGTTGGTCAAGGAATTCGGACATCTTGCCGACGAGGCGTTTATCGCCTCCCGTGACAACGTTAAACGGTTCGAAAAGATCCTCAAAACCGCGGCTCCCACGTTCAATGTGTTGAATGAGATGCTCAGATCGGGTTTTTTAGTGCGCGTGGTTCCGGAATTCGCCAATATTGTGGATCGCATCCAGTATGATGAATACCATCTGTACCCGGTTGACCGCCATTCGCTTCGGGCCGTTAGGTTGTTGAAAACTTTCGGTACCAAGGAGGATATCAGCAACGATCCTATTTGCGGGATGCTTTACAAGGATCTTTCCAACAAAACGGCTCTTCTGTGGGCAACCCTCTTGCACGATATCGGGAAGGGATACCAGGGCAAGGATCACGCCCAGCGCGGTGCGGATATAGCCCTCGGAATTCTTTTAAAGAAAGGTTACCGGAAAAAAGACGCAGAAACGGTGGCATTTCTCATCGAACATCACTTGTTGCTGGTCATAACGGCAACCCGTCGGGACGTAAACGATGAGGAAACCGCTATCAGATGTGCGCGGCAGGTCAAGGATGCCAAATGGCTAAAAATGCTGTACCTGTTGACGGTTGCGGATTGTATGGCCACCGGCCCGAAAGCCTGGACCAGCTGGACCGCTTCATTGTTGAGAGATCTTTTTCTCAAGGTTTTGAATATCATAGAAAAGGGTGAACTGGCATCCCATGAAGCGGTGGCGGCGGTAGATGCAAAGAAAAAGCACATATTAAAGGGCACCCAAACCGCCGAGGAACGAAAGGTGCTGACATCGCTCTACGAAATGATGTCGCCTCGCTATCTGATGTATACCCCGGCAGAAAACATGCTGGGTCACATCGGATTATACCGGCACCTTAAAGGCAAAGAGTTTGTGTGGAAAATCGATCTTGAAAAGGATTCGGATGTTCGGGAGGTGACCATATGCGCAAAAGACCGATCCGGGTTGATCTCCAAAATTTCCGGAGCCTTCACCCTTAACGGTATCGATATTCTGGACACGCAGGTATTCACCTGGAGAAATAATATTGCCCTGGACATTTTCAAAGTCAAAGCACCACTGGACACAATTTTTGAGTCGGAACGATGGGAGAAAACAGCACAGGACCTTACAGACGCCCTATCTGGAAAGCTCAACCTGGCAATTGCCCTGAAGAAGAAACTCGCAGCTATAAAATCTTCAAAACCGAGAGCCCTGGGTAGACCGAACCGGGTGGTGGTGGACAACCAAAGCTCCAGTTTTTTTACCATCATCGAGGTGTTTACGTACGATTTTCCAGGAGTGCTATTTAGTGTAACGGATGCACTGCTGCGCTGCCGGCTGGACATCCGTGTTGCCAAAATCGCCACCTATGT
>CAZWAE010000237.1:3412-6112 GCA_964631805.1 uncultured Desulfobacteraceae bacterium | reverse complement strand
ATTAAGGAGGCGGAGATGGAAAACAAGGCAAACATCGGCGTATTTTTATGCCAGTGCGGAGACCAGATCGATCCTTCCATCGATCTGAAACATCTGAATAGCGCCCTTCAACAGCTGGAGGGTGTGGCGCATTGCGAAATGCTCCCCTATTCCTGTCTGAAACCGGGAATGGAGCAGATCACGCAGAGGGTGGCGCAAAATGGATTGAACCGGGTGATCATCGCCGGGTGTGAAGGCCGGTTGATGCTCAAAAAATTTGAAAAAGAGCTGCATCTGCTGGACCTGCACAAAGGACAAATCGACATGGTGAACCTGAGGGGCCATGTGGCGGCGGTCTCAGCGCTTTCTCCCCGGGAGAATGCGCACAAGGCGGCTAAACTCATCACGGCATCGATTGCGGAAATGGCGGTGCTCTCTCCGACGCCGCAACAGATCGCCCGCATCGAAGGTCCGGTAATGATCCTTGGAGACGGGATCGCCTCCTACATGGCCGCTCTGGAATTGTCGCGAAGCAAAATCGATTATTTTCTTGCCGTCACATCCGTTGATCCGGAAACCGTTCTGGCCAATGTTCACCATGCCTACCCGGGTGAGCGGCAGTATTACAACCGGTTTAAAGGCATCATTACCGAAGTGGCAAAAAGCCCGCATGCCACGGTGCTTCCCCCCGGCAGGCTCACCCAACTGGCCGGCGTGACCGGCAGCTACACCATGACCTTTGAAGGAGAAGATGAAAAGGCGCCTCGAAAATACAAAGCGTCCGCCATCATCGCCTGCCTGGATGCACAGATGGATCCTCCCGGTCCGGAATTCGGATACGAGGGACAAAGGATCATGATCCAGCCTGAGATGGAGGCGTTTATCCGCCAAAATGGCACCCCAAAAGGCCGAATCGTTTTCTGGGTGAACGACCATGAAACGGACCAGGCTGATTTTGCCCGGCTGTCCGCAAAAAGCGCCTGGAACATGGCGCGGCACATCCGCGAGAACGCCCGTGAGACGCAGGTCATCATACTGTACAACGAAAAAACGACCATACCGCTTTCCGCAGCAGAACGTGCCATAGATAGAAAACTGGGCATCATGTGGATCCCTTACGACAATGCCGTCCGCCCGACCATACAATCCGACTTTATCACCTTCTGCAGCCTCACGGATCATGTGGAACACGAAATTGAATGGGATCACGTGGTGTTGTCTCCGGTGCGCAGCCTGGGGGGGGATGCGCTGGAAACGGCAAAGATACTCGGTCTCGTCCACAAGCCGGGACGGTTCATTACCGGACATCACGCCAGGGTACGTCCGGAGATGGTCGGCCGGGAAGAGACCTACCTCGCCGGAAGCGCCAGATATCCCTGCGATCTTCATGAGGCGCTGAACCAGGGACAAAAGGCCGGAATGAAAACAGCGCGGATGCTGAAAAAGGCGTCCGGCGGAGAGCTCTATGTCCCCCGTGTGGTCTGCGTGGTGGAACCCGATAAATGCATCGGGTGCGGGCAGTGCCAGGAACTGTGCGATTGCGGCGGCATCGGCGTTGACGAAGGGCCCGGTGGCGGTTTGCCGCGAATTGTGGATCCCATGGTCTGTACCGGCGGCGGGACCTGCGCGGCCGCATGCCCCTATCACGCCCTTGTCCTGCAAAACAACAGCAACGATCAGCGGGAAGCCCGTGTCGCCGCCCTTTCCGCCCAGATGGCACACGATGAAGTCGTG
The DNA here is from genome assembly GCA_964631805.1 of uncultured Desulfobacteraceae bacterium. Lineage (GTDB taxonomy): Bacteria > Desulfobacterota > Desulfobacteria > Desulfobacterales > CAZWAE01 > CAZWAE01. Next base: position 4,399 of record CAZWAE010000237.1, on the reverse strand, counting down.
GCCATCGGGTGTGTCTGGGGCGGATTGCCGGCAGCGGATAACGCCGGAAAGGAAGGGCTTAAGTACGACCCCCGAATTCATGTATTAGGGGTCCCCTGCATCGGCCAGATCGATCCGTGTATCATGGCCCGGGCGTTGCTGGAGGGTGCCCCCGGCCTGATTCTCGTGGGATGCCTGCCGGAGGAGTGCCACCATTCATTCGGGGTGGACCATGCCTGGAGCCGGGTCAATGTCATCAAAAAACTGCTGACCATGTCCGGATTCAACCGGCAGCGAATCGCCCTGGCCCACGCGGATCTGAACAAACCCCGGGAGTTCATCAAAACGGTGGAGAGCTTTGCGCAAACCATCGCTCTCCTCGGACCCATCGAGAAAAATCCTTTTAACCGGGAAAAACTATTGTCCATCTATGAGTTAATTAAATACAATACCCGGGTCCGGCATCTGCTCTCTGCGAGCTTGCGCCGTCCCTGGGAGAAATCCTACCGCGGCGAGCAGCGTCACGCGCTGGACTACGACCGGGATTTCATGGCCGTCATTGAAGAGGAATTTCTCCAGCATCGTCTGATTCGAGTGCTCAAGAGCGAAAACCGTCCCCTGCGGCTCCATGAACTGGCCGGTATGCTCAAGGAGGACGAAGTTCAGGTGGCCGATTGTCTGTGGGATTTGATATCGGACCGGTCCATCCACTTTTCCCATGAGAACAGGGAGGCGTTCTACAGCAGTTTGAATTAGAGGGAATTTGTCCCATGACAGATAGAAAAGTCATCATCATCGGCGGCGGGGTTGCCGGCCTGACGGCCGCCGGTGAACTGGCACGGCTGAACGTCCGGGTGGATCTGGTGGAGAGATCTTACTTCCCCGGCGGCCACGCCATCGCATTTGCCTGCAAAGCCACGGATCGGTGTGTCAAATGCGGCGCCTGTCTCGTGGCGGATCGGCTGGAAAAAGCGGCGGCAAATCCCATGGTCCGTATTCTGACCGGCA
>CAZWAE010000237.1:0-3312 GCA_964631805.1 uncultured Desulfobacteraceae bacterium | reverse complement strand
TATGGGGTGTTCAAAAATGTGGTCACCCACCTGGAGATGGAGGGGATGGTGTCGGGCGGGAGACGCCTCGAAAGGCCTTCGGATGGGAGCCCTGTGGAGCGCCTGGCATTTGTTCAGTGCGTCGGCAGCCGGGATGCCTCTCACCACCATCTGTGGTGCTCCAGGGTGTGCTGCGGGGCCTCCCTGCGGATGGCGGGTCTTATTAAAAACCGGATGCCGGAAACCGATATCACCGTTTTCTATATGGATGTTCAGAACTTCGGGAGGGATTTTGAACCTTTTTACCAGGATATCCGCAAAGAGCTGCGGTTGATCCGGGCGATCCCCGGGGATTTTTATCCGGCCGGAGACGCCGGGCTCCGGGTGACCTATCTGGACAACGGCACCGGAGAGACCACCCGGGAAATATTTGACCTCGTCGTTCTATCCGTCGGCATGATCCCGCACCCGGAGAACGATCAATGGTCCGAACATTTCGGCATACCCCTTTTGGATACCTGTTTCGTCCCTTTCACAGGCCACCGGTTACTGCCCGAAGCTCCGGGTGTTTTCACGGCCGGTGCCGTGACCGGACCCATGAGCATCGCAGAAACCATCGCCCAGGCGGAAGCAACGGTCTGGCAAGTGGGCCGGTATCTGGGGCTTCCGGCAGGAGAGGTCAAAATTTGAGACCCACCGTATTGATTTTCGGTAGCCGCAGCGATGCTTCAGGCATTGCCAATGACCTGGTGGAAACGGGAATGGCCGTCACGCTGGCCGTCCCCGAAGAGGAGAATCACGATCTCTCCCGCAACCCTTTGTTGGCGGTGCTGCCCATCAGTGAATGTCGTTCCTGCACCGGTTTTCCCGGGCAGTTCATCCTGCAGGCGGTCAGCAACGGCAGGGTGACGACCCTTTCCACCGACTTCATTGTCATCTCCCACCACACCCTGCGGGAGCCCAATTATTCGCACTACGGCCTTGCGCCGGGAAAACAGATCATCTCTTTGACCGATCTGCAACGGGAACTGAAGGCAGGAACACCCCCCTCCCCTGCCATCGCCTCGGCAAAACGAACCGCCTTTCTGGTGGGGATCGCAAACGAGAGCACTCCGGAAATGACGGGCCGTGTGATGGCGTGCGCCCAAAGGCTGCAGGAGGAGTTCCGGCAGCAGACCTATGTATTTACCGGCAACCTGAAAGTCGCCGCTGCCGGTCTGGAAGCCCGATACCGAAAAGCCAAAACTGCCGGAACGGTGTTTGCCAAATTTACTGGGGAACCCCCTCAGATTGAAAAAGCAGATGGGGGGGAGGTCACCATCTCCTTCAGGGACGAGGTAACCCGGGATCGTTTCCGGCTCTCCCCGGATCTCACCGTCATCGACGAAACGCTTCATCCATCGCCGTTTACCCGGCACATTTCAGAGGTGCTCAGGATCCACAAGGGTCCGGACGGCGTTGGCCCCTCCGACAATGTTCACCGTGCCGCCGTGCTGACCAACCGCAGGGGGATCTATGCCGTCGGACTGTCCGGGTGGGGGCCGGGAAACCGGGACGAGATCGCGGAAATCGACAGTGTCCGGCTCTCCCTGCTGAAAGCCGGCAACGATCTTACTGCCGATACCGAGACAGCAGCCGTCATCGATACCGGTCTTTGCGTGAGGTGTTTGACCTGTCTTCGTATCTGCCCGCATCTGGCCGTGGATCTGGCAACCGCCCCCGTCATCAATCCCCGGGCATGCGAAGGGTGCGGAATCTGCGCGGCCGAGTGTCCCAGGGGTGCGATTCAGATGGTGGTTTCATCGGATGACGTCCATCCCGAATCGATGGTGGATTGGGCCAAGACCGGCGTATCGGACGCTTTCACACCATCCATTACGGCATTTTGCTGCTCCCGCTCCGCCATGAAAGCCGGCGAACTGGCCGCCTGCAATCGATCGCCGATTCCGCAGGGGTTGCGGATCATCCCGGTGCCCTGCGGCGGCGGGATCTCCACCAACCAAATTTATGAGGCGTTCAACCGTGGCGCGGATGGTATCCTGGTGATGACCTGCCATCCGGGAAACTGTCATTCCGAGCATGGAGAGGAGCATTTACGAAAAAGAGTCGACCATGTTTCAAGCCGGCTGCAGCAAATGGGGGTTGAGATGGAGCGGCTGGCGGTCGTGACGCTGGCCTCCAATATGGGAGGGGCGTTTGCCGAGGCGGCGTACGCTTTCGAAAAACAAATCATCCGGTTGGGGCCAAGCCGCTTGAGAGCCGGCAAACAGATGCTGGCCTGTATATATTGAGAGGGGATGTTCATGGATCATAAGGAACCGATCATCGACCTGAACCGGGCAGACCCCGGCCGGTTCCGATCCTGGGGATACGACCAGGACTTTTGCGTCACCTGCGGAATCTGCTCGGGGTCCTGCCCGGCTTCCGGTGTGGACGGATTCGACCCCCGGAAACTGGTGCGGATGGTCTCTTTGGGACTTGCAGACCGGGTGGTGGAAGCACGATGGCCATGGATCTGCACCATGTGCGGCAAATGTGAAAACGTCTGCCCAATGCAGATCGACATTGCCGATATGGTTCGCCGGATCCGTTCCATGAGGCCTCGGGAAGCGGTGCCGGGAATTTTGCACAAAGGTTTGGCGGCGGCCCTTGAAACCGGCAACAACCTGCGTCTGCCCAAAGAGGATTACATCTTCATTCTCGAAGATGTGGCGGAGGAGATCGCAGAAGAACCCGGTTTCAAAGACTTCAAGGTGCCCATCGACAAAAAGGGCGCCAATATCCTGACCACCATTCACAACAAACTGGTCAACACCCACACCGAGGATTTGAAGCACTGGTGGAAAATTTTCCATGCGGCGGGCGAAAGCTGGACCGTTCCTTCTGAAAACTGGGAGGGAACCAGCTGGGGTTACTTCACCGGCGACGACGAGGGCATGAAAATCATGGCCGGCCGCCTGGTGGAACAGATGGAACGGCTGGACGCTAAAAAACTGCTGTGGTGCGAGTGAGGGCATGCCTATCTGGCGACCCGGTCGGGTCTCGAAAAACATTTTCCCGAAGCGCTTGCAAAATTTGAATTCGTCACCGTCTTCGACCTGCTGATGGATTACATACAAACGGGACGGATCAAACTGGACAAAACACGGGTCAGCGGCCTTTTCACCTATCACGATCCGTGCAATTACGGCCGAAGATCCCTGAAGCGGTTCGGGTACGGCTATTTTGACGAACCCAGATGGATTCTCAGCCAGTGCATCGAAAACTGGATCGATCTGTATCCGTCAAGAACGAATCAGATCTGCTGCGGGGGCGGCGGAGGGGCACTGGTGA
>CAZWAE010000236.1:0-6119 GCA_964631805.1 uncultured Desulfobacteraceae bacterium | reverse complement strand
TCTCCCGGGGTCGCCTGGGCGATTTTGGGGATATCGGAGGAGATGACCGTGGCAATCTTCGTATACCCGCCGACGGTTTGCTCCACCAGCAAAATGATCGGCTGCCCGTCGGCAGGTATTTGAATACCGCCCGGCATGGTGGGCTCTGAAATAATACTTTTGGGTACATTTTCCCTGTGCTCGATGGGTGTTCCCTGCAGTCGGTATCCCATTCTATCAGCTTTGGGTGTCACCAGGAATTCAGATTGAAACAGTTTTGCCAGCCCCTCATCAAAATGATCGTCCTGGGGACCGGCCACGGTGCGCAGGATGATTTTGTCGGGGTATCGGGGTATCCATTTTTTCGGAAGATGACGCGGGGTATCCAGCAGCGGTCCGTCACCGCGCCTAACGATATCCCCTTTTTTCAACGGCCGGCCGTCATATCCGCCGATCTTGCCGCCGACGTAGGTTGACATGCTACCCATTACTTCAGGAACCTCAATGCCGCCGGAGACCGCCATATAACCGCGACAACCACTTTTTACCTGTTGAAATGTCAGCACATCTCCTGGCATTACACGGATGGTTTTCCAGTTTTCAATTGGTTTGTAGTTCAATTTTGCTTCCATCTCAGCGCCTGTTAATGCAATGTCGGTCTCTTTCAGGACCGCCAGCTGGGGGCCGGCGATGGTGGTTTCGAGAACAGCACTGCCTTCAAAATTCCCCACCAGGAGATTGGCCGCCCGGCAGGCAAATGAATCCAGGACGCCTGAAACGGGAATCCCCACATGCTGATAACCATAGCGTCCTTTGTCCTGGACTGTTGTGAACGACCCGGGTGTTATGACAAGAAATGTATCCACTATTTGACCTCCATATCTGAAAGCCGCTGGTAATCACCGGGTGATATGGGTTTGAACCGAATGCAATCCCCTGCCTGGTAAAGAAAAGGGTTCGCCAGCTCGGGGGCGAACAGCCTCTTGGGTGTCCTGCCGATCAACTGCCAGCCACCGGGACTGGCAATGGGATATATCCCTGTCTGGCCGTTGGCGATACCCACCGATCCTTTCGGGACCCGTGTTCGAGGCGTCTTCAGCCTTGGGGTGTGAAGGACCTCGGGCAGCCCTCCAAGGAAAGGGAAACCCGGGGTAAAGCCGACCATGTAGATCAGGTATTCAGGTTCTGAATGAAGCTGTATCACCTCCTGTGGCGTCAAATGATGGATCTGGGCGACATGTTCAATGTCCGGTCCAAATTCTTCGCCGTAACATACCGGAATTTCGACAACCTTTGGAGGGAGGATTTCAATTTCCGAAAGACACCCTTCCAAATCGGTCAAGGTCTCTTTTAAGATTAAAGGATTTGTCACCAGAGGATCATAATAGATCAATATCGACCGGTAGGTGGGAATGATTTCTATGACCCCGCCGGGCATATTGTTTTGCAAAGCCATCGCCATTGATCTGACTTTCTGATTGACGGCAGGATCTATGGCGTCACCATATTCGACAAGAAGACCGCAGTCGCCCGCTATTCGAAAGTTTGCCTTTTCGAATATGCTGCTTTCCATTGTACCCTTCTCCTTTTCTCCGGAATGACTATCTGGAATACCGTAATCCCATTTGCTGATATGGCCGTAAAAACGGCCCGGTTATGATAACCGGGCTTAAAACGATGTGTCCTCTCCAATGGACTCCAGCCGGATGCCCTCCGCTTCCAGCGTGTTGCGAATACTTTTTACCAGTTCCACGGCAGAAGGCGTATCCCCGTGAACGCAAAGGGTTTGCACCGAAAGCGGGATGATCGTTCCATCCACTGCCTTTACAATGCCCTCCTTTGCCATTAAAAGCGCCCTTTCCGCCACCTGCCCCGGGTCTTTTATCACCGCTCCCGGCAGCCGCCGGGATAACAGATTGCCTTCAGGCGTATAGGCCCGATCCGGAAACGCTTCATAAACCACCTTTAGACCCACCTCCTTGCCGATGCGTGTCATCATCTCCCCTTTGGCACCTGCCAGCGCGACATACCAGAGACCCGGATCAACACTTAAAATCGCTTCTGCCACCGCCCGGGCAACCGCCTCATCAACCACAGCGGTAAGATAGAGGGCACCATGAGGTTTTACGTGGCAAAGACGGGTACCATGCACCCGGCAAAAAGCCTTGAGCGCACCGATTTGATAGATGACATAGTTGCGAATCTCGTCCGTTGTGCAGTCCATGGCCCTGCGTCCAAAACCGTTCAGATCGGGGTATCCCGGATGGGCACCCACACCCACATGGTGATCTACGGCCATTTTCACGGTTTTATCCATCACCAGAGGGTCTCCCGCGTGCCAGCCGCAGGCAACATTGGCAGATGTGATATGCCTGATAACCGCTTCATCCATACCCATGGTGTAGGCACCGAAGCTTTCACCCATGTCGCAGTTGAGATCTATTTTTTTCACATATTCCTCCTCCGGAAATGTCCTGAAAATGGAAATTGTATTTAGTGTCCATCAATGTTCAATATTCAATCTAAAATATTCCATCCAACAAATTCATCGCCCCGCCTATTTGGCCGTCATCAATTGGGGCAGGTAGAGTGCAATCCCGGGAAATATCGTCAGAATTGCCGTTGTCAGAAGCATTAGAAAGAAAAAAGGCAGCGCATATCCGGCGATCTTCATAATCGGTTCGTCCGTCAACCCCTGTATGACGAACAGGTTAAATCCCACGGGTGGCGTGATCTGGCTGACTTCCACCATCAAGATCAGGTAAATACCAAACCAGATCGGATCAAATCCGGCTGCCACCACCATGGGAAGTGCAATGGGCAGGGTCATCACCACGATGGAAAAACCGTCCAGCAGGCAACCCAGCAGAATATAGAAAGCGCCCAGAAGAATCATGAGCATGTAGGGGGAAAGACCCATTCCCGTGATGGCCGTGGTAATGGCTGCCGGGATGCCCAGAAACCCCATGACCCGGGACAGGAAACCGGCACCCACCACGATCAGCATGATCATGGCATTTGTCTTGACCGCACCCACCAGGCATTCAAACATAATTTTGAGATTCATCCGGCGGTTAAGGGAAGCAAATACGGTGGCTCCGAAAACACCGATGGCCGCCGCCTCCGTGGGAGTGGCGAAGCCGCCGTAAATACTTCCTAAAACCATGAGTATCAGGAGCAATGTCGGGGCCAGGTCCTTGAGGCCCACCAATCGTTCACTCCAGCTGTAGCTTTCCTGGGACTGAGGCGCAATTTCGGGATTACGAATGCCGCGATAGATGATGTATGCTGAGTAAATTCCCGCCAGAAGCAGGCCCGGCAGGATACCGGCCATGAACATCTTGCCGATGGATACCTCGGCCAGAATGGCATAAACGATCATGATCAGGGACGGCGGAATAAGAAATCCCAGGGTGCCTGCGCCGGCAAGGGACCCCATGGCCAGGCTCTTATCATAGCCCAGCTTATCAAACTCGGCCAGGGTTATCCGGCCGACGGTGGCGGTGGTGGCGGCACTGGAACCGGATACGGCCGCAAAAAGTGTGCAGGAAACGATGTTCATCAGCAACAGTCCCCCCGGAAGGCGGTAAAGCCACGGTACCAGCGATTTGAAAAGCTTTTCGGAAATTCCCGATCGATACAGGATTTCACCCATGAGGATAAACAGCGGCAGGGCCACATATTCCCATTTTTCAACAGTTGCCCATACGGATGACCCCATGTTGGGGCCGGGGGGCAGGGGGCTGAACAGCAACATGCCGAGAAAACCGACGATGAAGAGGGCAAATCCGACCCAGATACCGCATGCCAGCGCCAGAAACAGAATCCCGAACACCACGAGTGACATGACCAGGCTTGCGTCCATTATATCACTTCCTCCCCGCTTCCGATGGCCCCGTAGGTTTTAACGGTGGTTGCGACCAGTTGAAGTAAAAAACATGCCGCACCGATGAGCATAACCGTCTGCGGAATCCACAGGGGGGTGTTGGTGAGGGTGCCTGACGTTGAATTGTAGCGGATGGTTGCCTGGACCATCTTTAAAAGATACCACCACAGATATCCCATAAAAGCAGTGGTGATGCCTGTGGCAATAAACGTGATAACCCTTGATAGCTTTTCCGGGAGAAACCCTAATACGAGAGTGATACGGATGTGTCCCCGTTCCTTGAGGCAATAGCCCGCTCCGAGAAAAATGACGGCCGCCAGTCCGTATGCGCTGTACTCATCGGCAATGAGGGTTGTTTTCTCAAATAGATTCCACAAGGTGATTTCAACCAGGATTAAAATGGTCATCACCCCCAATATAACAGCGGAAATCCATGACATCCAGTCGCTCAAACTTTCCACCCATCGCACAAGTGTCTTCATGTCAATATTACCCGCGTCACTTTTTTATAGTGTCCGTCCAGAAATCAGGAATTTCTGGACGGAGCAATTGGCTATTAGGTGTTAGCGATTAGCTACCATTCTGTTTTTATAAGATTTTTTCTGACAGCTAACGGTTAAGAGCTAATACCGTCCATCCATAATTTCCAATTATGGACGGGCACTATCTAACGGCCAACAATCTTGCTGTATTCATTCAGGATGTTCCGGGCGTCGGATCCGGCCTTCTTGGCCCATTCCCCTCTAAGCTTATCGCCAATGGCGTTTAACTCAGCGCGAAACGGTTTGCTTACCGGGCTCAGCATCATGCCGTTTTTCTTGAGTTTGGCCCGGCTTGTACGATCCATGTCACCGGCGAGGTTCCACATTTCGTTTTCCATCTGCGCTGCGATTTCAAGTACGGTATCCTGAATTTTTTGGGGCAGTTTGTTCCAGACGTCCAGGTTAACATTGATCATGTTCACAGGGCCCACAATATTGATGGGTGTGAAATACTTGAGGACCTCCCAGGCTTTGGCATCAACACCGGAAACGGAAGAGGTGTACATTGAGTCCAAAAGGCCGGCCTTCATGGCCGGGTAGACTTCGCTGAAAGGCATTTTTCGGGCGGCGATGCCGGTAGCCTTGCCGAAAGCCAGACCTGTGCCGTCATATACCCTCATTTTCAATCCTTTAAGATCGGCTTCCGAAGCAACGGGGCGCTGGGTATAGATTCCGGAAAAGGGCCATACCGAAGTGTACAGGGTGATCTGGTTGAATTTTTTGAGTACTTTTTTGTAAGTCTCTTTGGAAAGCTGGTACAGCAGGCGCTGCTCAAATGCATTGGTGGATATGAACGGCTGCGCCGTGAGGGCCAGGACCGGCGCATCGCCCTCCACCATTCCGGTAGGTATCTCGGCTGCGGCAAGCTGGCCTTCAGCCAGGGCGCGCAGCAGTTCGGGGCCCTTAAACCCCAGCGAGGCACCGGGATGGAGTACGATGGTCAGTTCGCCGCCAGTGGCTTCCTTGACCCTGTCTGCAAACTGCTGGGCGCCCTTGGAATGAAAATTCCCGGCCGGGTAGTTGAGATGAAGATCCCATTTTGTTTTGGCTATTGCATCGGAAAACAGACTCATAACAAAAAATGCGCTGATCAATACAAACAGTACTTTTTTCATCTTTTCCTCCTGTTGTGGTTAGATACAATTTTTATGTTTTGGGTCATACGATCCGCCGGTTCAAGAACTCATAAAAAGGATGATACGCTTCTGAAAAGCCTTGATGTGCTCAAGAACCGTTTCTTTAAGCACCTCTTCGTTTTTATCCCTCAAGCAGGCGATAATCTGATCATGTTCACGGATTACGGAATTGTAATGGTCACTCAGAGAGATCCCTGGATCGATTTCGTTGGCATATGACAAATAGGATAGGCGCTTGGCCTCACTCCGGATCTGATTTATCCCGCGTTCAAGATATTCATTGCGCGAACACCGGGCGTAGTATTGATGAAAAGCATGATTTGCTTCCACCAGACGGAGAGGATTGCCGGCCTTGATCGCCGCCCTTACGGCAGCCCCCGCCTTTTCCATCTTGATCAAAAAAGGGGCTGCATTCTGTCGAACGGCAAGGCCTACAACACCGGTTTCCAGAATCTTCATCATTTCAAATGTTGCTTTGATATTTTGGAGCGTAATGGGTCGCACAATATAGCCCCGGCCAGGCTGGGATTCCACCATGTTTTCCCCGACCAGGCGCAAAAGGGCTTCCCGGATCGG
>CAZWAE010000235.1:0-6189 GCA_964631805.1 uncultured Desulfobacteraceae bacterium | reverse complement strand
TGTCATCGATAATATAATGATAATTACTTTGACTTATACCCTTTCCACCTCATAAAATCTGAATCTATCTAAAAAGAAAAAAGAGGTGTCCTATGGAAAAACTTCACCGGTCCGAGGGAGACATCAATATTTCCCAGCGGCGAAACAATTGGCAGGCAGAGCATATCGATGCCGAAACCCGTGCCCTTCTTGAGGCGGATGATCGCTATTTTTTGAAGCAATCCCTTTCAACGCCGTGCCTGAATGCCATGAAAACCTGCGACGACATCTATATCGAAGATCTCCAGGGTCGTAGATACATGGATTTCCATGGCAACAACGTCCACCAGGTGGGATTCTCCAACCCGGAGGTAATGGCGGCCGTGAAAGAACAGTTGGATGCGCTTTCTTTCTGCACCCGGCGCTACACCAACCACAAAGCGGTTGAACTGGCCGAAAAGCTGGTCACACTGGCGCCCGGCGATCTTGGGAAGGTCCTGTTCTGTCCCGGGGGCGCCGAGGCCGTGGGCATCGCCTTGAAACTGGCCCGGATCGCCACCGGCCGCCATAAAACCGTTTCCATGTGGGATGCCTTTCACGGGGCGACACTGGACACCATCTCCATCGGGGGCGAGGCGATTTTCCGTCAGGATATGGGCCCGCTGCTACCCGGCACCGAGCATGCACCTCCGCCGGATGAATACAGGTGCATTTTCGGATGCGCCCAGCGGGGCGGATGCGATATGACCTGCGCCCGGTATGTCGAGTATATCCTCGAAAAGGAGGGGGACATTGCCGCCGTGATCGCCGAGCCCATCCGCAGCACCCCCTATATCCCCAAACCGGAATACTGGCAGATCATCAGGGATGCGTGCGACCGCCACGGCGCGCTGTTGATTTTCGACGAGATTCCCCATGCCCTGGGTCGGACCGGCAAAATGTTCACCTTCGAGAATTTTGGTGTTCAACCGGACATGGTGGTCATCGGGAAAGGCCTCGGAGGAGGCATATTTCCCATGGCGGCGGTCATCGCACGGGAACATCTGGACGTGGCGGGGAACCGGGCCCTGGGTCACTATACCCATGAAAAGAGTCCGGTGGGATGCGCCGCATCCCTTGCGGCCATCGCCTATATCGAAAAACACGACCTCCCCGGCCATGCCCGGAACCTGGGCAATCATGCCCTGACACGCCTTAAAGAAATGAAAAGCCGCTTTTCCATTATCGGGGATGTCCGCGGCATCGGACTGTTTCTTGGCATCGAACTGGTGAAAAACCGCGACACCCGGGAAAGGGCTGTCGAGGAGGCGGAAACCGTCATGTACGCGGCGCTGTCAAGGGGATTGAGTTTCAAAATCACCATGGGAAACATCCTGACACTGACCCCGGCCCTGACCATTTCCCGGGAAGAGATGGACCGGGCCCTGGACATTATTGAAACCTGTATTGGGGAGGTGGACCAGAGCGCCGCCTCAGACTCCGCCAAGTAGTTCTAAAATACGAAATACGAATATCGAAATCCGAAACAAGTTCAAAATTCAAAGGTTCGAATGTTCAAAACATGAGTGTTCACAAGTTGCGGGCGGCAGACCCGTCGTTTGAATCATTTGAATTTCTGTCATTCGGATTTGTTTCGTATTTCGTGCTTCGAAATTCGGAATTAATTGCCTTTTGGCTGTCCTAAAACCGCTTCTTATGGCGTGGTCTTGATTAGCACTGACAATTATCTGGATAGGATTCCCCGCAAAAACCAGAAATATCCCAGTCCGGTTATAAGCAGTGCGGTGCAGGGAAACCACAAATAGCGGTACACCGGGATCAGGGTGGTCTTGAAATAGGTGTTGGACAGGAGAAAACACAGATGGAGGGGGGAAAACAGGACCCCCATGAATCCGCCGGTCATGGCCAGCATCATATAGGGCAGCATCAGGTGGCCCTGATCCAACGTATGGATCAGAGAGATCAATATGGGGAATGTGGTCCCCACAAAACCGATGGTGATGCCCACCACGCCGCCCACCAGAAAGGGCAGCAGGATGGTGATCGGAATCAACGGGATGTGCCACCCGATCATCTCCCGGCTCACGGCGGACACGGCACGGCTGTCCGTCAGAACGCCCTTAAAAATCAGGATGGCGGAAACCATATAGAACATTTTCAGCAACTCTCAGTTGAAAATAATCTCAAGTCTCTTTTTACGGGACACCCGGTTTTGGTGCCATACCCAAAAGATGGACACCCCCAATGCGACGATCAAACCGGTTTCCTTGGCAATGGACAGTCCCATCCGTTTAAACGGACCGGTCAGCAATATCCCCAGACCGATGCCGAGGACAATGGCGATCAAAATGGGAGTCAACTCCCTGAGAAAAGGGGTGACAGGGGCTCTTTTCCCGAAAGAACCGTTGGTGTCGGTCACCCGGATGGCACCGCCCAGGGGGAGATATCCGGCTGTGACCGCCACGAGGGTCATGGGAAACAGGCACACCACAAAGGTCCACAGATCGAGTCCGGAAATGGCCGTCGTGAGCAGCACTCCAGGATAGAGCGGCCACCAGTACTCCCAGATGTGGCGGAACCAATAGTTCACATAGCTGAGCTGAGGACCGTCCAGATGATATCTCTCCCCCAGATTCTTCACCATGGGCGCAGAAAAAATGGCGCCGCCGGGCATGGGAAGAAGACCAATGATCGCCGGGAAAATCACAAGATTAGTCCCGGCATGGCGAACGACGCCTTTGAAATGGTCTAAAAGCCGCTCCATCTGTCCTGCCGCTTCCAGGCTGTAGCTCAACACCAGGATGAGGGTGACGACCACGGAAAGCGAGAGCGTTTTGGGATGGACCAGGGAGAAAAAAGCGGACTTGACCACGGCGGTGGGATAGAGCCCGAATATCAGTCCCAGAAGCACCGCTCCCCCCATAAAAGAGTTTCCTATGGATATTTTTTTCCGGATGGCCGCAAGAACCAGTACAAACACGATCAAAATCCTCACTACTGCAGGGATATTTTCCAAAAAAAACATATCCTTTCAGGACCTTTCATGATGGAGGCAACGCGCCACCATCTCCACGGGATGCAGGACCGGCAGCGTTCCCATCTGTTCCATCTGGATCCGGCATGTCGGGCAGTCGGTAACACCGGCAGTGGCACAAGATTCATCCAATTTCCCCATCAATTCGGAGCCGATCCGGATGCTCAGGTCCACATTGGCAGCCGACATTCCCCAACTTCCAGCCATCCCGCAACAGTGGCTGTCCAGGTTGACCACGGAAATTTCAGGCATCTGTGACAGGAGCGTAAGGGAGCTTTCCGCCCGGGGCTGCAGTTTCAAATGGCATGGCATGTGATAGGCGATCCTGCCTGGAAACGACCGGGGTTCCAACCGGTCCATGTACCGGGATATCAGACGGGTGACGTGAACAACCTTATCTCTCACCATCCCGCTTTTCCGCTCACCGACCAGATCGTTCCACTCCTTCATCAGCGAAAACCCGCAGGAGGAACAGGTGACGGTCACATAATCGACACGATCCAACATCCCCCCCCACTTATGGAGATTCTGCCTGACCTTTCCGGCCGCTGGAACCGTCATGCCCTTTGACAACATGGGAAGACCGCAGCAATGTTGTGGCGGCGTGAAAATCGTCATGCCCATCTGTTTCAGGACCGAGACCGCGGCGCGACCGATTTCAGGCCGAACGTATCCGGCATAACATCCGGCAAAAAAAAGCACACGCACGTCCCCCCTACCCTCCACCGGCCCCACTCTCTCGAAAAGCGACCGGAAAGCCGGCAGCACCATTTCCCGTCTGGCGGACAAACCTGTCAGATGCTCGGCCACTTGCCTGGCAGGACGGCGTTGTGCCACTTTTTTAAAAATCGGGGCCACTTTCCTAAGAACCTTTCCCGCCAACTCAACCCGGGTCGTGAACTGGCTTTCAGTGGACGCTCCGAAACGATCGATGTAAAACGCCCGGGCCTCCATGGCCATTTTGGGGATGTTGACGTGGGAGGGGCACTCCCGGGAACAACTGCCACAATTGACGCAATTAAGGACCACATCCTGGAAACCGGCCTCGTATAGCTTTTTTTCTTCAATATCCCCGCTGATCAGCGCCCGTAGCACATTGGCCTTGGATCTTGGGGTTGCCGCTTCGTTTCGTGTAAATTTAAAAACCGGGCACATACGGGTGGCGGTGGTCACCGTGGTGCATTTTGAGCAGCCATGGCACTTTTCGATCTCAGATAAAAATCCTTCCGGCCAATGCAGGTGTGTTCGACTCGGTTTCCTGACCCGGTAGCCGGCACCGAATCTGAGTTTTTTTTTCATCTGATCGGAATCGACCGCTGTTTTGATCTCCGGATTCAGGATATGATTTTTGTCCAGCAACGCTTTGACCCGATCAAAAAGAGGATAAATGTCAGGGTATTGCCGCCGGATATACGCCGTTCGCAGCCGGCCGTCTCCATGCTCTCCCGAAACCGTCCCACCCAAAAAATGCACCAGTTCAAACACTTCGTCCGCCAGGATTCGAAGCAAGGCCACGTCCTGGGATTGTTTGAGGTCCAGAAGGGGCCGGGTGTGGATGAGCCCTTTGGCAATGTGTCCGTAAAGGACGAATGCGACATCTCGTTCGGTGAGTATTCGGTACAACCCGTTAAAATACTCGACCAGGCGATCAGTGGGCACCGCCGCGTCTTCGATGAGCGCCAGGATCTTTTTAGGACCTTTCAGGCGGTATAAAATGGGGACGGCCGCCTTCCGGACCGCCCAGAATTTTCCTTTTTCCTCGGCGGTAACAGCGATATGGGACTGACCGGACAGCCCTTCGGTTTTAAGCAAGTCCTTTACTTTTCCGGCAGATGCTGTGCACTGGTGGGGTGTTGCACCGTCAAACTCCACGAGCAGGACATTGTCAATCCCTTCGGGTATTTTCTCTCTCAGGATGGGGTCATTCTCCCTTGCGAGATTCAAAAGGGACTTGTCCATGATCTCGATCCCGGAAGGATTCATGGGCAGGATCCGGAGCACCGCCTCGGCGGCACTGCCGATACTTTCAAAGAAAGCCACCACCAGGCTGTCATGATCAGGCTTTTTCAACAGCCGGAATTTTAAGCGGGTCGCGATCCCAAGGGTTCCCTCTGAACCCGCAAAAAGACGCCTCAGGTCAAGGCGACCGTCGGTCGTAAGCCCCCTCAGATTGTATCCGCTCGAGTTGTACCGGACTTGGGGATAGGCCGACTCGATCTTTTCCCTATTCGCCTCGTACAGCTTACACAATGTTTTCAGGTCCGGTCCAAGATTTTCCGGGGAGGTGTCTGCAACAGCGGAGAGTTGAATCAGATCGCCATTTCCCAGTATGATCCGGGCATCCACAAGATAGTCGCCGGTATTGCCGTATTTAACAGAGTGGGCGCCGCTGGCATTGGTGCCGACCATACCGCCGAAGGTGGCGTATTCACCACTTGACGGGTCCGGTGGGAAAAACAACCCCTTTCCTTTCAACACCGTCGCAAGCTCACCGAATCGATATCCCGGTTCGCATTCAAAAACCTGGCCGTCAGCGTCCAGTGTTGAGAGCCGGTTCATATATCGGGTGAAATCAAGGACAATCCCGGTGCCGATGGCGGAACCGCAGAGACCGCTGCCCGCACCCCTGGCATGTATGGGGATACCATGTGTATTGGCGAATTTTACCGTCAGAATTACATCAGACTCGTCTTTGGGATACACCACGCAGTCCGGTTGTACCCTGAAGATGCTGCCATCCGTGGAGAGCATATATCGCCACAGGGAATCGGTTTTCACTTCGCCCCTGATCCGGTTTTTAAGGTTTGTATATTGACTTTTCATAACATCCACAGGGTCCTTCGGGTTTCCGGAGCTATAGCAACGCTACAATTTTAGCCATCCTATTCACCCATGAGGCATCTATTTTCCTACGCTCTTTCCAATGCCCTCTTGAATCCCTTTCCAAGTTATGGTTAAACGGGACTCTGTTACGGGTTTTGCTCAACATCCCGATTCGGCTGCCGGTTAGACTGCTCCTCCAGCGAAGGTTGCATAACCGGGAACCGAAAACAACACAACGCTTATATCACATTCGTTTTTGCCGGGGATAGTACCGATTGAATAAAATCCTTATTTTTCTATCCATCGTCTCCTTTCTTCTCTTTTCCGTTCTGTCCTGTCTATACCTGGAATTG
>CAZWAE010000234.1:0-6191 GCA_964631805.1 uncultured Desulfobacteraceae bacterium | reverse complement strand
TCGTGCATGACCAGGTTAATCCGCCGTATCAGCTGGGGCAGTCCCAGGGTCTTACCCACCAGGGCGTGGTCGGCCAGACGATCGGTCAGGCGTGAGATTGCCGCCAACCGCTCCGGGTCTTTAAGGGGTTCCGGCGCATCGGTCTCCGCCCGGATCAGCAGGTTCAGGCTGAGGCTGCCTGCTCCATCCGCATTCAGCCTGCCTGTTGAAATGACGATATCGGAATCGCCGGGCAGATAACTGATGGAATCGTTGTCCACCCGCACCAGGGTTGTGCCGTATCCGGCCATCGCCATGATCAACACGGCACATGTCACCACAACCCAGGGTTTCGCCATTACCTGACGACTGATCCACTGGAGGGCGGAGGTGGTGTACCGATCCAGTCGGGAGGATTTCTTTGCAGGTCCGGGCCTCTCTTTTTTTTCGGGAAGCACCAGCAGCAGCGCCGGAACGAAAAGGAGTGAGAAAGCCATGGCAAAAAGGGTGCCGGCGGCTACGAAAAGTCCGAAATGTTTCATTTGAACGATTTCGGTGATGGAGAGGGACCAGAAGGCGGCGGCCGTGGTCAATGAGGTCATGGCCACCGGCAGGGTGAGGTGCCGCATGGTCTTTTTCACCGCAGATCGCTTATCGGAACCATCCAGGAGATGATCCCGGTATTCGGAGAAGATATGGATACCGTCCGCCACGCCGATGGAGATGATGAAGATGGGCAGGGCCGTGGTGACGATGTTGATGGGGATCTTAAGGGCCGCCATTAAGCTCATGGTGATCACAAGGGAGAGGAGGACCACCAGAAGGGGAACCACAACGCCCTTGACCATGCGAAACGTGACCCACAAGCAGATAATCACCAGGAGGAACACCATGGGAAAAAGCCTCCGGGTGTCGGTCTGCATGGTCTTTCCGATGGTGGCGGTGACCACGGGAAGCCCGCCCACATAATGGGTTTCATCTCCGGGGATATCGGTTTCAAGGATCTGCTTTACCCGTTCGTATACCTGAAGTTGTTCTTCCGCGGCATCATCTCCGACGGCCAGTTCCAGGAAGATGCTGGTTCGCCTGCCGTCTTCAGAGACCAGGATCTTTCGAAACAGCTCATTGTCCCATACCTTTGTTTTCATGTTTGCCGGGTCTCCGGGGGGCTGGAGAAAAGGATCGTAAATGGGACCGACATCAAGTGTTCCCCCATTCCCGGTGATGTTGTCCGTGTTGGCAAGCGAAGTGACCTTGAGGACGGGCATCATCTTGAGAGAAAGCCGGTCCAGAATCCGGGCGGTGTCGTCGGTCATCCGGCCTTCCATTTCCAGCATGACCCCGATCTCCTCCAATAATTCCCACGCTTCCCCGGCAAAATCGTCGTCTATGCGTGCCAACAGCTCGGTCCGGGGGACAGGGGGAAGAGCGGCTGCGAGATTCCGGAGCGTGTCCAGGTCCTGCTTGGAAAGCAGTGAGATCTTTTCGAATGACTCGGTCAGCCGATGGATCCGCATCAGGGTCCGGGGCCGGAACACGGTGTCGTCGGCCTCCAAAAGCACCAGGATGCTGTCCCGGGCACCGGTGTAGGTGCTTCTGAGTCGCTCCAGATTGACGCGGCTCTCATGGGTCCTGGCCAGCAGATAGGGAGAGGGATCCCGGGTCAGTCCGGGTAGGAAGGCGGCCATTGTTGTGGTGAGCAGTGCAAATGCCGCCAGAATCCAACCGGGGTAGCGGAGCACCAGCGATATCATTTTTTCGATTCCTTTCATCTTTCCTCCTGACAGGTTAACATCGTGACCTTATGCCATAAAATGACCAACGGTCACTCCGCGGCAAAAAATAATCGGTGAAGCTTTGACGTGTGCTACTGAAAAAGGGTTTATGCCTCCTTTGTCCCATCCTTCAAGGTGTGACCAGCGACCCGAATGAAAATAAAAGTCAATATATGACCAAAAGTCACGATTTGGCCCAAAAAAATAACCCTTGGAAATCAGTACTTCATCATCCCCTTAATGATGACACTCTCCATCAAGGCATAGAGCCTTTCGGGATCCTCTATTTCGGTATCCTGCATCAGATCGATGGTGCCGATAATCAGGCCGTACCCGATGAGATACAGGTGCTCGATGGGTTCGTCCCGGATAATACCCTCCTTGATACCCCGTCCGAGAAGTCCGTCAACAAACTGCATGGCGTATTCATGTTTCCTGTTGACTCTTTCCGCAATCTCCGGGCTCAATTGCTCCATGGCCAGGATATGCTCACACTTGCTCAGAAGGTAATACCCCGCCGGATCGGACATGAATTTGTCCCAGACCACGCGGATCAATTGTTTGAGCTGCTCCAGCACCGGAGCTGCAGGGTCGATACGTTCCTGCATGGCGCGTATCATCCATTCGCTGGAGCCGATGGCCAGGCTGGCGAAGATGTCATGCTTGCTTTTGAAGTGCTTGTAGATGGTGCCTTTGCCGATTTCAGCGGCTTCCGCGATCATCTCGATGGTGACGGTTTCCAGTCCGGATTTGAGGAACAGACCATAGGCGGCAGCCAGGATCTCTTCCTCCCGGCGCTTGAACTCCCTTTCTTTTCGATCGGCAATGGCCATCTACTTTAAGATCTCCGTTCACACTCAAGCGTGACTGACAGTCATATTTTAAGAGGGGTTCATTGGTTTGTCAAGAATTTTTCCAGCCTTGAATTTGAATCCCTGACCAAGGACTTAAATATAAACAAAATTTTCATCTTGTGGTATATCGCAGGCAGTCTGAAAAAAACCATTCATCCAGATCCTGAACAGGAGTTCTAAATTGGCTGCTCGCACATTGAAATCGGACACCTCTGTTGATTTTTTCGGTAATATACCGGGAATAATCGCCAGGCACAGGATCATTTACACTGCAATTCTGGTGGTATTCACCATCGCCGTGGGCGCGGGCATTCCGCAGCTTACCGTTGATATGTCCACCGAATCGTTTTTTATGGAAAACGATCCGGTTAAAATCACCTATCAGCAGTTTCGTGAGCACTTCGGCTCAGATGAGTTTGTCTTCATCATCTATCGCGCCAGGGATGGCGATCTCTTCTCCAGCCGGTCCCTTGCCGCCCTTTCCGGTATCCATGAACAGCTTGCGGTTGAATCAGACGCCAACCAGGACAATCCCGAGTCGCCGTTCAGCCGGATCACCGATGTCACCAGCCTGATAAACGTTAATTACCTGGAAGCCGATGAAGATACCCTTCGATCCCGTGATTTTGTCGCCGGCCGTTATCCGAGGACAGACGAAGACAGGACTTTTCTGAAAACCCAGGCCCTTGCGCACCCCGATTACGTCCCCTCCATGTTGAACCGGCGGGGTGATTTTTCCGTCATCATTATCGATACCAACCTGGGCGCAACTGTCATTCCTACCGATGAAGACGTGGAATCTCTTATCGGGAACGATGCTTTCGAGGATGCATCAGGCACCAGTCCGGCCCCATTGGAGTTCGTCCGTCCCAATTTCTGGGACTATCAGACCCTTACCAATGCTTTAACAGAGCTTCTGAATCGATCGGCTGCCGCTGAACACCTCCAGTTTTACCCGGTGGGCAACCCGGTGATCATGAAGTTTTTCGCCGATGTCTTCACAACGGAGGTGTCCTTGCTCACCCTGGCATCCATCGGGTTTATCATCCTGACCTTTTATCTCCTGTTCCGCTCGGTTCGATCCGTGCTCAGTGCCGTTGCCATCGTGGTAACGGCCATCGTCTGGACCCTGGGCATTTGCGGCTGGGTGGGGGCGACCATGACCCTGATGGTCACCATTATCATCTTCCTGACCCTGACCGTCGGGGTAGCCGATGCCGTCCATCTGCTCTCCGGTTACATGTACATGCGCCAGGAGGGCATGGTGCACGACCAGGCCGTCCGGGAGGTGTTCCGCACCAGCGGTCCGGCCTGTTTTCTCACCAGCATCACCACCATGATCGGCCTTTTGTCGCTTCTCGTGGTTCCCATCGTTCCCCTGAAAGTCTTCGGTTTGTTCTCCGGTCTTGGTGTATTTCTGGCCTTTGTGTTTACCCTTTTGATTCTGCCGCTGACCATGTCCGCCGAAAAAGGATCTCCCCCTAAAGGTAAAACGGAATCTAAATCCCACAGGGTCCAGCGTATGATCCGCCGGCTGGAGCCCCTGGCAACCAAGGCTCCCCTGACCGTCAGCATAGGATTTTTTGCTGCCGCGATCCTTTTTTTCTGGGGGGTGACCATGATCCGGGTGGACACCAACATCGGCCAGTTGATCAGCCCCCGAAACATTATCCGGCAGAACATGGATGATGTGGAAAAGAACATCGGGGGAAGCATGAACATGGAAATCCTGGTGGAAACGGGGGTAACGGACGGACTGAAAGATCCGGAGATACTCCAAACCATGGGCGATCTGCAGGCTTATCTGGAAACCGCCCACAGCGATCTGGTGGTCAGTACCTATTCTTTATCCGATGCAGTCAAGGAATCCTTCAAGGCGCTCAATGAAGACCGGCCGGAGATGTATCGCATCCCGGAAACCAGGCCCATGCTGGCCCAGACACTCCTCCTGTTTGAGGGTGCAGCTCCGGAAGACCGGACCAAGCTGGTGACCGACGACTATGAAAACGCACGGATTTCGGTCCGCATCCGGAACCGCGGATCCTATGAATACATGCCTTACATGGCCGATGTCCAGCGGCGGATCGATATCTTGTTCTCACCGCTGAAAACCGCCTATCCCGACCTGAAAGTCCGGATCACCGGTGTTTTTGCCCTTACCATGAAGCTGGCCGATTTCGTTTCCTGGTCCCAGATCAAAAGCTTCTCCCTGGCCCTTGCGGTGATCTCCATCCTCTTCATCTTCGTATTCCGTTCCATCAAGGGCGGGTTGATCAGCATCGTTCCCAACCTGTTTCCCATACTGACAGCCTTCGGAATGATGGGATTCATGGGATACTCCCTGGATCTGGATACGCTGCTGGTGGCACCCATCGCCATCGGCATCGCAGTGGACGACACCATCCATTTTCTGTCACGCTACCGCATGGAACAGATGGCGGGGGCCGAACCGAAACAGGCGGTGAAACACACCTTCCGCGAGGTGGGTCAGGCCATGGTGTTCACGACGGTGATCCTGTCGGCCGGGTTTCTCATGTTCACCTTCAGCCAGCACAACGGCCTGAGCCATTTCGGCCTGCTGTCTGCCACGGCCATCATCTCTGCCGTCATCTCAGATCTCTTCTTTCTGCCCAGGTTGTGTATCCTGACAAGCCTTAAGTTCGGGATAAACTGTTCGGAAAGGTAGGGCTCCTCTCAACCTGATTCCGGGATTGGTGCATTTGCGGGAATAAAGAAGAAATATTTGCAAGCTAAACTGTAGCAAGATGCGTTAGAGAAAAGTGGATAAATTAAAAAATTGATGCGTACCTTGAAATTACCCTAGTCGTCGGCCCCATGCCGTCAGAGTTGAGCGATTTGATATTGTGAATCTTATTTATCCTTGTTCATGGGGTCAGGTCATTTCTCCGGATTGTTGTCAATGCCAGGACGCGCTAAGTTCTTCTTGAATATGGTCTCCAGAATAAAGGAAATGCCTGCTATACCAAAGCCGATCCAGCCGATTGTCAGAGGTGTGATTTGGACCCAACTGAGTACTAGCAAAATAACTCCAGCCCACCTGGCGCCCAATAATATTTTGTCTAAATTCAATTTATTTTTCTCCTCTTCAGAACATCTGCATTGTCATGCTGCCGAATAATTCCGGTTGAAAATAATCGCAAGACACCTTAAAAAAAAGATTCTTACTTGCCAATACCACAATTCCACGAAGTTTTTCAAATGTTTATGAATTTAAATGGTTATATAGTTAAGTGTCCTCCCGCAAGCTGCGGAAAGTGAAAAAAATGAGCGCGGCACCCAGTAAAAAATATATGGCCGACATGGGATGCCGGCGACGTCTCGGGTTGCCGACATACACCGATGAGGTATCTTGCGGGTCGTAAAGAAGGTGGACGGTATCCCCCTGTTTGTGAGTTGCTCTATCCACGCCGGTTTCGAATATTGCCTCCCGTGATGCCCCGATTGCATCGACATACGCCACAGTAATGGTTGCGCTCCATACCAGCATTCCCTGATGGGATTCGAGAACCGTTCCCGATGTCATTTCTGCGTGCTCGATAAACGATTCGGTCTTTACTACGCG
>CAZWAE010000233.1:0-6210 GCA_964631805.1 uncultured Desulfobacteraceae bacterium | reverse complement strand
AGCAGATGAAGATTGGCAGCACCGAGATCGAAATCGGCCAGAACGGCCCGCTTTCCCTGGCGGGACAGATAGACACCGAGATTGGCGGCAAAAAGGCTTTTCCCGATCCCGCCTTTGGCACCGCCGATGGCAATGATTTTAGCCGGTCTGTCCTTGGATTTGTCAATATGTCCGGTGGTTGCCATAACACCTGCACTTGGTTCATCGAATACCACCCGATGGTTGCCGGTGAATTCGATCTACTATGGGTCCTATTGTTTCAAGGGTTATCGGTAAATGACCTTAAAACTTGAGTGCAGATCCTTTGGACCTTTTTAATCGATGGCTATCCTTAGCATTTTTTTTGAGGTATACTCCCCGGTATCCGCCAGGCCGTCATTGGGCATGAATCGGTCGGCGTTGTTTGAAAAGAGGCAGGTAACGGACGGGGGGAAATCCTCGTCCGCTTCGTAAAAAATATAGCATAGGGCGATTTTGGGAAACGGCCTGACCACAAAAGCGAAATCGCCCCCCACCGTTTCAGGGGCATCGCACCCGCTCATCTTTTCCTTGATCAACCCCGCTACCTGTTTGATCGCCCCCACACGGGGAACCAGTATCCTTTCCGTATGGGTGGCAAATGCACCGTGATACGGAGCTGTGTTCCGGAACTCCTTAAAAGACCGGAACGGCGCCATCCGCATCGGTTCCGGGTCGGTATTCAGCGTGTAAAGAGAGATAATGATGCCGAGAACACCGGTCTGCGGTTCTCCGGCCAGGTAGATCCCCCCGGGTGACACCCGGCACCTCTCCCCGAAGGCTTTGAATTCAAATCCGCCGGCTACCTGCTTCCCCGGAGGGGCATATGCGGGATCGCCGCATCGTTCATCAAAAAGCCGTTTGAGATTACCACCCACGATTTTGACATAGTTATTTTCCATCGCGTCTCCTTTTGTTCCCGATTTCGGGCAAAATGACCCGGCAAGTATCGTTTACTGCCAGATGGTGTCAAATGTTTTGAGGGACGCCACCAGATCCTTGTAGGAAAACACCTCCAGTGAAACGGTTCCTGAAAAATTTTCCATACAGGTACTGACCTCCTGCAGTTGCGACCCCGGCAGCTTTTCCAGGGCCAGATGCTCGCCCTTGCAACCGATGCCGCAGAGATGGAGAATGGAAATCCGATCCTCATACCGGGTAAAGGTAGTGGAAAAACTGCCGCCAATCAGGGTGAGGTGTCCGATATCCAGGCAAATCATCAGCCCTCTGTCTAATATCATCTCTTCAATTATTTCTATTGGATATACCAGGTTTTCCACAGCCAGCAAATTGGGCGGCAGGCCGGCATCCAGAATCCGATCGAGGCTCTCACCACTCCTTGCCTGCCAGGTTTTTATCTGTGCAGGATCCGATAGACTGCCTTCGAGTTCGAGATGAACCGTAAAAGCGGTGGGTTTCAATGGACGGGTCAAGGCCGTTATCTCCAGAACGGATCGGACCGCATGGCGCCGTAATTCACGGTCTCCGCTTCCCAGTTTCAGATCGATGGGCAGGTGAACATTATAACCGATCCCTTCCGATTCAGAGACAGAGCAGAGCCGGTCGATCTCATCCGGAGTCGGCAGTGAGGCAGGGGAACTCTCAAAAATAGTCAGTTCGATCTCGTCCAGGTATGGCGCCAGCATTTTTGCATTGGCGGACCAGGTATCCGGATAGATAAAGGAGGTGGTGGCCAGCCGGAACGGAAATCTGTTTTTGTAGGAATTTGGCAGGGAAAGAAACATCGGTTCAATCACCCCGTTCTATAAGAAAAATATCGGTTCAGCGCCGCTATCGGTCCTGTTTCCCTATATCACAGTTCCGACACTGAAATGATTACCGTTATTATAAATGAATCTTCCTGTAATGGCGACCCCTTTTATGGGGTACGATCCGGGAAATTGTTCCGGAGCGTTCGGGTTAAAACAGGTTTCATCTGGACTAAAATTTCTGTCCCACCATATTTTGCTAAAGTTTGAGTTTATTCCGCCAATATTATGGCTGAAAGTTATGAAAAACAAACGGGCTAATTCGTCACACTGAAAGAAAGGGGGCAATCATGAAGTGGACAATCGGCAAAAAACTTATCGGCGGATTTATGATTATCGCGTTTCTGGTTGTCATCGCCGGTACCGTGGGATTTGTGGTGCTCGATAAGGTCTCCCAGTCTACCAATACGGTGGTCAGGGAGAAAGCACCGGTACAGAATGCGGTCATGAATGCAACCCTTGCGCTGGAAAAGGTTCAAACAACCATGAACAGGTTTATCGCCGTCAATACCTACAACGACGAATTTGAAAAGGCGATAATAAATCACCTGGCGGATTTTACCATGTGGACTGCAATGGTGCAATACGGTACCGGTTCAGAAGATTTTCTGAAGAGCAGTGCGGGCCGGCGCTTCAAGCAAAACAAACTCGACATCGAGGTTCCCAAAGGATCTCCGGCCATTATGCCGCTGATCGAGGCGATCATAGCCGATGGCCGGCGTCTCGAAAAGGTTGCCAACGATTTGATAGCAGCCCATCAGCGATACAGCAGCTATACGGTATTTTACGGTGATCGAACCTACGATCTGGACGCGTTCCTAAATATGACACAGCGGTTTCATTTGGAGTGGGTCAAAAACCTCAAAGATGCTGTCAATATCGAAACAACCTTCACCGGCGAAACCGACCCCCAAAAGGGTGCATTGGGCGAATGGATCCACACCTATAAGGTGGATGATGAAAAGTTCATGAAACTGTTGTCGAAGCAGAAAAAGCAATTTCTAAAGCTGCGCAAATTAGCCGTCAAAATCAACGGGCAAGAACAGTATAAAGACAAAATCAGGACGCTTAACAGGGGAATGGGCGCCACCGCCAGAATGGATGGGTATTTCAAGAAAATGCATGCGGCGGCGGCTCGGATCTACGCTGAAGTCAGGGCAGAGCGAAAAGAGAAACTGAAAGCGCTCGGCACCACGGCCGGCACCATCAATGAGCAGATCCAGAAGCTTATACTTGCGGCCGGTAAAGAGATGAGCGACGCGCTCCAGGAGTCCGGCGCGGTACGCAAAGCCGGTATTACCTTCCTGTCGGTCATCACGGTTACAGCAGCCGTGATTGCCCTTATATTGGGTGTTTTTATCAGCCGGGCCATTACCACCAAAGTGAGATACCTCGGTGAAGCGATGCAACAAGTTGCCCAGGGGAATCTGAAAGAGAATGTGGAGATCAAAACCAAGGATGAACTGGGTGATCTGGCTGACACCACCAATCGTATGATCGATGACCTTCGGGATATCGTGGGTCAGATCAGCAGTTTCTCCACTTCGTTGACATCCTCTTCCCAAAATTTGACCGGGGTTTCACAGGAACTGGATAACAATGCCGTAAGAATGAGTGACCTATGCGGCAATGCGCAGCAGGCCACCGGTGAAATGAACACGTCCATGAACAGCATCACCTCGACTTCGCAAGAATCGATGTCAAACGTCACCACCATGGCCGCGGCCATAGAAGAGATGACGGCAACCATTGCCGAGATCTCTTCGCAGACAGAGAAAGGGAGGGTGGTAACGAACCAGGCCGTTGATACGGTGAAAAAGACCTCCAACCGGATGAACGAGCTGGGAGATGCCGCAGAGGCCATCAGCAATGTGGTTGACATCATCATGGCGAT
The DNA here is from genome assembly GCA_964631805.1 of uncultured Desulfobacteraceae bacterium. Lineage (GTDB taxonomy): Bacteria > Desulfobacterota > Desulfobacteria > Desulfobacterales > CAZWAE01 > CAZWAE01. The sequence goes on along the minus strand of CAZWAE010000233.1, from coordinate 2,529 downwards.
TTCAGAACAGACCAATTTGCTGGCACTCAATGCCACCATTGAAGCTGCCCGTGCCGGTGATGCCGGAAAGGGTTTTGCAGTTGTCGCCAGTGAAGTCAAGGATCTCGCCCGGCAAGCCAACGAAGCCTCCGAAGACATCCGGAAAAAGACTCAGGCGATCCAGTCTTCCAGCAAGTCAACCATCGAGGAGATAAAAACCATTGCTGATGTCATAGAAGATGTCAACGCAATCGTTGTCACCATCGCTTCAGCCATGGAAGAACAATCCGTGACCACCAAAGAAATATCCCAGAACGTAGCTTACGTGACCACCGGAATCGAGGGGGTCACCAGTGAAGTATCATCTGCTACCGGTTTGACCGGGACGGTCGTTGCCGATATCGACAATGTCAGCACTGCCAGCCAGGAGGTCGAATCAGGCGGCGCACAGGTCAAATCCAATGCCGGAGCACTGGAAGGATTGGCCAACCAGCTGCAGACGATTGTAGATCAATTTAAACTATAGAATTGGTGACGGGGATCCTCCAACGTAAAGCAGATAAATAAATTAATTTGGCAATACGATTAACCAACCTAACACCCTAAAATAAAAAGGGGAAAGGAGTCCATCATGGAGAAAAGATCAATCATCGGCATACTAGTGGCAGTTATGATAGTGTGCGCAACGTCAATTGTAGGTGCAGAGACATTGACACCTGAGCTTTGTAAACAAAAAGCCAAAGAGGCAGCGGAACTGTTGAAATCCGAAGGAGATGCCGCTCTTGAAAAAATCAAGGATTCCAATGGCGAGTTCAGGTTTGCCGATGGGAAGGGTTATGTATGGATCCATAATCTGGACGGCATCATGGTCATGCATCCCATCAAACCCGCCCTGGATGGCAAAGGTCTCCTGGACATGCGCGACGTAAACGGCACCTACCTGTTCGTTGCGATGAACGAACTGACCGAGGAAAAAGGTGAAGGCTGGGTACCCTATTCGTGGCCAAAACCCGGTGAAAAGAAAAGCTCTCCAAAGGTTTCATATGTCGTGTTGGTCAATCATGGCGACAACAATTATGTCGCTGGGGCCGGAATGTACGATGTCACGGTAGACGACATCAAAAAATCCTTCCCCAAGGATGCCGTATATGAGGAATGATTGAATTTCTCATCGGTTCCGGCTGCCAGGAAATCGAGGGCCGCACATCATGCGGCCCTCTTTTTTTTACATGGATGCGACGCAACAATTACGGATTCTATTCACTTTCAGGCCAGCCAGCCGACGACAAACCGGATAACAGAGAGAAAACAGACCCAAAGGGTTGCGGTCAGCAGCATCAGGTCGCACCCCCTTCGGATATGCCCAGGCCGGGTTTCGCCCAATCCGGTCCCGATATAGGGCTTTTCCACCAGTTTCCCGTGGTAGACGTTCGGCCCCCCCAGGCAAATCCCCAATGTACCGGCAAAGGCGGCCTCCGGGAAACCTGCGTTGGGACTACTGTGGTTGCTGCCCTCGTTGATGGCGGTGGAAAAAGCGGCCCCTCCCCTGCCGGTCATGATCTTTGCGGAGAGGGCGATAAAGGGTACGGACAAACGCGCTGGAATCCAGTTGGCCACGTCGTCGATTCGGGCGGCTGCCCGTCCGAAATATCGGTAGGTCTCGTTTTTATACCCCACCATGGAATCGAGGGTGTTCACCATTTTGTAGGCCATGGCCATGGGCACCCCACCGATGGCGGCAAAAAAAAGGGGTGCCATACATCCGTCCACCAGGTTTTCCGCCACGGTTTCCACGGCAGCCCTGGCGATTCCACGTTCGGTCAGGTTTTTTACATCCCGCCCGACAATCATTCCCACATGGGATCTTGCGGAATTGATATCCCCTGTTTCGAGATAGCGGCCCACGGTCATCGCCTCCGTTCCTAGGGAGCGGGCTGATATGCAGAAGAAAAGGAGGATCGCCTCAACCGCAAACTGCGCCGCGGGATGAATCATTCCGACTGAGGCCACCAGAAGATAGGTTGCCAGCCAGGTTCCCGCTATCAGGGTAAGCGCAAACAGAACGCCTGCGACAAACGGAGAAGACAACCTTTCCCTGAAAATCGGTTCAAAGCGATCGATGGCATTCCCCATCCATCGGACGGGATGAAAAAGCCATCGGGGGTCTCCAACGGAGAGATCCAATATAAATGCCGGAAGGAGAATATATTCGGGTGGAATGTCGACCATTGTTTGACCTGAAATGAAGTCCCCATTAGGAACGTAATGGAGGAAAAATGAACGTCATAACACTCAACAAGCTGTATCCGATATGTAAAATATGGATTTCAAACAACTCCCATACTCTGGAAACCGGATGCTGGATTCATATGATCGATAATGGATATGATGTCAAGAAGGCTTTTTCTACAGAGTCAAAGGGTTTGGATAGATGGGTTTGGCACCCTTAAAGGCAAAGACCGAACTCATCTGAATTTTAGAAACAATTTAAACCGGATGTATTTTCAGACGATCCTACTGTAACCGGACGCGGGTTCAACTCCCGCCGCC
>CAZWAE010000232.1:0-6304 GCA_964631805.1 uncultured Desulfobacteraceae bacterium | reverse complement strand
CAGCATCCGAAATTCCTGCTCCGTCACACGGGTCTGCCAGTATCCTGAAATCCTGGCGCTATACACCAACCCTATAAACAGGACACAGATGACCAGCCCCAAAGAAACGGTGGACCATGCCCTTTTCCCAAATCCTGCCGTTTTTAAATAAAGGGTGTTGTCGACGGGGCATTCCCGGGTACACGCCATGCAGCCACTGCATTCAGGGCTGCGAATGCAACTTTTGCGATCCACCGGCAGATCAAAATGGCATTCCTTGGCACACCGGCCACAGCCGATACAGCGATCCTCGGACCGTTCGATGCGCGTCGGCCCGACCCAGGCCAGGATGCCCATGAGGGCACCGTATGGGCATAGGTAACGGCACCAGAAATTCCGGATAAAAAGTGAAGCAACCACCAAACCCGCCAATACGACACCGGTCAGAAGCGTCATGCGTGTAAAAAAGTGGAGCATCTTAACATCGGAGACTTTGTAGTAGGCACTGTCAAGAAAGGTAAAAATTGCCCGGCTGCTCATGGTGAAAATCACCCAGACAAAAAATCCCAAAAGGAGGTATTTGATGCAAAGCAGCGGAACATCCGCCCATGGGGGAAGCCGGTAATTTTTTCCCATGATTCGCCGGCCGAGTTTCCACACCCATTCCGACACCGTTCCCACCGGACAGAACCAGCCGCAGAAGGCTTTTCGGAAAAGAAGGCAAACCAAACCCGCAAACCCGAAAATCACCATGGCTGCCGGGTGCACCGGGTCCCAGATGCCGGTGGTTAAAAAAAGTTTCCACCCCATCAGGGCACCGATGGGCAGAAAGCCCTCAACCCCCGGGGGCCGTTGAACCGTAACGAGGCCATCGCCCGTAGCCTGGCGTACGTAGAGATAGAACTGAATCCCCACCGCAAGGGTCAGCAGCAATACCGTTGCCTGTACCCCGATTCGCATATGCCATCGCCATTTGGGAGCAGCAGGATTTTTTGGAGCCTCCTGGCTCGAGATGGATCGATTCTTCAACAGGGGATCGGGGGCAAACACTTTTTTCAGCTCCTTTTCACCGACTATACCGGTGACTGCGGCACACCTGCTGCGGCGCCTTTCGTACGAAAAATCCATCTCCATCGATTTTCGCTTGACCTGCCGGCCCCGGCGACGGAAGTGATATCGATCCGGGTAAACAGGACTTCACCGAACCAGACCATTGCCGTATGAAGAAAGCACCAGATGAGCTGGCGTCGAAGAAAAGGGTCCCGGGTTCTTAAAATGGCCCACAATCTGACCGGGCGGGCATGAAACCGGAACTCCAGCCATTTGACGGCAAAGAACAGTTTGGCCGGTGAGAGCCGCCGTTGGGAAAGGATCTGATGGCGATAATCCCATTTGCCAAGGTCCCTTTGTATGATTGTTTCGGCTTTGATGCCGCGGCCGAACCCTGTCCAACGGTGCGGCGTCACGTGGGTGACATTTACCAGATCGCCGTCATAGTAAATCAACTGGCGGAGTGCGGTACGAAAGGTCTGAAATGTTTCCTCCCTTAGACCGACCACGTGGGCGACAATGGAAAAGATCCCGTTTTTTTTGAGCAGGCGGCAGGCGTTGAGATCCTCTCTGGTAGTAGACCCTTTTTTAATTTTCCTCAGGACTTTCGCCGTCGTGGATTCGATCCCGAGAAGAACGTACTGAATGCCGGCCGCCTTATAGAGCGGAAGGATATCCGCATCCCGGACGATATCGGTGGTGCGGATGGAGGTGAAGAGGTGGACCGGGATTTTTCGGCCGGCGATCTCTTTCAGAAAATGGTGCCATAACTTCCTGTCCGTAGCGGGGTTCTCGTCGGCAAGGCTGATAAATTTGACGTGATGCGCCCGGTAGAGCCACTCGATCTCGTCGGCCGCCTTAACCGGGTCCCGATGGCGCCATCTTTTCCAGAAGCCGCGTTGACCGCAATAGGTGCAGCGATGCGGACACCCCCGGGAAAACTGGAGAATCGCCGCCCGACCCAGCCCGAAACAACGGTAATCGCCCCAATTTTCAATCAACTCCCAACCCGTCCGATAGGCATCCATGTCGCAAATGGGTTGCGGGGAACGGGTCCATATCAACCGCCCGCCGTCCCTGTAGGCAATTCCCTCCACCCGGTGCAGCGGGGTTCCCGATTCAATCGCTGTCACAAGGGCCGATGCAACGGCCTCCCCCTCTCCGCGGATAATCACGTCTATACACTTTTCGGCCTCCATAATCTGTCGGGCATGAAAAGTTGGATACACGCCGCCGTATACGGTCATGACTCCCGGACAGGCCGTTTTAATCGTTTTTAACATTTCGATGCAGGTCGGGTGGGCTGCGGTGGAGCCCGCATGCCCCGTCATCACGATGTCCGGTCGAAACGATTTTACGGTTTTTAAAATCGCGGTAAGGGTCAGGTGCCGCCGCTCGGCATCCAGCAGCCGAACTTCGTGTCCCCCATCCAGCAACGGTCCGCCGACCCTGAGCAGGCCGGCAGGCATCTGGTGCCCGGTACCGAATCGGGCACTCCAGGTGATATAGGGTGGATTGATCAGCAGGATTCTCATCTAAGCCTTTAAGGTTGCCAATCCCTTGGTCAGTTCGAGCAGCACACCCACGCCCTCTTTGAGCTGGGCGTCGCCGCTGGCCCAGATCATGCTGAAAGGCCCGGCCGGTTTAGCATTTGAGATGTCGACCTTCACCGGCAGGTCGGCGGTTTTTTCCAAAAGATCCAGAGCTTCGGGCTTGGTCAGCTTTTTAGCGATCTCCATCAATCGGACCAGGCCCTCTCCGATCATCTCCATCTCCTCTGTCGTGTATGTAACGCCTATTTTTTTGAGCGTCTCAAGCAAAATACGGAAGATCTGAAAAACATTTTTCTGCTCCAGGTCATCCAAAAAGAAGATCACCTGGGGAATGGTCAATTTCAGAAGCGGCTCGGCCGTCGTGGCCAGATCGATCAGATTTTTGAGTTGATCCAGCGTAAAATTGAGATTCTTGACATTCCGCATCGCTTTTTTCAAAAGATGCAGCAGATCCTCGAGCTGAAAATCGGATTCTATATCGGCCAGTTCCAAAATCAAAGCCGACACCAGTTCGTTGACCCGAGGCGCGAGATCCTCCCTCAATTCTCCTATGGCCCGAGCCGAATCGGCAACGGGAGACACCTGCTGTTCCAGCCGTTCCAGCCGTTCCATAATATTGGCTTCACTTTTCTCCAGTCGATCCAGAATCAATTGTTCACTACTCATGGCATCCCCTCCCTTTAGGCGACTTTGCGCACTTTGCCGGCGATGTTCATCTGGGGTTCCAACGGAAGATCAAGCCCCTTCATCATCAGATTCCAGTATACCCACCGGAACATCATCTTGCCCCAATAATTGTTCAGGGTTTCGGCGAGCAGGGAAAAGGGCCCCATCCCCGGAAACGGGAATTTGCCGGGCAGCGGTTCGACATCGTAATTGAAATCAAGGAGAATCGCCTTTTCAAACCCGGAAGCCAAAAAACAGGTGGCATGGCCGTCAAACTTCGGCAAGGCGGGAAATCCGTCGATCTCCCGCAGCAGATTCTCGACCAAAGTATAGGCCATATAATGGGCCACCGACCCCGCTTTCGATGTCGGCACGTTGGTCGTATCTCCCAAGGCAAACATCCGGTCCGAATTTTCCACCTTGAGCGTTTTGTTGTCCGTGGGCACAAACCCGACGGGATCGCTGATGCCGGAATCGATCAATGCCTGGTCACCCATGTTGGGCGGGATGGCCACCAACAGATCGTAACCGATCTTCTGCCCCTGGTGGGACTCGATGGACTTTTCCCCGGCGTTCACCTGGGCAAGATCAAAATGGGGGGTGACTTTGATGTTTTTCTTCGCCGCGAATGCGGCAAGGGCTTTGGCTGCCACCGGTTTGGTAAACACGTTGTCCATCGGCGTCACAAACTCGATTTCAACTTTGTCCCGGATCCCGTTAGCGGTAAAAAACCAGTCCGCCATAAATACGAACTCTAGGGGCGCAATGGGGCACTTGTAGGGAAATTCGGCAATATTGAGAACGATTTTTCCCGAGTCAAAGTACTTCAACTGCCGGCGCAGGGCCATTGCGCCGTCCAGGGTATAGAAGTCGAATATATCCTTTTGCCAGCCATCGGTCATGCCGTCTATCTCCGAGGGATGGATATCGCAACCGGTAGCGATGACCAGCCAGTCGTAATCATAACGCCCCTGCCCGGTGATCACCCGCCGCTCCTCTTTCTCAATCTTTACGATGTCGTCCACGACAAACGTAACGCCCTTGGGGATAAACTCCTTTTTGGGTTTAACCACATCCTTTTCCGAATAGACCCCAAAGGGAATAAACAGGTATCCGGCCTGGTAGTGGTGCTGTTCATACCGGTCGATGATGGTGATTTCCCACTCAGACTCTTTCAGCTCTTTCCGAAGCATGTTGGCAACGATGGTGCCGCCTGCTCCCGAACCCAAGATCAATACCTTTCTCATGGTACAATCCTCCATTTTTATGGTTAATGACGTATTTGATCGGATTACTGGCAACCGTCCGACCTGAATACAGGAAAGGGGTCGTGATCAGGCTGTCAGTCTTTGAAATCAAGGGAATGGTCTTCTATCGTATTTGGATACAATACCCATGATGGAACGCGTTTTCCTTGACCTAAGTCAAAATGGGAAAAAAATTGACATGCGCTGCCACATTGTGATATTTGATGGGATGGTTTTGAAAAATCTCACTCCGGACTCCATCGCCAGAGGCGATGAAACGATCCGTCAAACACAAAAATGGGAGGCAGAGCGAATATGAGCGATCAACACCAAATCGGCACGCAGTGTGTTCATGCAGGTCAGGAACCGGACCCGGCAACAACCTCAAGGGGCGTTCCGATACACAGGACCTCCTCCTACGTGTTCAAAAGTACTGAACACGCCGCCAATCTCTTTGCGTTAAAGGAGCTGGGCAACATCTACACCCGGTTGATGAATCCAACACAGGATATCCTTGAAAAAAGGGTTGCGGCCCTTGAGGGAGGGGCGGCGGCACTGGCATTGTCATCGGGAACTTCCGCCATTTATTACGCCATCATCAACATCTGTTCTGCCGGAGAGGAGATCGTTTCCGCCAATAATCTTTATGGCGGCACCTACACGATGTTTGACAGTATCCTTCCGCAGTTCGGCATCCGTACACGGTTCGTAGATCCTCTGGATCCCGGTAACTTTGAATCGGCTATCACGGAGAAAACCCGCGCCATCTACATCGAGACCATCGGCAACCCTGTTCTGGAATTTACGGATATCCGCGCCGTCGCCGATGTCGCAGCCCGCCACCGTCTGCCGCTTATCGTGGATGCCACCTTTACCACTCCCTATCTGTTGAGAACCATAGACCATGGTGCCGATATTGTCGTCAACTCCATCACCAAATGGATGGGCGGACATGGCACCGGCATCGGCGGCATCGTGGTCGATGCCGGCAAATTTGACTGGACCGATACTAAGTTCAAACTCTACAACGAACCGGATCCGGGATATCATGACCTGCGGTATGCACATGATTTGGGGGAATTGAATCCGCTGGCCTTTATAATGAGAATGCGGCTGGTTCCCTTGCGGAACCTCGGGGCCTGCATCTCTCCGGACAATGCATGGTTGTTTTTGCAGGGCCTGGAAACCCTCCATTTGAGAATGGCACGGCACTGCGAAAATGCGGCGGCCGTTGCTGATTACCTTAAAGGGCATTCCAAGGTTTCCTGGGTGAGATATCCAGGCCTGAAAGAAGATCCCGCCCATACGGTGGCTTCAAGATACCTGAAAAACGGGTTTGGTGGAATGGTGGTTTTCGGCATCAAAGGCGGAATTGATGCCGGGATGAAGTTTATCGAAGGGTTGAAACTGTTTTCCCATCTTGCCAACGTCGGGGATGCCAAGAGCCTGGCCCTTCATCCGGCGAGCACCTCCCACTCCCAGTTGACCGAGGCGCAGCAGGCAGCCGCCGGTCTGACTCCGGATCTGATCCGCCTGTCCGTGGGAATTGAAACCATTGACGACATTATTGGTGATCTAGACCAAGCGTTTGATAATACCTAAAAACCGCCGGCTGTCCAAGCGGCCACCTCAACTGGCATTAATTATGAAAAGGGAAGAGTTTTCTCGCTATCGGAAGAAACTGGGAAAGACGCAAAAAGATCTTTCCCAGCTTTTGGGAGTATCCGTCAAAGCGGTACGCAGCTACGAACAGGGCTGGAGAACCATACCGGCCCATATCGAGCGGCAGATGTTTTTTCTGCTATCTAG
>CAZWAE010000231.1:1493-6316 GCA_964631805.1 uncultured Desulfobacteraceae bacterium | reverse complement strand
CGCGCCGATAACGCCGATATCTTGTCCGACACTGTTCCCATATGTTGTCCTTTCAGTCACACGGTGCCCCTTATCAAAACAGCCGGGGAAACACCTGCGATGTTAAAAAAATCATTTTATCCCGATTATTCTAATGTGGAAAATAAAAACTTATATGTTTCTAAATCAACAGGTTGTTGTCAAGAAAAAAACCGATAAATCCGGGGCTGTTCTGTTTATGAAACCGATGAGTCCTATAGCGGCTTCTAAAGGTTTCCAATCCATAGGTCAATGGGGTTTTTTCTGATATTCCTGTCAGATAATTTCTTACCGTCAGAATCGCTGTTGTGATTTTAATATATTACGGGGCCGTTACAGATTCAGTTTGTTTGCAGGACGACATAAATGTCGGGTTTATTCAGGATTCAAGTTTGATTCCCGGCAGGTTTCCCCGATTCATGAGACCTCCGGCGCTATTCCGGTCAACCAGGCGGATAGGATCGGTTCCCGGATATGAACACCGGAGCAACCCACAATCGGGTGCTCCGGTTTAAAGTTTGCGAAATAAAATCGCCCAAGCGACTTTATCCTTTGATGATTCTTGGCAGTATCATGTGGTGATGGGGGCAGATCGATTTCGGGTTCTGGTAAGCCGCACCGGCAAATGCCATCATGTAGGTACGCATCTGGTTCATGCGGGCGACCTCATCAACGAAACCTTCCTGGGCGCAGTAAAAGGGCCTGGAATTGTCATGGTATTCCTGGGCCATCTGATTCATCTTTTCAACAACGGGCACCAACGGCCGGCCGGCCGCCTTCTCTTTGACCAACCGTCTCGAATAGGTGGCGGCCGCAGCGGTTTCACCGTGCATGACGTAAATTTCCGTGGTGGCAACCCCCAGTGAAAAAGCGGTGTGGCGGTTTGCGGTGGGTCCCCCCATGACATAGTGGGCCGCCGCCGTCCCTTTTCGCAGGAGGACCAGCAGCATGGGAACACCGGTCTGCTGGATAGAGTAGATCAGGCTCTGGCCCAGGCCCAGCAGTTCCGCCTGTTCGGCGATATCCCCGACATCGATTCCGGAGGTGTCCTGGAACCAGACCACCGGCACCCGGTCCCTGCCGCACAGGGTGACAAATTCGTTCATCTTGATCAGGCCCTGGCGATAAAGTTTGCCGCCGATCCCCGGGTAATCGGCATATTCCGGATAGTTCTCGCCCAGAAAACCCTGCCGGTTGCCGATGATCCCGAGCAGGAAACCGTCCACCTTGACCAGCCCGGTATAGATTTCCGGACCCTTCTCCGGCTTGAATTCCATGTGCTCGCTGCCGTCCACCAGCCGGGCGAGCACTTCGTCGAAATTGTACATCTGTTTCTGATTGAATGGGATGAGCCGGTAGAGGTCGTCCGCCGAGAAACGGGGGGCTTTGGGTGTTGCCACCCGGAAAAATTTCGGGTTGTAGGCGGGCATATCCTTCATATAATCCTTCAACCCATCCAGCACCCCGGTTTCCTCTTCATAGACGTACCTGAAAAATCCTGTTGCATCGTGATGGATTTTGACCGATCCCGGGGGTTCCACCTTGAACTGTTTTGCCGCCGCGATGAGCGCCTCGGCGCCCTCCTCGTCAAAGTGGCCCTTTGGTGACATGCCGCTCAGGATGCCGCCCCCGCCCACTGCGATGTTGCAGTTTTTGTGGGCAAACAGAATTGTCGGGCTGATGCCCTGGTAGCCGCCCCCGGCCGGGTTTGTACCGTAGATGCCTGCCAGCACGGGGATCCCAAGCTGTTCCAGTTCGGCGTGCCTGAAAAAAGTGGTGCCGCCGCCCCGCCGGTCGGCGTAGAACTTTTCCTGATCCGTCAATTGGACGCCGCTGCAGTTGACCAGCCAGACCAGGGGGATATTCAAAAGCTTGGACAGGTCCGTCGCCCGGAGAATATTTTCATATTGCCCCGGAACCCAGGCACCGGCCAATACCTTGTTGTCAAAACCGATAACCACCGCCCATTTGCCCGAAATCTTGGCAAGACCGTCAAAGACATTGGTGCTGCCGTTCTCGTTGTGGGCAGGGTTGTAAAGGGTATGCAGGGGGCACCAGGTGCCCGGATCGACCAGGTAGTTGAGCCGCTGCCACAGGGTCATTTGACCCCTTGCATTGATTTTTTCGGTCGGGAACCCAACCTTTTTGATCGCTTCGACCTTGCTGTTGATTTCAGCTTCAACTTCCCGGATCTGTTTGACATTCTCCTCCGTGCTCTTGATCTGTCCCTCACTCAGTTCACGGCCGAATTCCGTCATTTTTTCAAAATAGGGTTTCATATGGTTGACTCCTGAATCGTAAATTTATCCCGTAAAGTGGGTTTTCCTCTTGGGTCGACTTGTCTGACCTTATCTATATAAACGGCGACAGAAGTCAACACGGATTTCAAAAATACCGGTTTGACATCCATTGCCTCAAGGGGTGTGCCCTTTCCCATTGCTAGCTGTGGAGATGGTCGGCGGCTTTCCATGCATCTAATCGTCCGCCGGCGGCCACATCTCTTTTTCTTTCAGTACGGATCTGAGTGTTTTTAAAGCGGAATTGGTGGCCGGTACACCGCCGTAGATCGCCGTCTGAAAGATCGCCTCTGCAATTTCTGCCGGTTTGCAGCCGACATTCAGGGCGGCGTGGATGTGCAGTTTCAACTCTTCGGTCCTGGCCAGGACGGTGAGCGCCGCCACTGTGACGAGCTGGCGCGTCTGGTGGGGAATTTTCTCCCGTGCATACATCTGACCGGTGATAAACAGCGACAGGTCTTTTGCCAGATCCCGGTCAAAGGATCTCCAGAGGTCAAAGGGGCGTTCGTCCTTCACCCCTTCGAAATAGAGGGCCGCCGTCTTTTGGGTTTTTTTGATGATTTCGTCGTTCAAATTGGATGCTCCTTATAAAATGGGCGAGGCGGGATAAAAGAACTTTCCTTCCCGCCTCATGCCAGGCATGGTTTACCCGCTATCGGTTTGCCTTTCGAATCCCCAACTGATCCAGGGCGATAATCCATTTGCAGATATTGGAGGACCCCTCCACCATGGTGTAGGTCGGGACGTCCCGATAATATCTTGCGATGGGGTATTCGGTGGAATATCCGTAGGCACCGAAGATCCGCATGGCAAAATTGGCGCATTTGGTGGCGGCTTCGCCGGCAAAGTATTTGGCCTGGGCCACGTCGAGACCGTTGTTGAGTCTGCCCTTGTCTTTGACCAGCGCGGCCTTGTAGACCAGAAGCCGTGCCGCTTCGATCTCGGTGGCCATCTGGGCGATCATATCCTGGTTCATTTGGAACTGCCCGATGGGTTTGCCGAACTGTTTCCGGTCGTTGCAGTATTTTAAGGTGGCATCCAGGCATGCCTGGGCCAGGCCCACCCCGCCGGCTGCAGCGGACAGCCGGGTCTGGTTGAGGGATGAAAAGACGATCTTGGCGCCGTCCCCCGGTTCTCCCAGGATGTTCTCCTTGGGTACCTTGGTGTTGTCCAGGAAAAGTTCGCCGGTGGGAGAGGAGTGTGATCCCATCTTATCGAGGGATGAGGCCTTGATGCCGTTGAAGTTTTTCGGTTCGATGACGAAAGCGGAAAGCCCCTTGGATCCTTTGGATTGGTCGGTATATGCATAATAGATAAGTGCATCCGCGACGTTGGCGTTGGAGATCCAGGTTTTGGAGCCGTTGAGCAGCCAGTGGTCACCCTTGTCCTCGGCTGTCGAGGACATGGCCATGACATCGGAACCGGCGTCGGGTTCCGTGATTCCGAACCCGCCCATGTATTCCGCCGAACATAATTTGGGAATATACTTCTTTTTGATCTCTTCGTTCCCGTATCTGAAAATCGTATACGCACATCCCAGCACCTGCATGTTCACCTGGACCCTCAGGGAACTGGAGACCCGGGCGATCTCTTCTGTAACGATCATGGCGGCGAGCCAGTCCATCTCCTCTCCGCCATATTCCTCGGGGATGACGGTTCCGAAAAATCCAAGCTCCCCCATGGGAAGGATCGCTTCCTTGTAGGGCAGATAATGGTCGGCATCCCATTCATCAACATTGGGCGCGACCTTTTTTTTCATGAATTCCCGTACCGCTTTTTGCAGCATCTGGTGTTCTTTTGGCAGTGTAAAGTCCATACTTGCTCCTTTTGGCAATGTTTCCGTCATGGCCGGTCCCCAAAATGTTGCCGGCATGGGTGGCATTGCCGTGTTCAGTGTAATAATTGTGATGCGTTATCAAACCGGTTTTAAAATTGAGGGGTTTCCAATTCCGTTACCCGTGCCGTCAATGGCATTACCCTGTGCAAGGGGCAATGGGGCTTTTTCAATATTTCCCATTGTCATGCGGTATCATCGGCAGCACACATCCGGGAAGCATACATTAAGCTACAATACAGCTACAATATCATTACTTGTGAGTCAAGGGAAATATGGGCGATCATTATGAGATCCATCCAACCCCTCTTGAAATTCAAATGGATTCATCATACACTCCGTTTTCACAGGAAAGTGCTGGTAAACGATTGAATTCAGGAGATGATATTCCAATGAACGTCAAACCCGACAAAGTGATGACGCTTGCAGAAGCGGTGGACCGATATGTATCGGACGGGTCCCATATTTCCATCGGCGGCTTTACCATCAATCGGAATCCCATGGCCGCCGTGTATGAAATCATCCGTCAGGGGCGGAGAGATCTGCATCTGTATGCCCACTCCAACGGCCAGGGGGTCGATGAGTTGATCGGCGGGGGATGCGTTACCGAAGTTGAGATTGCATATGCCGGCAGCGGGCGCTTCGCCCCCACCTGCATCCGGTTCAAAAAGGCG
>CAZWAE010000231.1:0-1393 GCA_964631805.1 uncultured Desulfobacteraceae bacterium | reverse complement strand
CTCCCCTTTGCCGATGTGGAGCAGGCCAAAGCGGCCCGGCATGTGATCGTGACCTGCGAGGAGGTGGTGGCAACAGAGATGCTGCGGCGCGATCCGGATCGGAACCAGATCCCGTTTTTTTGCGTGGATGCCGTTGTACCCGTGCCTTTCGGCGCTTATCCCACCGCCTGCTACCGGCACTATGATTACGATCCGGTCTATCTTACGCGCTACCGGGAGCTTGCAAGTGATGAAGAGAAATACCGCGGTTACCTGGATTCCAACATAATGAAGGTAAAGGATCACGGGGAATTGATTGCCCTTGCCGGCGAGGAGCGGATCGGAACCATCAAGGCCGATCCCAGAACCGGGTATGCCGTGGGGTTGGACAGGAAATAGGGAGGTGTCGTGGCGGAATATACATTGCGGGAGATGATGGCGGTGGCAGCGGCCCGGGAGATCCGGGACGGGGATATTGTATTCTGCGGTACGGGTATATCCATGCTGGCGGCCATGGCGGCCAAGCATATCTCTGCGCCCAATAGCGTGGTCTTTTTTGAAACCGGTGCCGTGGATTCCAAACTGGAAGAGGTCCCCATGGCCGTGGCGGACCCCCGGGTGATGTTCTGGACTTCTGTCAACGGCAGCCTGGCCGATTCCTTTGCCGTCATGCAGAACCGCTTTACCGGCACCCGCGTGGTGGGGATCATGGGGGCCGCCCAGATCGATCGCTACGGCAACCTGAATTCAACGGTCATCGGCGACTACCATAAGCCCACCGTCAGGTTTTCGGGCAGCGGCGGGGCCTGCGACGTCGCTTCCTTTGTCAACCGGACCCTCATCTTCATGCAGCATGAAAAAAGAAAATTTGTCGAAAAGGTGGACTATCTCACCAGCCCGGGCTGGCTGGATGGACCGGATGGCAGAAAAAATGCCGGGCTTCCCGACGGGGGGCCCTCCATCGTGATCACCAATATGGCCCTGATGGGGTTTGATGGAAAGACTCGGGAGATGTATTTGAAGGGTGTATTCCCCGGGATTACTCCCGAACAGGTTCTTGACAACATGGGGTTTGAGGTGGATATATCCCGTTCGGAGGCGGTCCCGCCGCCGTCGGATCAGGAGCTTGTTATCCTGCGGGAGAAGTGCGACCCCCAGCGGCTGATTCTGGGAACCTAGGTTGAGAGTTGTGGGTTCAGGGTTGCGTGTTGGCACTACAGCCGGTCAGCTATCGAGCTGATAAGCTGCTTAGGCTGGTAGGGGGTTAGACTGTTTAGACTACAGGCGGTAGCGATTTAGGCTATAGGGGTTTAGGAAAAAAGTTATACCGCTAAACTGCTAAAAGGCTAATTTGCTAAACCGCTGCATTTAAATGCTAACAGCCTACAGTCTAAACCGCTAACCCGTTGTTTCC
>CAZWAE010000230.1:0-6397 GCA_964631805.1 uncultured Desulfobacteraceae bacterium | reverse complement strand
GCCTACAACAACGTGCCCCATGTGGGACACTGCCACCCCCGGGTGGTCCAAAGCGCTGTGAATCAAATGAAGGTGCTAAATACCAACACCCGGTACCTTCACGACCGGGTGAACCGTTATGCCGAGCGCCTGCTCTCCACCGTGCCCGATCCACTGTCGGTTTGCTATTTTGTCAACTCGGCCAGTGAGGGGAACGAACTGGCCCTGAGACTGGCCCGCGCCTATACCGGCCGGCGGGAGATGATTGTTCTGGAAGCGGCCTATCACGGCAACACCACCTCGCTTATTGACATCAGCCCCTACAAACATGATGGCCCCGGGGGTGCCGGCCGACCGGCCTGGGTGCACACCGCACCCATAGCGGACCTCTACCGGGGGCCCTACAAGGCGGATGATCCGGATGCCGGCTTTAAATACGCAGAGGCGGTGGGGGATATTGCCGACTGCATCTTTAAGATCAGCGGCGGGTTGGCCGCATTCATCTCCGAAACCTGTCCTAGCGTCGGTGGGCAGATCATCTTTCCGGAGGGATATCTGCAGGCGGCCTACCGTCATGTGCGAAAAGCCGGCGGGGTGTGCATCGCCGACGAAGTCCAAACCGGATACGGCCGCATCGGCACCCATTTTTATGCGTTCGAGGCCCAGGGGGTCGTACCGGATATTGTTGTTTTGGGGAAACCCATCGGAAATGGTCATCCAGTTGGTGCCGTGATCACCACCGCTGCCATCGCCGAGGCCTTCGACAACGGCATGGAGTTTTTCAGCACCTTCGGCGGCAACACGGTCACCTGTGCCGTCGGTCTGACGGTTCTCGACGTGGTTTTTGAAGAGGGGTTGCAGGAAAATGCACGGCTGGTGGGACATCGGCTCATGCGCGGCCTGATGCCTATGAAAAGAAAATTTCCCCTGGTGGGGGACGTGCGGGGTGCAGGGTTTTTTGTCGGAGTCGAACTGGTTCGGAATACCGACACACTGGAACCCGCCGGGGAGGAGGCAGCGTTTATAGTCGACCGCATGCGCGATCATGGCATCCTTGTCGGTATCGACGGCCCCTTTCACAATGTGATAAAAATCCGCCCCCCCATGACCTTTTCAGGGAAGGATGCGGACCATCTGGCCACCACCCTGAATGGGATCCTGGCAAAAGAGTTCTATGGGTAGGCTGACTATGGCCGGGGGGGTGGCGGAGGGTCTATTGATGTATGCTTTCATGCTTGACACACCATTGGCTTTCAATATAATTTCAGGTTTTTCACTTCCAATTTGAAAAAGCGCATATGGAAAGATCCGGAATCCTACAGAACCCGCTGATCGTGCTCGGCAGAAACGCGATTTTCCTGACCCGGGAACTTGGGAGAATTGCGATTTTCCTGGCCCAGGGGGTGGCCTTTATATTCCATCCGCCCTTCCAGTTTTCCAAAATCCTTCAGCAGGTCCACTTTATCGGTGCCAAGTCGGTTTTCGTCGTTTGCCTGACCGGTGCGTTTACCGGAATGGTACTGGGAATTCAAGGGTATTACTCCTTGTCCCAATTCGGGTCCACCGGTTTTCTGGGTCCGGCTGTCGCCCTGTCTCTGATACGAGAACTCGGACCGGTCCTGACGGCCGTCATGGTCACCGGCAGGGCGGGTTCGTCGGTGGCGGCGGAGATCGGCATCATGCGGATATCTGAACAGATCGACGCCCTGGAGACCATGGATATCAATCCCATCCGGTTTCTGATCAGCCCGAAAATTGCCGCCGCATTGATCAGTTTTCCCCTGCTGACCGCCATGTTTGATCTGGTGGGGATCTTCGGCGGGTATCTGACCGCTTCGATTCTCCTCGACATGAACCCGGCCATCTACTTTTCCCGTATCGAATCCAGCGTCGTCATGGCGGATGTGAGCGGCGGATTTTTGAAATCCTTCGTCTTTGCCCTGGTGGTGGTCACCATCTGCAGCTATCAGGGGTATTTCACCCACACCCGGACCAAGGGATTCGGCGCCGAAGGGGTGAGCAACGCCACCACCACCGCAGTAGTCCAGTCTTGCGTTTTGATTTTGGTGACCGACTACGTATTAACCTCATTCTTATTGTAGACCCATGACCCAGCCGCTGATTCAATTCATCGACGTACACAAGCGATTCGGAGACAATCCAATCCTAAAAGGTGTGAATTTGAACATCTACCCGGGACAAATCACAACGGTGATCGGGAAGAGCGGGGAGGGCAAAAGCGTATTGCTGAAACACATCATCGGGTTGATGATCCGCGATTACGGTAAGATTCTCTATAACGGGAAGGCCTTTTCCGAAATGAACACACCGGAAAAAAGGGCTTTGAAAAGAAAATTCAGCTACATGTTCCAGGGAACGGCTCTTTTCGATTCGTTGACCGTGTTTGAAAATATCGCCCTGCCATTAAGGGAAAAATCATCGTTTTCGGCAAAAAAAATCGAAGCCCTGGTCCGGGAACGGCTCCGGCAGCTGGATATCGCGAAGATCGAAAAAAAATTCCCCTCCCAGATCTCCGGGGGGATGAAAAAGAGGGTCGCCCTGGCAAGGGCGCTAATCACAAATCCGGAGATCGTATTGTTCGACGAGCCCACCACCGGCCTGGACCCCATCCGGAAGAACATGGTGCACAGCATGATCTCCGAGTATCAGGAAAAGTTCGGTTTTACCGGTATCCTGGTCAGCCACGAAATCCCGGATATTTTCTTTATTTCCCAGCGAATTGCCATGCTTGACGAAGGGAAAATCATTTTCGAGGGGGACCCTTCCGATATCCAGCAAAGTGCAGATCCTGTCGTGAGCGGGTTTATCCAGGGGTTGGAATCCCATCACGACGAACTCACCGGCATGGCCACCCAGTCCTACAGCGAGGAGCGTTTCAGACAGGAATTGGCCCGGCTCCACCGCCACCGGACCCCTTTTTCGCTCCTGGTACTGACCGTCGAAAATTTAAGCGCCATTTACGAATCGGTGGGACACAAGGTTGGCCAGACCGTATTGAAAAATTTCGCCGTCAAAGTAAAAAACCTGGTGCGAATATCCGATACCTGTTTCAGAACCGCATTGAACAAGATACTGGTGGTGCTCCCCCATACCGACCAGGAACAGGCACGGGTGGTCTGTTTCAAATTGTCAAAATCGGTGGGAAGGGGGGATATTCTAGACGATGGACGGAAAATGGAATTTGCCCTTGAGATCAGCGCCGGTTTCGCAGAAGCGGGGGAGGACAGCCGGTTGGAAACGGTGCTCGCCACCGCCGAATCACGAGAGAATACGTTTTATGAATTTAGAATCAGTTAGGAGGCTACATGAAGGATTCGGCCATTGAAACCACCGTTGGGATTTTTGTTTTGATCGGAATTCTCTGCGTCGGTTATCTCACCGTGAAACTGGGTAAAATGGAATGGTTCGGGAGCGACCATTACCCGGTCGTTGCAAGGTTCGAGTCCATATCGGGTTTGAAAGAGGGGGCGAACATCGAGATGGCGGGTGTGTCGGTTGGTAAGGTTGAAGCCATCTCTTTAGATCCGGACCGGCTGGTGGCCATCGTAAGGATGAGGATTGAAAACGGCGTTGAACTCACTGATGATGTGATCGCATCGGTCAAAACATCGGGTATGATCGGGGATAAATATATCAAACTGAGCCCGGGGGGATCGGACGAGATACTTCAACCCGGGGACACCATCACGGAAACGGAATCCGCCGTGGATCTGGAGGATTTGATCAGCAAATACGTTTTCGGAGATGTATAAGAAACGATTACACAATAGCGGAATTTTCCGAGGCAGGAGAAAAAAGTGAAAAAATTGGTACTCTTAACAATAGCCCTTGCACTTTTCTGCCAGATACCCCCGGCATGGGGAGGCGAAGCGATGGCGGTCATCAAGAGATCGATCGATGGAAGTCTTCAAATCCTGGCCGACCCCCAGTATCAGGGAAAAGGGAAAAAGGAGGCGCAGCGTGAACAGATCTGGAAATTGATCCAGGAGATTTTCGACTTCACCGAGATATCGAAAAGGTCGCTGGCGAGAAATTGGCGACTTTTTTCACCCACCGAAAAAACGGAATTTTCCCGTGCTTTTTCAGACCTTCTCGGCAACACATATATTGACAAGATCCAGACCGGCTTTCAAAACGATTCCGTCATCTACCTGAGTGAAGACCCTATTGGGAACTCAAAATTAAAGATCAAGACCAAGATTGTAAGGGAAACGTACGAAATCCCCATCGACTATAAACTTTCTAATAAATCGGGAAGTTGGAAAGTATATGACATCTCGGTAGAAGGGGTCAGCCTGGTTAAAAACTACCGAATCCAATTCAAGAAATATCTTTCAAAAAAGAAACCCGGTCAGTTGATACAGCGACTGAAGGACAAGTCGGCACAACAAAAAAAGAAGCGGCAAGCCGATTCTCGAATCGGGTTGAAATGGCGAATGACGGCGGACTTCAACAACGAAAGGGTGTCGGTCGGTCCGACCGTCGCCTGACGAATGGCAGGATCCATACTCCCCATAAATGACAGTCGGATTGGATAATGAAAAAAATAAAGCAGTTGATCTGGATGCTGGCAATGGTGGCACTGATCTGTTCCGGATGTGCCCACGGAAACCGGACAAATTCCGAGGCCGAAACCGTTTCCCCCGCTGCCAGGGAAATTTCGCAGCCGGATGCCTCAAACGCCATTTCCGAGGCAGAAGATGAGGATTTTGAGGAAGAGGATGAGGAGGGACTTTCCGACACGGAAGAGGTTCCCGAACCGGACCCGCTGCATCTCTGGAATCTGACCTGGTTTCATTTTAACGACACATTTTATTTCGCCGTACTGAAACCGGTTGCCTCCGCCTACGGAGCACTGTTTCCCATCCAGGTTCGAAAGGGTATCAAGAATTTTTTCCACAACATATCCGGGCCCAAACGGTTCATCAGCTGTTTGTTGCAGGGAAAAGGAGCGGCGGCAGAGAGCGAGTTCGTCCGATTTTTCATGAATACCACGGTGGGAGTGCTGGGTTTCGGAAATCCAGCCAACCGGTTTGACCATTTAAACCCGCCGGAAGAGGATCTCGGCCAAACCCTCGGTGCATATGGCCTCAAGGAAGGCGTTTTCATCGTGTGGCCGCTGTTGGGGCCATCCTCCCTGAGAGACACGGTGGGATTTGCGGCAGACAGCTTTCTGTCGCCCGCTACGTACCTCGATTCAACGGAAACACGGGTGGGAATTCGCGCTCTAGAATTGGTCAATGACACCTCCTTTAGAATCGGCGATTATGAAGCGTTGAAGGAGGCCGCCATCGACCCGTATGAATCGATCCGCGACGCGTATATACAGTATCGCCGAAAAGCGGTCCTGGAATAATCATTTTTTTAACGGTTATAAATAATAACCCCATATAATTCGGACCCTCATTTTACGGAGAGATAGAGACATTAGATGAAAGTTTTAATCAGCGACAACCTGGGGCAGGCCGGTATCGATATGTTCGAGGCGGCATCCGGGATCGAGGTGGATGTAAACACCGGCTTGCCGCCCGAAGAGCTCAAAAAGATCATCGGCGATTACGATGCACTGGTGATACGCAGCGCCACAAAGGTCACCGAGGATCTGCTGGCGGCGGCGGAAAACCTCAAGGTGGTGGGCCGTGCCGGCATCGGTCTTGACAATGTGGATATCCCGGCCGCCACCAAACGCGGGGTGGTGGTGATGAACACCCCGGGCGGCAACGTGGTGACCACCGCCGAGCACACCATCGCCATGATGATGGCCCTGACCCGGAACATTCCCCGGGGGACGGCCACGTTAAAGGCTGGAAAGTGGGATAAGAAGCAGCTCCAGGGGCGGGAGATTTACAACAAGGTGCTGGGGGTGATCGGCTACGGAAAGATCGGCTCCATCGTAGCGGATCGGGCGCGCGGGCTCAAGATGCGGGTGATCGTCCACGACCCGGTGGTGACGCCGGAGGTGATCGAAAAGGCGGGTTTCGAAAGCGTGGATCTTGAGGCGCTGTACGCCCGGTCCGATTACATCACGGTGCATGTGCCCAAGATGAAGGAGACCACGGGTCTGATCGGAAAAACCGCCTTTGACCGGATGAAGGATGGGGTGATGGTGATCAACTGTGCGCGGGGGGGGATCGTTGCGGAATCGGATCTTTACGATGCCCTTAGCTCCGGGAAGGTGGCGGGTGCCGCCCTGGACGTATTTGCCGTTGAACCTCCGGGAGAAAACCGCCTGTTCGGCCTGGATCGCGTGATCTGCACGCCCCACCTTGGGGCATCCACGGCAGAAGCCCAGACCAACGTGGCTACGGCTGTGGCTGACCAGATCATCCAGTATCTTCAGAGCGGCACGGTGATCAATGCGGTGAACACCCCGTCTGTCACCGGCGAGCTGCTGGAA
>CAZWAE010000229.1:5288-6445 GCA_964631805.1 uncultured Desulfobacteraceae bacterium | reverse complement strand
GATCTGGCGCAGTTCGCGGACATTTCCGGGGTAGTCCAGCCGTGCCAGCACCTCCGACGCCTCCGGGCCGATGCCCCGGATCTCCAGCCCATGTTCCCGCCGGATCCCGGCGAGAAAATGGTCGGCCAGCACGGGAATGTCCCCCACCCGGTCCCGGAGGGGGGGAAGGTGAACGTGGGCGGAGTTCAGGCGGTAGAACAGATCCAGTCTGAATCCGCCGTCCCGGCACGCCAGATTCAAGTCCTTGTTGGTTGATGAAACCACCCGCACGTCAACGGGCCGGGGCCGGGTTTCCCCGATCCGGGTGATGATATTTTCCTCCAAAGCCCGCAGAAGCTTGACCTGCCCGCCTGGCGTGAGTTCCCCGATCTCGTCTAGAAACAGGGTCCCGCCGTCCGCCTGCTCGAAATATCCGGCATGCTCTCCGGCCGCTCCGGTGTAGGCGCCCCTGGCGTGGCCGAAAAACTGGCTCTCGAACAGGGCTTCTGGAACCGAGGCCACATTAACCGGCACGAAGGGAGCCTCCGGGCCGGGTCCCGTGTGGTGGATGCCAAGGGCCATGAGCTCCTTGCCGGTACCCGATTCCCCGGTGATGAGAATCGGCTTGCCGCTTCTGGCCATGATGCCGGCATAGGAGATGATCTCTTTCATGCGCGTGCTGCCGGTAACGATGTGTGAAAAGGCTTCGGGAATATCGTGTGTGTCTCCGGACGCCGCCGATCCGGCCAGACCGGCCCGCAAGCCGATGCGCTCGAAAGCCCGCTCCATGGACAGTAGCAGCCGGTTCGGGTCCAGCGGTTTGAGCAGATAGTCATAGGCGCCAAGCCGGAGCGCCTCCACCGCTGTCGAAACATCCTCCACAGCACTGACCACGATAAATTCCGTCTGCGGCGAGTAGGGCTTGACCGATGCCAGCACCTTCAACCCGTCCACGCCGGGCATGATGATGTCCAGGAGCACCAGGTCGAAAGTCCGCTCCCTGATCAACCGGATCGCCGCTTCACCGCTGTCGCAGATCTCCACATCCCGGTGGCCCCGGCGTTTGAGAATACGCCTGACAGAGGTCAGGGCCATCGGTTCGTCGTCGACACATAAGATTTTCATGCTGCGGCCCCCTTTTTCCGACAACATACCATAATCGGTTGTTTTACAACAGG
>CAZWAE010000229.1:0-5188 GCA_964631805.1 uncultured Desulfobacteraceae bacterium | reverse complement strand
GAAAGGTTAAAAATGAGGCACAAATTTGACTTTTCAGGTAAATATTGCGACCAAACTGCGGGTGATGATGGAAAAAAACACTAAAGACGTTCCGGAGCGACTACCCGGAAGCAAGTGAGATGCTGCTGTACCGCGGATCGGAGAAACGGACCGTTGACGGGATTGACTGCTGGCCGGTTGAAGACTTTCTCCTGCAACTCAAACCCAACCAATGGCCCGGTTATCAGCGGTGAATGCGCGGTTTTATCGGGGAGCACACAAATCTTGATGCCTGATGGTTTCAAACAGCAACGGGGGTAAGTGTAAAAACACGGGCAAGGCCGACTGCGGTCTCAATGTCTCCTCTACGAAGTGCATCACGCACGTCGTCTAACCTATAGGCATCGTCCAATGAGAGATATGGTGACCACCCTGTCTCGGTATAGATGAGTTCAACGTCGATTTCGGCCACGTAATTGCCTTCGTGAATAAGTTTGGTGTGTTGTCTGGTGTTATTCATTTCCTTCTCCTGTAATCATCCGTCCATTGTTGCGGGTCGGGCCGATAGGCCGTAACGAGGACGGCGGGGCTCATTTTCCCTTTCGGTATGCCCCAAACAACATGAATAGGTCGGCCTTCCGGATCTCGCTGAAGAACTAGCACGCAGGGTCCCTTTGGGAAATCCGGATAATCTTCCAATAACTCGGCGCCAGTCAGGCCGGACACCATATTTCGGACGGAGAGATTGTCAGCTGCCAGTTCGTCATACCCGTGATTCGATATTCGGACTTCGCTTTTACTCACGAGGGCTATCAGCAGTTCAAGCGTCCCACTCATATGGATAAACTACCACATAACCATCTCTGAAGCAATGATCTCGCCCCTTTGTCCCTGTTTCCCGATTCGATCTCTACCGGGACGACTGATCGGTCGTCCGAGCGCGACATATATGTCGTATACGTTTATAATGACCAAAATTCTGATGTTCCACACCGATTCATCGCTATGCATTGAATACTATCTTGATAGTTTAGAGCATTTGAGCATTCGAATCCGAGGATTTGCCTCGGATTTCGATATTCGAGTTTCGTATTTAACCCGTTCAACAGGAAGCCATCCCTTACCCGAGAGCCGCTTTCCCGGCGACATCCATGTCGCATTCCGAATTCCGCCGAATCATTCAATATTTTTTTAATGATTTAAATATCAGAATGTTAACCTTTCCTTCGGTTGTATTTCGCCTGGCACGCCCATTGCTATCAACATATAGCAGAGGCCGGTCCACATCCCTCGTTTCGCCGGGCCTGAACGCAGACTATCTCTACCCTTTGCGTTTTCAACATTTCGGCAGACCGGTTTCCCTGTATCGCAAAAAGTTGTTGAATATAAATAATTTACTATAATTACAACTAGATAACGATTCTTCTGCATTAAAATCAAGGGGCGGAGCTTGGTAAAGAGCCGTTACCGGTACTCGGTTAAAAACGATCCGCCCTATCCCCCAATACATCAGAGTCGTGTCCATCCATAAATCGGGGATTTCCGGACTGAGCAATTGGCTATAAGGTGTTAGCATTTAGGTAGCACTTTGTTTTATTGGGTTTTTCTAACAGCAAAAGCGAATACAATCTATCCATGATTTCCAATCAAGGATGGACAATATGCACCATGAGAGGTGGCACAACCATGTCCATACATAAAGTGCTGGTTGTGGATGACGAGATCGAATTCGCCAAGACCCTGAAACGGCATCTCCGGCGGGAGGGGTTTGATACCGAGATCGCCGGCGACGGCAGCGATGCCAGGCGGATCATCGAAAAGACATGCTGCAATAGGCAGTCCGCCATAGACCTGGTCATTACCGATGTGATCATGCCCAATATGAACGGGATCGAACTGCTCAAATGGATCAAAAAAAACCAGCCGCAAATTCCCGTCATACTCCTTACCGGATTCGGAGAGGACCATGCGGCGGCACGGGCGATAAGGCCCGGGCAGGACGGATTCGGCAAGAAGCCGATCACTCCCCGTAGGCTGATGGAACTGATCGGGCTTCTCGATACCCGTCGAAGGTAAGGGTTCGCGCAGAAATAACTTCACATTCTCAGCGCCCATCCATCCCACTCAGCGGCGTTGCGAAAATACGGAATATGACTGATATTCCTTAATTTTCGCGCCTTGCTGAGCGGGCGCCTGAACACTGATCATCTGCGAATTTATTTTTGCGCGAACCCTAAGAAACCCATTAATGTATTCCTAAACACGCTCTAAGGGCGGGGAGGTCGCCATGACCATTAAAAAAAACATCGACTATCGACTTGTCATCAGACTCTGTCTGATCTTTCTGTGCGGCAGCATCCTCTCCTCAGGCCTGCTGTTCCTGTTCACCCGCGGGACGCTTATCTCCGAATACGGAAGCGAGGGGATCGTCATCAAATCCACGGCAGCCGGTATCTGGCTGGCATTGATCCTTTCCAATGTCATCGCATTTGCCGTTGTGGTGTTCCTCACTGTCTGGACGGTGCGTTCCACCGAACAAAATGACGCTGCTTCCAGTGTCTGGTATCTGAAGATGAATGAAAACCCGGCATCTTCGACGGAAAATCAACCAAAGATCGGAGTAAAGGATGGTCGCACTGGAGGCAGAATCGGAGAAACGACTTCGGTCGACTCCTGAGGTATCCGGAGGTGTTGGATACAATCTGATGCAGAAACCGATCGGGGCCGATCAGATTTCATGATCTCTTTCAGTATCCCCAAAGAACGCGCCGCCAACCTGGAATAAGGATACGGAATGTCCATTGAACTCAATAAATTCAGGCTATACGTCGTGGGGAAAACGCCCAGCTCGGAAAAGATCGTCAATGGGGTGAATCGGATGCTGAAACAAAAGCTGGACGGGTCCTGCAGCATCGAGGTTATCGATCTTCTGACCACCCCGGATAAGGCGGCGACGGACAACATCATTGCCACACCCACCCTGGTTCGGGCATCCCCAGGCCCGGTAATGAAAATCATCGGCGACCTGACCGACAGCCATGAAATCCTGAAAAGGTTCGGGTTGAATGGAAAGGACGAAGTTGCCCAAGGCCACCTTAAAAAACCCGGGTAGCGATGTCATCATCGTCCGATAAATGAAAGAGGGAGTGTCTGATGCATTTTGTCAGTTTTAAGATAGGAGAGCGGAACTATGCGCTGTCTCTGGAGAATGTCGAGAGCGTCCATCGCATGGTGGCGCTCACCCCGCTTCCCGAGGCACCCGGCTGGATGGCGGGGCTGGTCGACTTTCACGGCCAGGCGGTTCCGGCCATCGATGTGCGGCAGCGATTGGGCCGGAAAGGGAGAAAACCCCGGATCGATGACAGGCTTCTCATCGTGAATGACGATGCTCGAAAAATGGCCCTCATTGTCGAGGAGGCCTCCGAGATTCTTGAAGTTTCCGAGGATCTCATGCAGGCACCGGACACGCTCTCAAGGTCCCGGCCCATAACGTCGGTCATCCGGAAAGAAGAGCGCCTCATCCTGGTCCTCGATCCGGCCCGTCTGCTGCCGGCTGAAGATGCCGATGCCATGGCTGGAATCCTGCCTGAAACAGTTTCGGCTCCATCTCGACTGGAATAGTAGTAAAGAATCCTGGCCCGGAGGACCAGGCTTTGGGTTACCCCTGAAAGGGGATATTTTATTGTTGAAAGGGTTAAATCCGAAATTCGAATATCGAAATCCGAAACAAATCTTAAATTTGAATGCTCAAATGTCCTAAACAATCAAGATAGTATTTATCTTATAACGATGAATTCGTTTTGAACATTAGAATTTTGGTCATTCGTGTTTGTTTCGAATTTTGTAATTCGTGCTTCTAATTTTGTATCAATTTATTTCGGCAGAGTCATAGGCTCTCTGACCAGGCCCCAAGGTCCAAATTTTCCAGAACTCAATGAAGATGCAGGTAAATCACACCGAAATGGAGAAATTGCGGGAGATGATCCTGTCCCGCACCGGCCTGACATTTGGCAGGCGGAACGGCGACAGGCAGATGCTGAAATTGTTGGGCATGGCCCGACATGAAAACTGCAATGATATGGAAGCATTTTACCACCTGCTGCTGGCATCCAGCCCGGACTCCGATTTGTGGGAAGCGCTCATCGCGACAATCACCGTGGGCGAGACCTACTTCTTTCGAAATTCAACCCATTTCGATGCCCTCCGCGGAGAAATTCTTCCCGATCTGATCGCCCGTCATCGAGAGGACCGCCGCCTCCGGATCTGGAGCGCCGGATGTGCCACCGGTGAGGAACCCTACTCCATCGCCATTCTGCTCCACGAACTCCTGCCGGAGATCGACAAATGGAACATCCTCATCCTGGCAACGGACATCAACAAACGTTTTTTAAAGGCTGCACAAAAGGGACATTACACGGAATGGTCCTTTCGCACGACGGATCCGGCCATCCGAAAACGATATTTCACCCCCAAGGGCAACCACTTTGAACTCAGCTCCCAAATCCGGAAAATGGTCAATCTGTCCTATTTGAATCTGGTTACGGACCCATTCCCCTCCCTGTTGACCAACACCACCGCTATGGACCTGATTATCTGCCGCAACGTGTCCATTTATCTGCGGGAGTCGCAGATACGGAAGAACGCTGAAAAATTCCATCGCTGCCTGGTACCGGGCGGGCGGCTCATTGTCGGGGCTGCGGAGATCGATGCCAATTTGTACAGCCGGTTTGCGAATTGCCATGTGGAGGGCGCTTTTATCTATCAGAAAACCGGGGTGCAGGCGTTTCCGGAAATTCCGACCGCCCCCAAACCACCCGCTATCGCTTCTCTCCAAAAGAGAACACCCAACACCCGAAAGACGCCGGAACAGGTTGTGCCGCCGCCAGGTTTCGCAGCATCCTCCGTTCCGAAACCGCGTACAAACAACCATCATCAAAAGGGAAGGACGCTTCTCAAACACCGCCGGCTCGATGGTGCGCCGACATGCCTTGAGGAACATGTGAAACCCGCGCCGGGTTCCGACCTGGCCTATTATCACCAGGCCCGGCTCAAGGCCGATACGGGTTTTCTCGACGAGGCCCAGGGTTGCGCCCTGAAATCGATCCGGCTCAATCCCCTGCGGGTCGAGTCTCACTATATACTGGGGTTGATCCGGCAGGAGAAAAACCAAACCGAAAAGGCCATCGCGCAATTCAAAAAAGTGCTCTAT
>CAZWAE010000228.1:0-6472 GCA_964631805.1 uncultured Desulfobacteraceae bacterium | reverse complement strand
GTGTAGGGGATATCATCGATTTTGATGATTTTAGCCGGCACATGCCGCGGCGTGGTGTTGGTCCGCACCGCTTTTTTAATCCGATTGACCAGATCCTCGTTTAGTTCACAGCCGGATTCAAGTTTGACAAACAGAACGACGCGGACATCGTTGTCCCAATCCTGTCCGACCACCAGACTGTCCGTCACTTCAGGCAGTGCGTCCACCACCGGATAGATATCGGCCGTGCCGATGCGGACGCCTCCCGGGTTCAAGGTGGCATCCGACCGGCCGTAGATCACCACCCCCTGCTGGTCGGTGATTTCGATGAAATCGCCATGGCACCAGATGCCGGGGAAGCGGTCGAAATAGGCTTTGCGATATTTTTCCCCATCCGGATCGTTCCAGAAATAGATCGGCATGGAAGGCGTTGCAGCTTCGCAAACCAGTTCTCCGGTCTGGTTCATTACACTCTTTCCATTGGCATCGTAGGCTTTGACCCGCATTCCCAATTGACGGCATTGCAGCTGTCCGGCATAAACAGCGCCTGTGGGGTTGCCGCCTGCAAAGCAGCCATTGATATCCGTTCCGCCCGAAATGGAGGCCAGCTGAAGGTCCTGTTTGATCTCACGGTAAACATATTCGAACCCCTCCACAGGAAGCGGCGATCCGGTGGACAAAAGGGCCCGCAGGTGGGTCAGATCGAACTGCGAACCGGGTTTTGCGCCTGCCTGGTCAAGGGCCGTAATGTATCGGGCACTGGTGCCGAATACCGTCATCTTTTCCTTTTCGGCAAGGTCCCACAGAACTTCCGGGCCCGGATAGAAGGGGGAGCCGTCGAAGAGGATGGCAGTGGCGCCGACCCCCAGAGAACACACCAGCCAGTTCCACATCATCCAGCCGCATGTGGTAAAATAAAACAGGTTGTCTTCCCTTTTCAGATCGGTGTGCAGCACATGCTCCTTGAGTTGATTGATCAGAATACCCCCGGCACTTTGAACCATGCATTTGGGTTTTCCCGTGGTACCGGAAGAGTACATGATATAAAGCGGATGATCGAAAGGCAGCTGCTCAAAGGTGATCTTGAGATCCGTCTTATCGGAGATGAAATCGGACCAGAGGATCGAACGCGGCAATTTGCCGAGGTCCGGTTTCTCATGGATGTAGGGCACCACGACAACTTTTTCCGTCGCCGGAAGTTTGTCGATAATACCGGCCACCCGCTGAAGGGAATCGAAGGGTTTTCCATTATAAAAATAACCGTCCGGGCAGAACAGGACCTTGGGTTCGATCTGACCGAAACGGTCCAGGACCCCTTTGATGCCGAAATCGGGGGAACACGATGACCACACCGCCCCGATACTGGCCGCCGCCAGCATGGCCACCACGGCTTCGATCATATTGGGCATGAACCCGGCCACCCGGTCTCCTTTGACCACTCCCGCTTCTTTCAGAGATTGGGCCATCCGGGCGACCTGGTCGTAGAGTTCTCCGTAGGTGATTCTGACGGCATCCTTCGCCTCACTTTTAAACACCAGCGCTGTTTGGTCGTCCCGGTATCTCAGCAGATTTTCCGCAAAGTTCAGTTCCGCCCCCTTGAACCAGTCGGCTCCGGGCATCTCCAGCGGATTGTCAACAACCCGCGTGTATTTTTTGGAATGAATGATGTCGAAGAATTGCCAGAGGCTTTCCCAAAAATGGCCGATCTCCGTAACAGACCATTCGTATAGCTCGTGATAATCGGCCAACGACTGGCCGGTCCATTCGTTGACCTTTTCGATATAGCGGGTCATATTCGCGTCAGCGATCTGCTGTCCGGTAGGTTCCCATAAAAACTTCGCCATTGAATCCTCCTATCCCTAATAAATTCATTCCTGCTGTTTCAAAACGGCCCTGGCCACATCCATGTCGTAAGCCATTTGGGGGTCAAAGCCGCCCCGGTTGTACATGGCCGAAGCCTGCTCAATCGCGTCATGCGGAACCCATCCGTGCTCCATCCATAACTGGGGGTCGTCTGCGTTCCATAACCGGAAACAGACCTCTCCGGCATCTCCTTTTTTAACGTACATCCGCACGCGCTTATTTTGTGGAAACGGGTAATAATAGGTGCCTCTTTCATCTTTCACCGATACATCCCTTTCTGAAATAGTGTCCGTCCAGAAATGGCCCTTTTTCCGTTGAGCGGCGTCCTCAACGGGTTATCCGGCTGCGACGTACATTAGTACGTCTCGCCGGAAACCATTTTCGATCCTTGCTCAACGAAAAAATTGCTCATTTCTGAATCGGACACCTTTTTTTGCCCACTTGCCTATCGTGGAAACCGAAGATTATATGCACTATTTTAATGGAAATGACAACGGCAGAACCCGGGAATAACATAAAAATAAGCGAACCCAAATTGTGACTTGACTTTAAGATATCGCTTTAATAAGTATGTTGGACTCAGTATTTCGCACATATCCTAGAGCAGAGACCAGTTTGTTGCCTATCTTTACTTGTCATCCTTCCTTTGTTTGCGTGCCAGATGTGACAACTAATTCAGGGCGTCCTGGCTCCATTTAACTAAAGGTATTATCAGAAATGAATGATTTTCTCCAGCAACTGCGAAGCGGCGGCAAGCGCTTTGATCGCGGCCGTAGGCCCTATGACGGTGGACAGTATCGCAACAACGACAGGATGAACAACCGCGACCGTAAGAACCCCGCACATCGAAAAAATTTTGATGCCAATCAGCTCCATGCCATCAAAAAAACCCTCGAAAACATCGTGGAGGGACAGAAAAAGTTAACCGGGTTGGCCGAAAGGCAGGCGGCCTCATCGGAGCGAATCGCCGGAGCCCTGGAGGAGATGGTCCGTCATTTGATCCCGACGGTGATAAAAGATCCCGTTGTTCCGACGCTGGAGACGGCATCGGATGCCGCGGAGGAGGCGTCTGCGGCCCCGGCGGCGGGTGAACTGCCTGAAGCACAGACGGCGAAACCATCGGATGCATCCGGTTCCGGGCGGGAAACTGTCCAACAGATCATTGTGGATATGAGGAACAACGGTGCCAGCTTTGATCAAATTGCCGAACATTTAAAGGCGGAAGAGATTCCGACCCTTTCCGGACGAGGTCATTGGCGCGCCCAGGTGGTCAGCCGTTTATACAACCAGCGGAGCAGTTGATTTTTCTCGGGCGTGCATTCGAACCCGTTGAAATAAAAATCCAAAAAACAGATCTTTGTTTAAAAAATATTTTTCTAGCCGTATCTCTGAATCGGCGGATTGCCATCTTTAGGGACTTGCTTTCCCGGCATCCTGATCCTCAACAGATAAACCGGTTTTGAGACATTGTTTGATACGGACAGGCACCTAATGCTTAAATTGTATCCGTATTATACACGCTACAAAACCAGCATTGACTAAAACGGTGAAATTTGTAAAGAATACGATTGAAATATCCGATTCAATACCCAACGCGTTTTGCTTGATTTCAATATGTACACGGATTGTTCTTCAATGGAATTGAGTTTTTGCTTTATTCAAGGAATCTTCAGAGGACCGCTGGGGAGGGCCAAGCGGCTCTGCAAGGAATAATGGCAACAAACTAACTATGGAGGTGTCAGCTTTTCGTCTTGTTTTAGACCGGACAGTGTCGTTGGAAGGCAGCAAAAGACAGGCGGCTTTCGGGCCGCGGAATAATGTCAAGGATTTTGAAAGGAGAAACGCGTTATGGCTGAGGGGATCGTTAAATGGTTTAGTGACAAGAAGGGATTTGGCTTTATTGAACAGGAAGAAGGCGGTGACATCTTTGTTCACTATTCTGCCATCAATGCGCCCGGATTCAAAACTTTAGCAGAGGGTGACCGCGTCAGTTTTGAAATCGAAGAGGGCAATCGCGGCCCGGCTGCAAAGAATGTAGAGAAGGCCGGTTAAACGGTAAAAAATAGAAAACCCAAAGGCATCTTAGAGATAGGATGCCTTTTTTATGGCGGTATCTCTCCCCACCCTAAGTTCTTTCAGTGCTTCTCTTTATTCAAATCCCATCCATGCCATTGATCTCTATTCCCGATTGGATCCGGCAATTCGGTCAGGAGCCTGAAACGGCTCACCTGTTTTTTTTTCTGTGTTTGCGGTTAAACTTGACACCGATATATTCGGGCTTACTTTTATTGGGAATATTTTTAACCATTTGAAATAATATATATTTAGTTTCAAAGGGAACGTTCGGTGCACAATCGGCCGATACGGTAATCAACAAAGCGCTTATTCTGTGAGCACACGACCTGAAAAGGAGGAAAATGGATATGGATACCGGTGTCAACCCCATTAAAATCATGTGGAATCGATCTTTTTCCCCATTACCGATTGTTGTGTTCATGATGACGGCGCTATTGGTGGTGGGTCAGCCTGCCGGGACATGGGCACTTTCGGGTGGCGTCCGGATGGTTCCGGAAAGTTTCCACGAACTTGCAGAAAAAGCCAGCCCGTCAGTGGTCAATATTCGGACGGTAAAGACCTCGAAAGATGGCGGGCCTGTGATGCGTCATTTTCAGAGGCCCCCCCGGGACAAGAACCATCCCTTCAACGAGTTTTTCGATAAATTTTTTGGTGAAGATTTTCACCGGGAATTCAAACAGCGGAGTCTTGGATCCGGTTTTATCATCGACCCGAGCGGAACCATTGTGACCAACAACCACGTGATTGAAGATGCCGATCAGATCACGGTCAAACTCAACAACGGAGAGGAGCATGATGCCGAAATAATTGGACGCGATCCCAACACCGATCTGGCATTGATCAAGCTGAAATCGGAAGGTAACTTTCCTGCGGTGCCTTTGGGAAATTCCGAGGCATTGAGGGTCGGAGAGTGGGTGATTGCCATCGGCAGTCCTTTTGGTCTGGAGCATACTGTAACGGCTGGTATCGTCAGCGCCAAGGGGCGCGTCATCGGGTCAGGACCTTATGATGATTTCATCCAGACGGATGCATCGATCAATCCCGGAAACAGCGGCGGGCCGCTTCTCAATATGGCCGGTGAGGTGATTGGTATCAATACCGCGATCATTGCGGGGGGAAACGGCATCGGTTTTGCCGTGCCGGTGAACCTGGCCAGAGGCATTGTCGATCAACTCGAAAAATATGGAGAAGTGACCAGGGGGTGGCTCGGCGTCGGGATCCAGGATATCAGTGGAGAGATGGCGGCGTATTATGGTCTGAAAACCGGTAAGGGCGTATTGGTTGCAGATGTGTTTGAAGATGACCCGGCAGATTTGGCAGGCATCAAACCACAGGATATCATTCTGGAGGTTGATGGAAAGCGCGTAACGACAAGCCGTGAATTGACCGGACTTATTGCCGAGATTCGTGTGGGTAAGACGGTGAATGTGAAGGTGCTAAGGGCGGGTGATGAGAAGACGATGAAAGTCAAAATCGCCAAAAGGGAAAATGAAAAGCTTGCGGCTCGTCCAAATAATCGGGAATTTGGTGATGAACTGGGTGTTCGGATATCCAATCTGACCGATGAAATCATGCAGCGTTTCAACCTCCAGGAAAACCGGGGGGTTTTGGTCATCAATGTGGAGCGTGGAAGCAAAGCGGCGCAAGCCGGAATTCGTGCCGGAGATATTATTAGAGAAATCAATCATATGGAGGTGGTCTCTGTTGATGACTACCGGAAAATTATCAAATCGATCGACAAAGGCGGCACCATTCAGATGTTTATCAAAAGGATGAACGCAGGCTTTCTGGTGATCAGACTTACCAAATAACAGTGCCTTTCCAACCCGGAGCCGGCATATGCCGGCTTCCCGGGAAAACATGCCCGGATTGATCCACAGTTTCTCTTCTCTTTTTGCTTCCTTTCTCCTTGACAAAGCCTTGATCCTATCTGTAATCTATTAATTTCAAAAGGTTAGTTTTCAAATAACCGTATTTTTTTGAACTGTTTCACCTAATTCAGATCTGCCACTGACCTTTTTGAAAAAGATCGTGAGCGGGTTTCCTTCGTTGCCATTTCATACCCACCGGTGAATGAAATCGGCGACGGTGAGGGCCTATGATTGTCGAATACACCATACCGAAGCACCCTCCGATACGGTTTGAAACCGACACCGATGCCATCGTCATCGGTCGACGCCCTGCACCGGATCAAAGCGTGGATATCGATCTTGATGCGGATGAGTTTGTGTCACGGGT
The DNA here is from genome assembly GCA_964631805.1 of uncultured Desulfobacteraceae bacterium. GTDB lineage: Bacteria > Desulfobacterota > Desulfobacteria > Desulfobacterales > CAZWAE01 > CAZWAE01. The sequence continues at coordinate 316 of CAZWAE010000228.1, read as the reverse complement.
GCACGCCTGCATATACCAGGAAGAGGGGCAATTCTGGGTCCGTGATCTCGGATCCGTCAACGGTACGTGGGTTGACGGTGTGGAGATTGAGGAAAAAACAGTCGTCTCTCCCGACACTTCCATTACGATTGGTTATACGATTTTTAACGTCCAAATGGCTTTTGACGAGCCGACTCTTTTCAATCCCGATCTATCCGGCGCCGAAACAGTTCGGCAAGAGTCTTCCCTTGAACCGCCACCGGAGAAATCTGAACCCCCGCCCCATGAAATGGAGACCTTCCAGGACACAGACCACACCACCGTCAATCCCGATTTT
>CAZWAE010000227.1:0-6503 GCA_964631805.1 uncultured Desulfobacteraceae bacterium | reverse complement strand
ACCCGAACGGCCAGTTCGGTGTATTTTTCTTCCACAACACAGGAAATTCTGATTTCGGAGGTGCTGATCATCGAGATATTGATGTTCTCTCCGGCCAGGGTATTGAACATGGTTGAGGCCACGCCGGAATGGTTTCGCATCCCGACGCCGATCACCGAAACCTTGGCGATATTCTTGTCCCCAAAGACCTCTTCGGCCCCGATCTTGGCGGCAACACCCTTCTGGACCTCCAGCGCCCGTTCATAGTCCGACATGGGAACCGTGAAGGTAAGATCGGTCTGACCGCCGGCCCGGGTATTCTGGATGATCATATCCACCACGATTCCATATTCCGAGATGGGGGAGAAGATCTTGGCCGCAATTCCCGGCTGGTCCGGTACCTTTTTCAGCGTGATACGCGCCTGGTTTTTGTCATGAGTGACCGCAGATACCACCAGCTTTTCCATACCTGAATTTTCCATCACCACCATGGTCCCTTCCTCCTCAGAAAACGATGATCTCACGTGTACGGGGATATTGAATTTTTTGGCGAAACCCACCGACCGGATCTGCAGCACCTTGGCACCAAGACTGGCCATGTTGAGCATTTCATCATATGATATGATGTCGATTTTCCGTGCTTTTTTGCAAATATTGGGGTCGGCGGTATAAATACCGTCCACATCGGTGTATATTTCGCAGGTATCCGCATCCAGGGCCGCTGCAATAGCAACAGCGGACGTATCCGACCCGCCGCGTCCCAGTGTGGTAATGTCCCCGTTGGGATCGCAGCCCTGAAAACCCGCCACAATGACGATGTTCTTGTCGCTGAGCAATTTTTTGATGCGCCCGGCGCCGATATCCACGATACGGGCATTGCCGAAAGTACAGTCCGTGACCACCTCCGCCTGGTGCCCCAGAAGGGAGGCGGCTTTGCAGTCCATGGACTGGAGCGTCATGGCCAGCAGTGCCGCTGTGGTCTGTTCCCCCGTGGCGAGCAACACATCCAGCTCCCGTTTGCTCGGATCCCCGGCGGCTGTCCGGGCCATATCGATGAGCCCGTCCGTGATACCCGCCATGGCGGAAACCACCACGACGACATCATTTCCCTTGCCGTGGGTTGCGGCAACCCGTTTGGCAACGTTGCGGATCCTGTCAAGATCGGCAACGGAAGTTCCTCCGAATTTTTGAACGATCAGCGCCATCTTTACTCCTTTATCCCGTCTGCTGCATCCGAATGTCCGAGGCTCATTATCAGATTGTACGGCCCAAGTCCATAAGCTTTTAGATCAATTTTTCGCGTCCGGTTTTCGACATTTTCCATATGAATCATCAGATGTTCTTCCCCGAACCCGTCCCCGAACCGCTCCGCCCACTCCATGGCCACGACCCCTTTAGGATCGGAGATGATCTCTTCAAGACCGATCTCTTCAATATCGGCACCGCCGTCCAGCCGGTAAAGGTCGACATGATAAAGCGGCAGCCGCCCCGGGTATTCATTGATCAGGGTGTAGGTCGGACTGGTAATGTAGTAGGTTTCCGGAACCTTGAGGCCCCTGCCCAGGCCCTGGACCAGAACGGTTTTCCCGCAGCCCAGATCTCCGATCAGCCCGATGTGTATCCCGCCGGTCAACCGGCGCCCGATCTCCCGGCCCAAGGCCCGCGTGGATTCAGCGGAACGGGTCACACGGGTTAGCATGCCGTCCGGTTCAGCCATTTTTCACCAATGACAGCATCTCCCGAACCGCCCGTTCCATTCCCACCAAAAGGGCCCGTGCGACGATGCTGTGCCCGATATAGAATTCATCGATCTGTGTAAGATGGGTCAACGATTTCACGGTCCGGTAGCAAAGACCATGCCCTACACTGATGTTCAGTTTCAGTTTCCGCGCAAGGCTGACGGCATCGACCATGTGCAGGTAGGCGCGGTTTCTCCTCAGGGTGGTTTTGGCGCTGCTAAATGCCCCGGCATGGAAATGCACCCATGGGACACCTATCTTGTGCGCCATCCGGATCTGTTCAGGGTCCGGATCGATGCAGACCGATGCCGCAATACCATTACCTTTGAAGGTGTTGACCGCATCGGCAACGATCTCCTTGCGAATCAGCAGATCCAGTCCACCCTCCGAGGTTGGCGAATTGTCGTTCTCCGCTACCAACAGAACCCTTTCCGGTTTGATGTCAACGGCGATCCCCACCATTTCCGTTGCCGGCGAGATTTCCATTACAAGGCCGCTGTGGATGCAACTGCGGAGGATTTTGACATCCCGGTCCAGAATGTGCCGTCGCCGACGGTAGAGATGGACCGCGATCCGGTCCGCACCGGCAATCTCCGCCAGGATGGCGGCAGCTGTCGGTTCGGGGTAGCCCCGCTTCCGAATCTCCCGGAGCAATGCGACGTGATCGATTTTGACGGTTAAATCCGGCATGTGAATACCTGTCGGGCTGGGGTGACCTGCCAATGTCCGTAATAAAACCTATCCCCTGGTACCGATCTTTTGTATCAGCTCATCACTCTTGGCTTCCATTTTTAACGCGTCCGCCTCACCGGTCTCGTGATCGTAACCGAAAAGATGGAGGATGCCGTGTATCAAAAGAAAAAGAAAACGTTCCCTGAAACCGATACCCGCCGCGCCGGCTTCCCTATCAGCGGTTTCCGCTGAGATCACCACATCTCCGAGAAGTCCGGGGGAGATGTCCGTAAAACGCCCCTCCTGCATGGGAAAGGCAATGACGTTGGTGGAGCCCCGGCGGTTGAGGTATGCCAAATTGAGTCGTGCGATCTGCCGGTCATCCACCACCACGATGGACAGTTCCCCGTCAGGACAGTCCAAGGCGTTTAAGGCGGCTTGAGCCGCTTCTTGAATCGCTTTCGGTGATACTTTTATGCTGTTTTGCCTGTTGTCTATCAGGACGGCCATTTTTTTCCTTTCCGTTCCCCGATACCGATTTTTCAGGATATTCGACACGATGGTGATGGATGCCGGTTAAAATCTTGATGATACTTTTTGCGATATTATGGAGGTCCTTCAATGTCAGCTCACATTCGTCCAACTGGCCGTCTGAAAATACTTTGTTGATCAGATTCTGGACAAGCCCCTGGATTCTGGCAGGTGTGGGATTCTCCAGGGTTCTTGAGGCCGCTTCAACAATGTCCGCCAGCATGACCAGGCCGGCCTCCCTTGTCTGGGGTTTCGGCCCCGGGTATCTGAAATCATCGGGGTTTATCGCATCATCGCCCATCTGCTGTTTGGCCCTTTCATAGAAATAGGTGATCAGGCTGGTACCATGGGACTGTTGAATGGTGTCGACGATGGTCTGTCCAAGACGGTTTTTTACGGCGATCTCCACACCGTCCTTCACATGGGCAATGAGGATACGCTTGGACATAGACGGGGCCAGTTTGTCGTGTTTGTTTTTCCCGTGTCGTTGATTCTCTATGAAATACAAGGGTTTGTTTATTTTCCCGATATCATGGTAATACCCGCAAACCTTCCCAAGTAAGGGATTGGCCCCGATTTCGGCCGCCGCCGCTTCCACGAGCGATCCCACAATCACCGAATGATGGTAGGTTCCGGGGGCTTCCAGCATGAGGCGGCGAAGAATCGGCCGGTCCAGGTTGGCCAGTTCCAGAAGCTTGATATCGGTGGTATACCCGTAGGCCATCTCCACCAGCGGGGCGATGCCGGCGGTCACGATCCCCGCTCCGATGCCGCCGAAAAAAGCGAATGCCCAGTCCCAGAAGATTTTCAATCCGGCAAAATCCGCCGTGTAAACATCAATGGCGGTGACGAGGACAACATTCAACAGCCCGATTTTCAAGCCCGCCTTGATAAATACGTTCCGCTCCCGGCAGCTCTGCATCCAGAAGGCAGCCATGGTGCAGTTGAGAAAAAAGTAAAGGAACAGGTCGAATCTGTTCTTCAGGATGACGGCGGTTCCGGCCGATATCACAATGGCAAACGCCAGGGCGATGTCGATCCCCATAAACAGGCAGAGGGTCATGGCGGCAGAGGCCATGGGAATGCCGAAATAGATGGAAGCGGGTGTAAGGGATAACGGTGCATTACTGGTCAAGGCGCCCCCCAGGGGGATTGAGAGCCTCGCCAGGAAAAAGAAGACGATGAGCACGGAAGCGATAAACAGCAGATTGATATTCCGGTTTCGCTGGAAATCACTCCGTAGATTCAGATGGAGCATATAAGTGGTGATCAGAAGGCAAAACACGATCAGGGCAGCGCCGATACCGGTGGCGACATGTTTCTCTTCATGTGACTGGGCCTGAAGCGCCTCAAGTTTCAGACGCTGTACCTTGGTCACCCGTTCCCCCTCTCGAAGGAGCATCTCGCCCGCCTTGATCTTATAAAGAATCGGTTTGATCTCGCGGCCCGCCTTTTTTCTCCTGGCCTTGGTCTCACTCCGGTTCAAGGTAATATTGGGTTGGATCATCTGCTGTACCAGATCGACGATCAGGTTCCTGAGATTATAATCCAGATCCTTAAGCAGGGGCTGTCCGACGATTCTGACCATGGTTTTGGCCTGGTCCAGGCCATAGAACTGTTTCAGATTGCGGACCCTTTTTTCGGTCCCGCTCCCGAGATTGCGCAAGGTGATCCCGCGATCGGTCTCCTTAAGAAGAAACTCTTTATTGGAGACCACGCCGTTGTTAAGGATTTCAGCCAAGATCCGGACGATCAAGTCCTCAATCTCCTTTGAAAACTTCTCTTTTTCAAGGATGCTGTAGGCACCATCACTGATGGATATGCCTATCATCTCAACAAAATCCACCTTGAGTTTCATGAGTTGTTCGTGGAGGGATTCCTCTTCGGAAAAGGTGGGCAGGTCGGTTTCCCTTTCGGCATTGGGATCGATCCACAGCACTTCCCGGTCCGTTTCGAATACCTGCCGGCACTTGCTGAATGCCTCCCGGGCCAACCGGTTCAAATGAATGGCAAGGGAGAGGCCGTGGTCGTAAACGGTCCGTACGCCCTCTACCGCCTGCCTGCGCTTGGCCTCGGTGGATTCATGGTCTTCGATAAAAAAATCCCTGGGCGCCTTGATGTCCGCGTCTGCGATATCTCCGGCCTCATAGGCGTGTTTTGCCTTCATCAGAGTCGGGTACAAAATCACCATGAAAAGGACCGTGACGGCGGTCAGCAGCAGCCAGGGGAAAATCGGACCTGATCTGAAAAATTCCCTGACGGATGGTATTTCTCGCTTTTTGACCATAAGCTCCCGAGTAGCAATCCAGCTGTTTGACGGCCCGATTGCTTCTTATTTCCCGTTGCCCTTTTTGAGTTCCAATTCTTCATATGCCCGGATGATATCCTGAACCAGGCGGTGCCGAACCACATCTTCTTTTGAAAAGAAAACGAACCGGATACCCGCCACCGACCGGAGGATATCGCGGGTCTCAACCAGTCCGGATACCTTTCCGTTCGGAAGATCCGTCTGGGTAATATCCCCGGTGATCACCGCCTTTGAATTAAACCCGATACGTGTCAGGAACATCTTCATCTGTTCGGAGGTGGTATTCTGACCCTCATCCAGTATGACAAAGGCGTCGTTTAAGGTCCGCCCGCGCATGAACGCCAGCGGGGCAACCTCGATAATCCCCTGCTCCATGAGGCCCGATGCTTTTTCAAATCGCATCATGTCATGGAGGGCGTCGTATAGCGGCCGCAGGTAGGGGTCGACCTTGTCTGCGAGGTCTCCGGGTAAAAATCCGAGGGTTTCACCGGCTTCCACCGCCGGGCGTGTGAGGATAATGCGGCTGACAAGTCCTTTTGAAAGGGCAGATACCGCCATCGCCATGGCCAGGTAGGTTTTTCCGGTACCCGCCGGGCCGATACCGAAAACCATATCGAAATTCCGGATTGCATCGATATACTCTTTCTGAGTGCGGCTTTTGGGGGTGATGGGTCTTTTTTTGGCGGTGATATAGACCGTATCCAGAAAAAGGTCCTTCAGGTCGGTGAGATGATTCGCGCTCAGGGCTCGGATGGCATGATCGATATCGGAAGGATAGACCGGAAAGTTTTCCTTCAAAAGACCATAGAGCTGCGTTAAAATCGTTTTGGCCAATTCGGCGGCAATCGGGTCGCCGGTGAGGGAAGCCGTGCTTCCCCTGGCGTCGATATGGATGTCCAATGCATCGGCGATCTGCCCGAGGTGTCGATTGTGCTCACCGAAAAGCTGTCGCGCCAGGTTGTTATCCGAAAAGGTCAAACGGAGTTTTCGGTTTCCCTGGTCCTTTGGATCTTGAATCGTATCGGTTTCCATACCTCTGGCATACACCATCGTGATTCCTGACATTATGGTCCGGTTGTGACCCACAGTTGAAAAGGCCGCCCTGCCGGAACGGACACGATCTAACTGAACAACCTGGATAGATATCACAACCTTTCCGGCCAATGCAATCGGCAAATTAGAACCGTAGGGAGGGGAAAAACATGTTGACGGAAAAAAGCCCCTCTGATAATTCAGCAGCCTGAAATATTTAACCATTTTCATTTTTTTACGAC
>CAZWAE010000226.1:0-6513 GCA_964631805.1 uncultured Desulfobacteraceae bacterium | reverse complement strand
ATATTTTGTCAGCAGCGGTCCTTACTCAGCCTTAACGGCGAGTTTTGGCCGGCTGGAGGACCGATGCCCATAGGCCGGTAGGGCCACGTGACTGGAGCTTTATAGACAACCGCATTGTCAAAAGCGGTTTCACAACATTCAAATGGGAATGATACGGGGGTTTAGGTTCGTGAGTGGACATCCGGGGACGAGAAAATCGAGAAGCTGACGGTGTCAGCAGCGAATACCGAAATGCCCGGGGGTGCCGCTGTTGGGCACCTTCCCCGCCCCATAGCCGCTGACGACATGCTTCCGGCCCCTGATCTGTTTTAATTCAAAAAGGGTTTCCTCTTTTTTTTCTTTCAATGCATCCACGGTTTTTGCCTCGAGGGCTTGAATCTGACGGATCAATTCCGATCCCCCCATGTCCCGTGAAATATCATCAAAGACCCGGAGGCCTCCGTAAAGCTTTCTTTTCTGTTCAGCGAGATCCTCCCAGCTTTCCCACTGTTCATCAAGGGTTAGCCGGAGATGCTGTCTGGACAGGGAAAGAAGTTTTTCGAGCACCGGAATCGGATCCATCTTCCTATCCTCAGGCCGTTTCCATCCATCGGTTCAGGTACGGTATGACTTCCGATTCGAGCAGGTCCGCAATGATGGCCGGCTGACAATCGTTTGCCATCCTCTCTTGAAGCGTATCCGCCATGACATCAAAACGCTGCAATGTGTCCTTCGCATCCGGATCCATATCCATATTTTCGATGGCCTCCCGGACATTTTCAAGATGGCTTTTCAGAGCACCCATGGTTTCAAAACTTCTCGCCAGGATATCAAATCCGGCACCCTCGTCACCGGGATTCCGCAGAAGTTGGATAGACGCCTGAAATCCGGTTTTCAGGTAATCGATATAGACATGCGCATCCCTGAGGAATTTTTTCGAGAATTTTTCCGCAGTGAGGGTATGGATCTCAACAGAGCCGACTCCGGAAAGATCGATCTCTCCGGCCTGATGGGCATACTCCTCCGAAAAGCGTTCTCCATCCACTACCACATCAACCACGATTTCATTGGCCGATTCGCTTTTTTCCATCATGTGAACAATCAAGCCTTCAAGGTTGGCAATACCTTCCGGAACTGCTTCCACCTGCCCGTTGAGCTGCAAACCTGCATTCATGGGGTCTCCTTTACAGGGTCTGTTTGCACAGACCCGGCTGTCTTACCATTGTTTAGAATTGAACCGTATGCGGCTTTGATTCTCTGTCAGTCTGACTCATGCCGGTGGACTCACGGCCGGCGTAATGCCGCCGGACCGCCGATGCCCCGTTTAAGCCGTCACGTAGTCTCCCCTGTTGAAACGAACAATTTCCAGGGAAGCGGTCATGAGCGTTTGGTCGAGGATCTCTTTTAAGCCGTCTGTTTCGGACAGCGACTTGAATGCCGGCATCAGATTCTCAGTTTCCCTTTCCATTTTCCGGACCAGGGGATCGATATCCTTTAAGGAAAACTGGTGATCTCCCAATCGCTGGCGGTATTCGTCAAAGGTATTCAAAAAATCATCCACTCGATCGACCAGTGGCGATGTGATTCCCGGTATCACCGGATTCATCTGGATGGAAGCCATGCCGCCCCCGGGAGATACACCACGGGAACCGCCTTTTTCATGGGGAGATCCACCCATTGCCTTGTTGAGAATCTCCCCGAATGGCGCTCCGGCCTCCGGTCCGGTCTTTTTAACGCTACCGGTACCGGTTTGCCTGATGATCTCATCAATGGGTCCTATCTTCATCGTATTGTCCCTGCTGTTTTGATATGTTTTGCACGCGACTCGATACATTCCCTGTCACGGCATGATGCAATTGACATCTCTTAAAGATGCCCTACATAAACCGATCTCGCCGAAACCGTGCTCACGCGGCGGAGGCATCCAGAGTATTACCCACATACTGCCAGCTTTCCCTAAGCTCTGTCATCATTTTCCGGACATTGGCGATCTCTTCCACCGTATTTTCCATGGCAGACTCGACCAATTGGCGATTCATGAAGGAGTAGAGCAGTTTTAAATTCTTCGCCACTTCCCCCCCTGAGCTGGTATCCAGGGCATTGTCCAGCTCCACGATGATATCGTTTGCCTTCTGCGTATAAAGATCCTTGTCCTCAAGGTTCTTTTGTTCGGCGGATTCAGCGGCTTTTTTCAGGAAATCGATGGCGCCATCATATAGCTTCAGGACCATGTGGATTGAATTTTCCTCTCCAAATTTCCCTTTTGATTTCATATTATTATCCATGATTCACCTCTGTAAAATTAGGTTAAACGACTAAACTTTCAGTAAATTATACCATTATCCCTGGAGCAGCGTCATCGCCATCTGCGGCATGGAGTTCGCCTGGGACAACATGGCCACCGCGGCCTGGGCTTTGATCTGCGTGTTCATAAAATTGGTCATCTCGTAGGCCACATCCACATCGGAGATCTGGGCTTCCGCCGCCTGGATATTTTCCGCCTGGATGGTCAGGTTGGAGACCGTGTTTTCAAGGCGGTTCATGATGGCGCCGAAATGGGCCCGGCCGGTGTCTTTGGAGAGAATCGCAGCGTCGATGGTGGCCAGCGCCGCAGCGGCTGAGGCCTGGGTGGCGATGCTCAGGGTATCGATGTTAAGCCCCGCTGTGGTCATGTTCTGGTTGTTGACGGAGTAGTAGTCCTCGGCAGAGTTGTTCCCCGTACCGAAATGGATCTGGATAGCGCCGCTTGTGGCATCGGCACCCGCGGTTGTGGCCGAAGCGTCATAGCTGCCGCCGCCTCTGAAATTGAGGGTGACAGCTGTGTCCTGAGCTGTACCGTCGGTGACGACGAGGCCCTGATGCATGGTCCAGCTGGCGCTCGCGAACCCGCCCATGACGGTGGCGTCGTTGATCACGTTCATGACGCTGGTGATGGTGGTGTTGTTGGTAAGGGTCATGGAGCAGGAAGACGCTGTTCCCGCCACATTGGTGTAGTTGAGCACCAATGTTTCACCCGTAGCGAAGGTGGTGAAAGCCGTGACGGCCGACGCGGTGGCGCCGAAATTATTGGCATCTTCCGTGAATTCCAGCACCTGGGCCACCGAAGCCGCCCCGGTACCGCTGGCATTGAGCATTTTGATGCCGTTGAAATCGGTGGCCTGGGCGATCCGCTCGATTTCAGCCCGCATGGCCACGAACTCATCGTTCATGATCGAACGCTGCGCTGTGGAGTACGTCCCGGTAGCCGCCTGCTCGGCCAGCTCCTTCATCCGGATCAGCTTTTCGTCGATGACCGCCGCTGCCCCGTCCATGGTTTGCAGCATGGAGATAGCATCATTGGCGTTCCGGACTCCCTGGTTCAAAACGGCAATATCCGAACGCATCAGTTCGCGAACCGCCAGGCCGGCGGCATCGTCCGCAGCCCCGTTGATCCGCATACCGGAGGACAGCTTGTTGATCGATTTTGACAAATTGCCATAACTTCGCGTCAAGTTATTGGCAGCCGTTAAGGCCATAAGGTTGTTGTTGATTGAAAGTGCCATGAAATACCTCCATTAATTGATCAGTTGTGATGATAGTCAGACATTGAAACCCCGATTATTAGTTAAAAAATCATTTCTGTTGACTTTTTATGCAATTACGATGCCATAAATGGAATTTTTATATTCGCCGATAAATACGGCCGATAATCTCCAAATACCGCCAGTCCCCGCTCTTTTTATCCATTTTACCGTCACTCAATTCTCCCCGGGCCGCGTCTACCGCCAAATCCACCGGCAATTTTTTCCATCCTTAGGGAAAAATTGTCCACAGATGGCATCGGTTACCGGTTCAATGCGCCCCTATCCCGCCCCCACGCCACTGCATGAGTTGGGCTCCCGACTTGCTCCCCCCCCTGCACCCGCCTCTCGGATGAAGGTGGACGGGGACTGGAATCTCCTTTCGGAATGGGTAGTATGGACCGGTCCGCATTTTCCGGCGTGATCCTGCCCCGGCATCCCGTCTGCCAATGCCCTGGCTTTGTCATAATTTCCGGTTTCGCGATATACCCGGACCAGACAGGTTTTTGCCTGTATATCGTCAGCCCGGTCGAGAAGGTGAGCTTCAAATATCCGCTGCATCTCATCCCATTTTCCCAGAACGGTTCCGATGCGGTGGATACTGCCGACGACACGCGAATCGGTCCTGTCCATTTTATAAAGCTGAGAGAACATCCGGTATGCCGCCTCAAAGTTTTTTTTCTTTTCCAACAGGTATCCGGTCTGGAGCAGGATTTCAGGATCCTCTCCGCCTCTTTCGGCAGCGGCATTGAGTGCCTGTTCCGCCTGTTCCAGGTCATTTATTTTCAAAAACATCTGCCCGAAACCCAAAAAGGGTCGATGGCTGTTGGCTTTGAGCTTAGACGCCAGCCTGAACTTTTTGGCCGCTTCGGGCAATTTTCCCAGATCCAGCAGGCATTCACCGATCCCGATGATGGCGGAAAACGCACCGAAATCGATATCCACCAGGATCGGAAATATCGGATTTTGCAGATCCTCCTCATTGATTTCGATCCCCTCGATTCCTTTTTGAAAAGATTCAATGGCCTCCTCCAGCCGGCCTTTTCTCTGGAGAATCCAGCCCATACGGATCCAGTTGTCCGCACCATACCCCCTTTGAATCAAGGCGCGGCACTTTTCCTCCGCCTCGTCATATCTTTTCAAATCAAAACAAATCCTCGAGAACAAATCGATGAGGACCTGTCCACCGGCACCACCCCTGCCGATTTTTTGGGCACTTTTCACCAGGTCATACGCTTCCTGGAATTCACCTTTTTTATAAAGATCTTCCGCCATATATGCCATAATATCGCACTCAAGGCTTTCCGGAAGCCCGGTGGGTATCACCATGGCATCGGTGACGGCCTCCCGGTTTTGGGGATGGGTGATTTTAAGAAAATGATCCTTTTCAACCAGGATGTCGAAGGGACCTTGCTGCTCTTTCTCGATGGGCCATTTCACCACTTTGCATCCGTTTTTGCGCATAAAACGCCTGGCGGCAATCAACCGGACCGGCAGGTTCGTATCCACATTTTTCGTAGGCAGGTAGACGGTTTCAGCCCTGGCTTTGTTAACACCGTATCGATAGGCCCCCAGCTCATCCAGGGGGCCTTTGGGCGTACAGGTGGTGATATTTTTCAGCCGGCCGATCTCCCCGAGCAGGGAGCGGCAGGCGCGGTCCGTGACACCGGCGGCAGCGTTGACGATGATATACCGGACCGGGTAGCTGAGTGTATCGATCAATTGGGTAAGGGTGTGCAGAATAGGGTCCGTCCACTCGAAAACCGGAAACACCACTGCTATTCGATCCACTTTAGGCCAGGGTTCAGGTGGAAGGTCCGCTTTGACCCTGCGTTTGTTATGCCGGAACTTCTCATCATCTTTCCGCTGCATCACCGAAATCCGATCCGATTGGCTGATGGGCATGTAGTATTCACCGGTGAGCACCGGAACGTATTTGAAATCGGTAAAAAAGGAAAATTTTCGGGTGATATTCCAATCGATCAACACCCGGATCCCCTCGTCATAGCCACCCACCTTGGCGGCCTCCTCCTTTCTGTGCATGATGCTGACATGGAGGGCATGATTGAAGTAAAACATGAAATCCCGGTTGTAATCTCTTGAAACCTGTATAAATTTATGCAACGGTATTCGTTTTCCGGTCACCTCATCTTTGATAAACTGGACGGCGTAAAGATCGGAGTACACGACCCCTACCCCAGGGTTCTCATCCAGTTCCCGGGAAAGGACCGCGAGGTGGTTCGGGTACCAGATATCATCGTCATCCAGGTAAGCGATATAGTCCCCGTTGGCTTTTTCCAGGGCAAAGTTCAGGCAACTGGCCTTCCCCCTGTTTTTCCTTCTGTGAAAATATCGCACACGCGGATCACCGATCCCATCGATGATCGGCCGGACATCCTCACCCCCGTCGTTGATCACCAGCATCTCCCAATCCTGTTCGGATTGATTCAGTACACTTGTGATGGTCTCTTTCAAATAGTCGGCCCGATTATAGGTCGGTGTCAGAACGGTCACTTTGGGCATGCTTTTCTCCATTGTTCAATCGATCAATAATTGCCCAAAGAAAAGATGCAATAAATATACCACTTTATAACTATTTGTTTTTAAATAATATTATGCTTCGAGGCAGGAAATAAATGCTTGTTTTAATCGATGAAAGTCAAATTAATGACGGGGGCGGAAGGATTCTTACGGCGTTGTGAAAGGATAAAATTTTGCCAGCTTCTCCGGAGATACGCCCATTAAATACAGGGTCATCAATGTCCAGTTTCGTAATGTTCCCAAAACAGCGCCTTCAGTTTCCCATCTGCGTGCCGAGGTTTCCACGGGAATTGAAGAAATTCTGATCTTCCAGCCTTTTTTCTTGATCCGCCGCATGATATCCACATCTTCCATGAGGGGAATCGACGCAAATCCCCCAAGCGTTGAAAAAATGCTTCTTTTCAAGAAAATAGCCTGGTCCCCATAGGGGATT
>CAZWAE010000225.1:0-6540 GCA_964631805.1 uncultured Desulfobacteraceae bacterium | reverse complement strand
CTAAAGATAATTCCAGATCTGTCCATAAGAGATACGGAGACGATAGGGTTCCTGCCAGAGGTCTTTCAATACTGCAATGATGTAATAATGCTTTCGGAACGACAAACTCACGATCCTGCGTCGGTGTAAACGAAGGGGAAAGGGAAAAGATGGCACATGGTTCGCCAAAGATAAAGACGCCGCCACATCGCTCGTTGCAGCACTACCTGCTGATCATTGAAGTGTTGATCATCGCCCTCCCGCTGATGATCTCCTTTTACATATTTTACCAAAACGGGTTCCACTTGGAACTGTCCCACCTGGTGATGATTGCCATGTCATTCATCCTGATTCTAGGGGGGTTGATGCTCCTCCGTCAGATCTTTGAAAAATTCATGGCCCTGACCGTTACCATGGATGCCGCCAATGAAAATGAAACCCAAGGAGGCGGCGTTTCGGTGATACCGGAAAAGCTCCAGGACCTGGAACAGATCACGACCTCTTTCAACCAACTGATGAACCGGTTCAGCGGCACCACCGACGAGCTTCAACAGCGGGTATTCGAATTGTTCGCCGTAAAAGAACTGACCGAGATTGCCAGCAAAACCCTGGATGTCAACGAACTCCTGAATATCCTTCTGGAAAAGGCCATGGCGATCACCATGGCAACGGTCGGCTGCATCTCTATGCATGTGCCGGAGGAGAACCGGTTTAAGATCGCCACTTCAAAAGGGTGGAAACCGGAAGATCTCAACGATACATATACCGTCTTCGAAGACCCGGCGGTCCAAAAGGACGGTTTCGAGACCATCCGTCAACTGCCTATCGGTATCAAAATCGATTCGGAAACCGTCATCTCCGACGAATGCGAATCGATGAGCCCCGCCTCTCTGAGAATGCCGATCTTTATCCGGGAGAATGTGATCGCGTTCCTCTACCTGTCCCACAAGGAGAAAGCAAAAGCCTTCGGTCAGAATGACCGGCACATCCTGTCCATCCTCATCAATGAGATCGGTTTCGCCCTGGAAAACGCCCACCTCCACTCCACGGTGGAGGAGCAGGTTAAAAATGTGGCGGAACAGGCCCGCAAACTCAGCGATATCAACAGTCAACTCAAAAAAGAGATCGATGAGAAGAGGCGTGTGGCGAAAGCCCTGCAAAAAAGCGAAAAAATTCTTCAGCATGCCAAACAGCTGGCCGAAGAAGCCAGCCAGGCAAAAAGCGAGTTTCTCGCCAACATGAGCCATGAGATCAGAACGCCCCTAAACGGGATTACGGGAATGGCTGAGCTACTCATGGATACGGCGCTGGACAGGGAACAGAACAGTATCGCCAAGGCCATCGACAGGGAATCCCGCTCGTTGCTTGCCATTATCAACGATATACTGGACTTTTCCAAAATCGAAGCGGGCAAGCTGGAGCTGGAGCAACACCCCTTTGGAATGCGGTCTTTGGTTGAGGACCTCTCCTCCTCCTTCTCAATTCAGGCAGAGCAAAAAGGATTGGAATTCATAGCGTTTCTTTCCCCGGCGATACCGCATGATCTCATCGGGGATCCCGGTCGGCTGACGCAGGTGTTGACGAATCTGGTCAGCAACGCCTTGAAATTCACTAAAAGAGGGGAGATCGTCCTTAAAGGTGAATGGGTTGAAACGACATCGGACAAGGTAACGCTTCGTTTTTCCGTCAGGGATACCGGCATCGGCATCGCCGATGAAAATCAGGATAAAATTTTCGACAGTTTCACCCAGGCGGACGGCTCCACAACCCGGAAATACGGGGGCACCGGTCTTGGCACCACCATTTCAAAACAACTGGTCGAATTGATGGGCGGCCGGATCGGTCTTAAGAGCAAAGAGGGTGAGGGAAGCACCTTTTGGTTTACGGCAAACTTCCGGCGCCAGGAACACGGAGAACAAAATGTTGATGCACCGGCCGATTCCTCCCCCATGACCCAGGTGCTGATACTGGAAAAAAATCAGGAAAACGGATCCATCCTGTCCTCATATCTCACCCATTGCCATTGCAGGCCGGTACGGGTCTGCGACAAGGCTTCGGCAATTGAAGCGATCAAAAAATCCATGCTGGATAGAGATCCGTTCGAGCTGATTTTTGCCGATTTTCAAACCGAACTGGCAAAGGATTTGAGGTTCATCAGAATGATAAGGAACCATCCGGATCTGAAATCGATTCCGGTTGTCCTGTACACCTCTCTCAAACACATGGAAAATGCAAAACGATATAAACCGATGGGTATCACCGGGTACCTGGACAAGCCCTTCCGGCTGGATGAAATTGAGGCGGTCCTTTCCGCCGTCATCGAAAACCGGCGCACCTTAGGGGATACCTGGCCGGCAATACCTGCGGATAATACTGTCAAACCCGAAACGAATGGAAGAATGATCCGTATCCTCCTAGCCGAGGATTACCGGACCAACCAGCAGGTGGTCACAAGGCACCTGCAAAAAGCCGGCTATGAAACCCGATTGGCCGAAACCGGCCGTGATGCCGTCGCCCGCTTCAGGGAGGGACGATACGATTTGGTATTCATGGATATCAATATGCCGGAAATGGATGGGTATGAGGCCACACGGGAGATCCGGAAAGTAGAAAAGAACAATTCCGGGCCCGATCCCGCCGGCTCGAACCGGGTTCCCATTGTTGCGTTGACGGCCCACGCCGTGAAGGATGTTTTTCGTAAAAGCCTTGAAGCGGGTATGGATGACTATCTCACCAAACCGGTAAGGAAAAAGAGCCTTCTGTCCATGGTCGACAAATGGGTTCATCAGCAACCATTTAAGAAAACGACGAAGCCGGCAGCGACGGAAAAATTGGAATGTGAAGGATCAGCCCCCCTCGAATTGAAAAGAGCCATAGATGAGTTTGATGGCGACCGCGAGTTTTTCATGGAGGTGCTGTTTGACTTCCGGAAGAAGGTCGAAAGCCAGATTCAAACCATGAGGGAAAGCATCAGGGAGAAACGGCCCGACATCATAAAGAGAGAAGCGCACACCATAAAAGGCGGTGCCGCCAATCTCGCAGCTCTTCCCCTCTCCGAAATGGCGGCCGAACTCGAAAGACTCGGAGAGGCCGGTGCACTTGAAAAGGCCCCTTTGTTGGTGGACAAAATAGAAAAAGCAAACCGGACTCTCTATGCCTATGCAGAGAAGCATCGGGACGAGCAGCAGGTCTCTATCACATAAATAAGAGGTCACGGAATGAAATTTTTAATTGTGGATGATGATATCGTCAGCAGAAAAAAAATGGAACAGATCCTCAGCACCCATGGCCCGTGCGTTGTGGCCGAAAACGGTGACCAGGCCCTGGCGGCTTTCACAACTTCGCTTTCAGCCAACGATCCGTTCGATCTGGTTACGCTGGACATCCACATGCCCGGGATGGACGGCACCGAGGTCCTTGAGGAATTGAGACGGTTGGAAAAGAATGCCGCAGGTTCCCCGCGGGCCGGCATTTTGATGGTAACCGCAAATTCAAATATGGATACGGTGGTCAACTGTATCGCTTCATCGTGTGATGATTATATCGTCAAACCCTTCAACCGGGAGATGATCACCGAGAAGGTCAGGCTCATCACTTCCCGCACCGCCAATGGGCGACCGGGCGGCCCCGATACCGGTGAAAAACCCAAAGCGGTCCAGTTCGGCAGGGGCAGAATCATTTACAAAGAGGGCGATCCGCCCGCAGTCGCCTACACCATCGTCGACGGTTCGGTGGCCCTGTTCAAGGTGATCGACAACAAAAACGTGGTCATCGAGCATCTGCAAAAGGGGCATTTGTTCGGGTTTGGCGATCTTTTGGTCGGTAAACCCCGAATCACCAGCGCCATGGCGGCGGAAGCCTGTGAACTTCAACCCATTCCCTCCGATGCGGCAAAGGGTGCTCTTTCCGGTACGCCGGAGCCCATAAGGCGTTACACCGAATCCATTGCCAGGCGGCTAAGAAAAATCACCCGTCTTGCAGCCAAGCAACCCGAGTATAATCTTTTCTTAAGCATTTGCCAGGTCCTCAATCTCGTCTATCTGGCCCATGTCAAACCACCGGATAAAAAACCGCAGCGATACCAGCCCCAGGAGGAGGGGATCAACTACAGCACCATGTCCCGCCTGATCAAAAGCATCCTTCCCGTTTCCGCCCATGAGATCGATATCACAATAAAACGGCTTTACAACATCAACCTCATCGATCTGACCTACCGGGAAAGTGGATCAAGCAAGCAGGCCAATAAAAATGCCCATACCTTTGTAAAAATATTGGATCAACCCAAATTCATCAACAGCGCCAAGAGATTCTACGACGAATTCAAGGATGTCCTGGAATCCAACATGCACCGGTATGAGTTCCTGGACCTCTCCGATTTCGCCGATTTTGTGGAAGCCCCGCCGGAAGCGATCTACAAAAAATTGGCCGCCGGAGAAATTCCTGAAAACATCTTCTACATCCACATGAACGCCGCCAAGGAGTGGGTCCGGGAGGTCGGGAAAAACTGGTTCAAAAAGGCAAAGAGACGCCGAATCCGGATCGAAGATATTGAGGAGGTTGATGATATCGTGCTCATCGACAACGTGACCCTTCAGGAATGTCTCAACAGCCTCGGTTACTACAAAATCGGCCTGCTCTCCGCCATCGCCGGTGACGATGCCCGGGAGAAGATATTCCACAACCTTTCCAGCAACGTGGTGAACATCATCAAAGAGGAGATGCCTTCCGAGGATACCGTGGATGAACTGGAAGCCGCGGATGTCGAGGAAGAGTTTATCAACCTGATCAAGGAAAAGAAGACGAAAGCGGGGCAGAAATGAATATTGCAACGGTCATCGGCATCATCTCGGGGCTTGGCATACTCTCTTTTGCCACCTATATGTCCACGGACAGCATCATGGCATTCGTCAATTTTCCGGGTTTTTCCATCGTGCTGGGAGGGACCATTGCAGCCACGTTTATCTGTTACCCTTTAAAAGAAGTGTTGTTGGTATTCAAGGTATTCATCGCAGCACTGCAGCGGGAGGAGTTACCCACGGGAAACTACATTGCCGAATTGGTGTTCCTGGCCAAAAAGGCCTCTGCAAAGGGTAAGATTCACCTGGAAAAGGAGTTGTCCGGTATCGAAAACTATTTTCTCCAGGACGGTCTTCAGATGCTGGTGGATGGATACGGGAAAGAGGAGATCCGGGAGATCATGGACGTTCGGATCCAGAATACCTGCGAGCAGGAGATGGCCACGGCAGGCATCGTCCGCACCATGGCCCGTCTGGCGCCCGCCTTCGGCATTATCGGCACCCTCATCGGCCTGATCAGCATGATGCAGGCCATGGGAGGGGATATCGAGTCCATCGGACCCGGCATGGCCACTGCCCTGACCACAACGCTCTACGGAATTCTTCTGGCCAACATGATCTTTCTCCCTATCGCTGTAAAGGTGGAAAACAGGATCAATGAGCGGGTGATCCTCATGTCCGTCATCCGCGACGGCATCCTGTACATCCGGGAGAAAACACCGGCGGCCATCGTCTTGCACAAACTGAAGTCCTATCTGCCGCCCCGGCGCTGGTCCTCGATAAAGGGCCGGGCCCTGGCCCGGCCGGCACTCAAACCCGCGGCGGCACAGGCAAGGAGGTAATCGATCCGATGCCCGGCATCATTCATACAACCCGGCGGCAGGAGGAAAACGGGGAGGACTGGGCCATCACATTTGCCGATATGATGACCCTATTGTTGTGCTTTTTTGTCCTCATCGTCACCATCTCAACGGTGGATAAAAGCCAGTACGAGGCAGTTTCGGACACTATCGGGAAAGCCATGGGGGCTGAACAGACGACTGCCCAAAAAACTCCCCCCAAAGACCCGGCCGGAGAGATCCGGGATAAGCTGAAAAGGATGATCGGCACTGAAACCGACGGGGTGCGCCTGGAACTCAGGCCCTCGGCGGTTGCCGTCCACCTCAAAGGCGCGGTGTTGTTCGACAGGGGGCGTGCGGAAATCAAAAAGGATGCCGCACCGGTATTGAAAAGGATTGCATCTCCCCTGGTTCGCATCCCGTACGACCTGGCCATTGAGGGACACACGGACAATCTGCCGATCTCCTCCGGCCGGTATCCTTCCAACTGGGAGCTATCCGCCAGCCGCGCCGGGGCAGTTGCCCGTTTTATGATCGACCAGGGGTTTCCAAAGCGTCATATCCGTGTGGTCGGGCTGGCCGACACCCGACCCGTGGCTCCCAATATAGATGAAAACGGTCTCCCCATCGTCGAAAATATGGCCCGGAACCGGCGTGTCGTCATCCTGGTGACACCAAGGAGCTAAAGCATCCCGGCCCTGTTGAACGGTTTAAATCCGAAATTCGAATGCTCAGACATTACCGCCTGTTTCTCTAAACCGCAGAATATCCAACAAGGAATTACGATTGAAGAAGGGTTGATTCGCTACGCTCTATCCTTTTATAAAGTGCCTGTATGCCTTCCTTCGACATTCTGCAATCCCTGTTCGATATTCGATATTCCGGCTCCACCGGCTTAGAACCCTTGCGTGTGGGGTCGAAGCCCG
>CAZWAE010000224.1:0-6553 GCA_964631805.1 uncultured Desulfobacteraceae bacterium | reverse complement strand
GCATATTCTTGTGCCTGGACGAAATATCAGTAAAAAAATGACGATTCGTTTAAATTTTTTTTTGACCTGCTGTGTTTTGGTGCCTGCATTTTCCGATATTGGGAATGCAGGCGATTTCAATGGTAACATCGATCTGTTGTGTAAAATCCAAAAAGGGATCGAAGCCCATGCCGATAACCAGCCGAATAATTTCATGCCTGAGAGCGTCGGTTTGCCGGCAACTTTCATTTTGAATTTCAAGAAAAAACTAATTTTGCCAACTAGGGACAGTGTGGTGAGGAGGCAGAGCCGAATCCGTCATCTAACAAGGGTTGAAAATAAATTGATCCTGCAGGGGACCGATGACGGGATTGAAGGGGTAGAAGACGGTATCGGCTGGACGATGTCCCTTACCATGGGAAGTGGCGAGTTTGTGATCTCCGCCGCCGGTGATCGTGTCGGTTACACGGTATTTGGAAGCTGCTACCCTGAGGTGACGACAAAATGAAAAAAAGATCCGTCGCAAATTGTGAATCTCAAGATCGGGTATTCCCGGCATCGGAAATTTTAAATATCGGAGGAATCTAAAACCGGATCGTTTCAAGGGTTTCGCCCTTGTTGTGATCTTGCCGGAAGGGGGCAATGATTCCGGGTTCTATTCGAATTGGATCCCCTTTATACCTGATAGCACTCCTCCTCCCGGGGAGCGACGCATCGCGTTCCGGATTTTCTTTTTTCAAGCATCGATTGGGCGGTTTCGTGAATCCGGTCAATATCCGCATCGTTGTGATCCGGATCATGGTGGAAGAGGTGAAGCGATTTGACGTTGGAACGGTCTGCCAGGTCCACCACCGGTGTTACGGAAGAGTGGCCCCAGCCGGACTTGCCCTCGTACTCGTCATCAGTGTAGGTGCAGTCCGTGATCAGAATATCCGCATCTTTGACAAATTCGGTTAACTGGTTCAGGTAGTAGGGATTATAAAGGGGGCTGGACTCCGGGTACAGCTCGTTGTCCGTTACATAACAGATCTTTCTATCACGATATTCCACGCGATATCCAAGGCAATTCCCAGGGTGGTTCAAAAGCATGCTCTTGACTTTGATGTCATCTATTTCGATCACTTCCTCCCTGAGATCCCTAAAATTCACCATGGCGCTGAACTCTTTGATATTGACCGGGAAATAGGCACCATCCATCTGACCGGAGATCAGGTCCCGCATGGTGATATCACCGTGTGCGGGACCGCAGATTTCAATCTCGTTTCCCTGCAGGTAAAGGGGAATGAAAAAGGGCAGGCCATTTATGTGGTCCCAGTGGGGGTGAGAGATAAACAATTTTGCCCCCACAAGAGATATCGAATTTGCCATGATATGATTGGACAGGGCCTTGATGCCGGTTCCGGCATCGAAAATGAAGAAACCGCCCTTTGCAAACTCCATGCTGACACAGGAGGTGTTGCCACCGTATCTGACGGTTTCCGGACCCGGAACCGGCATAGTGCCATGTACACCCCAATACCTCAAATGAATCCGATCCTCCATGAGCCGATGGAGAGTAGTAGGGAATTGATCCATGTTGACCGGTTTGGTGATGTACCCGTCGGCTCCGCTGTCATGGGCGCGTTTGCGGTCGATCTCATACGCCTTACCGGAAACGATGATGACTTTCAGCCCAGCCAGATCGGGGTGGTTTCTAATCTGTCCGAGAAGGGCTAGGCCGTCCAGTTCCGGCATCAACATGTCAAGCAGGACACAATCCGGCTTTTTCCTGATGATCTCTTCCATTACGGCGACGCTGGAGGTGTATCCGTAAACCTTGTGTCCCGCCATTTTCAGAAAATTTTCCAAGAGTTTGACGATATTTTTATCATCGTCCACAACGAAAAAAGTATACGTGGGGTTCATGTTAAGACCTGGAAGACCTCGTTGAAGTGAAACGGTTGCCGGCGACTCGTTTGGGCATCTGTCAGACTGAATCCCGGAGCGGAAAATTTCAAAGCCATCGCAGACGTTTACCGATTATATATGTCATCCGACTAATATCATTGAAAATTCTATTTGTAAATCTCAAATTGCTTCTCGTTAGGTATCGCTGCCGGATCAGGGAGAGACCAGCCAACCGTCAAACTCCTGTCGGTGACCCCCTGCCGGCCAACAGTTGGCAGGCCCACTTGTCGGATGCGGGTGTTTATCTAATTGACATCATTATATTATTTTGAAAATTTTAATGCCTACCAATTTCGGCACGTATTTTGCTTTAACTGTTTGTCAACTGTGAATTTATTCGCGGGCGTCTAATGTCCGCCATGGCTCGGAGGTGGTATCATGTGGTTGTGGATGGTTTCGGTGGCAATCGTTTTGAGTCTGGCGAGGGCGGCATACCTGATATTTACCGCTGAACTGCCGGATCTCCTGGACCCTGAGGAAAATGTGCAGGATTGAGCAGAACCTTTTAATCCGCATAAACAAAAAAATGGACAAACAGAAAAAAAAAGAGCTCGATGCACAGTTAAGCCGCCTGTTTGCGGTAGTGAGTAAGCGTCAAGAAAATTCAAAGTCCGATAAGAACGGCTTGCGCGGTGCCAAAGTCATACGCCGGCGAAAAGGGCAGCCGGATCGACAGGTAAATTCAGAGTAACACGAATTTATAACCATCAACTCGGCATCCAGTCCCGTCATTTCCTAACTTCCGTTCCGCAGGTCATACAGAATTTTGTATTCGGCTCCAACGTTAGCCCGCACTCGCCGCATTCGAGGGCGGTCATCCGAAGGTCAATTTTAACTTTGGTTTCTGTGAGAATATCTTTGACCTGCTTATCATTGAGCCCGAGTTTATTAACAAAACTACGCATCTCCTCTTTCTCTGACTCCGATAATTCTCCGCCAAGCAGGGCTATAAACAGCATATCTTCAAGGTTTTGCACCCGATCTGAAAAACGGCCAACCGGCGTGAGTGTATGTTCGCCGCGTACCACCAGGGCCATCGCCTTTTCCAGCGTACCGTTATCCACTTTCAGTTTAGCACATATTTTTTCGAGAGCATTCTGTTCCCTGTGGGTCAGTTGGGTATTGAACTGTTTCATTTTGATGATATTGGCAATATAAACGACCAGCTGATCTGAAGTGACCATGGGATGTCCTAAGCGGATTTTGGATCATAGACTTTTTTTATGATCAATCTCCTTAGTATGGGTGGGAGCGATGGTCAATCTTTTAATCCGTTATAATTTTCATTTTGGCATTGAAGGGTGATCATGTTAAATGACCTCAGGAGATGTGATTGGATCTAATGTTGCCGCTCCGTATGAGTGCCCGTATGTGGAGGAGGGAAGTGGAGGAAAGGTGTTCATGAGGCCACCGGCAGAAACGACCATGGATGAGCTGGTTGCCAGATATAAAACCCTGCTGTTCGACGCATACGGTGTTTTGGTGCATTCAACGGGAGCCCTTGAAGGTGCCGGGGAGTTGATCCGGACTCTCAATGAGATCGAGAAACCCTATTATATCCTGACCAATGACGCATCAAAGCTGCCGGAGACCGCCGCCGATCTGTTCCACCATTTCGGACTTGACATCGAACCGGAGAAGATCATCACGTCCGGGACACTTCTGAAAGCCTATTTTGTGAAAAACCGGCTTGAAGATTCGCGTTGTGTGGTCCTGGGGCCAGAAGACAGCCGGAG
Organism: uncultured Desulfobacteraceae bacterium; assembly: GCA_964631805.1. Classification (GTDB taxonomy): domain Bacteria; phylum Desulfobacterota; class Desulfobacteria; order Desulfobacterales; family CAZWAE01; genus CAZWAE01. Next base: position 2,891 of record CAZWAE010000224.1, on the reverse strand, counting down.
ATACGTGGAAATGGCCGGCGGCAGGGTGGTCGGATTTGATGAAGCCTTCGACGTTCTAGTGGTCGGTGACGAAAGCGGATTTCCCTTTCTGGAAACCCTAGACCATCTCCTTGGCAGGGTGATGGGCAAACTCAGCCGAAACGAACAGCTTGACATGATTTTACCAAATCCCGATCTCATCTATCCGAAAGGGGATCAGGGATACGGATTCGCAAGCGGCAGCATCGCATTGCTGTTTGAACGGGCCATCCGACTCCGATATCCCCAGGGGCCGTCCCAACGGTTTGTCCGGCTGGGAAAACCCCATGCCGCCATTTTCAATGAAGCCTTTTACAAATCCGGCAGCCGCAATATGGTAATGATCGGGGACCAGTTGGGAACCGACATATACGGCGCCAATTGTTTCGGCATTGATTCCGTGCTGGTTTCCGGCGGGATCATGACTCCGGATTTGGAGTTTGATCCCGGTCCTCACCGTCCTGATTTCCTCCTTTCGGATCTCGCGATTTCCACAACAAGGCACTAACCGGCTGATAACTATTTTGGGACCTGGATTTCAACGGTCATATGCGTTATGTTATGCAGCAAATTTCGAGCGGCACCGGCATTGACCGAGGCCAATAACATAAATATGAGCACACCTCCTGATGGCTAAAAAAAAATGAACCCCAAAAGATTCACATCCCGGCGGACAAAAGAACCCACCCGCCCAACAAAGCCGGACAATTTTACCGGAACACTCAGAATTGCGTTTTTCATATCCCTTTCCGGGCTGATGGATGCTTCCTACCTGACCTACTTGAGTACATCCGTCACCAAAACGTGTGTTGCCGGGACAGGCTGTACCTCGGTACTGGCGAGCGCCTACGCATCGGTTGCGGGAATACCGGTTGCCGCCTTGGGGATGGGAATGTATTTGGCAATGGCATGGATGACCGGACAGATACTGAAAAAACAGGCCACAATCACTGAATCTTTACCTTTGCTGCTGTTGCTATCCACCGCTGGAGTTTCGGCTTCTGTTTATTTTACGGCAGTGCAGGCGTTTATCTTGGGGCAATGGTGTCCCTTCTGCCTTCTGTCCGCCATCCTGGCCGCTGTTTATTGGGGGATTTGTGTTTACCTTTCCATCAAATCGGGATTGTTTAAGCCCCCTTTTCAATCGCAACCTGTGATGGGACGGGAATTTTCCGCCGTCATCCTGGTTCTGGCACTTCCTCCCTGCCTAGTGGTCGCCGTTGGCATGTCGGACCGATCGGCGGGTTTGGAAAAAAGCCTTTCAAAGGAGAGAATCGTCGGTACCATAGGGGGGAGATCTTATACCTTGGGTCAAGTGGACGAAGCGATCCGAAGGAACCTGCAGCATCTGGAGGAGGAGCGATATGCCGAAAGGAAAAAGTTCCTCGAAACAGAATTATTGGGCCATGAGGCGAAATCCCGGGGATTGACTACCAAGGCCCTGCTGCATGAAGAGGTAATGGAAAAGATTGCCATTGACAGGGAGGAGATCCGGAAATTTATCGTTCAAAACAGGTCCCGCCTGCCCAAGAAACTGACACCGGAATTTATTAAGAAGATAGAACGGTCTCTGAAAAATGAAAAAATACCATCGGTACGCATCACCTATATTGAACGTCTGAAGGAGAAGCATGGCATTCGTTTTTCACTCCCCCTTCCAGATCGACTGACCATCGATTTGCCACCGGGGGGGGACTACCCGGAATCAGGCCCGGTGAATGCTCCGGTGACCATAGTGGAGTATTCCGATTTCGAGTGCCCGTACTGCAGCAAGACGCATAAAACCCTGAAAGAGGTAACCCGTCGGTATCCTGAAAAGATCCGGCTGATTTTTCGACATTTTCCCCTGCGGCAGCACCCAAATGCAAAAAAGGCAGCAGAAATGGCCTATTGCGCCCAAAAACAAGGCCGGTTTTGGGATTTTGCCGATATCGTTTTTAAAAATCAAAAGGAGTTGTCCGGCAACAACCTTTATTTGCACGCGGAACAGGCGGGGGTGGATATGGATGATTTCCGGGAATGCCTCAACAGCGGAATCGCAAAAAAAGCGGTGGACCGTGACACGAATGATGGGAAGCGCTGGGGATTGGAATCCACACCCAGCCTGTTTATCAACGGCCGTTATTTTTCCGGGTTGCCCGACAATATTGATGAAATCATAAAAGAGGAGTTGGCCGCGCAGGAACGAGGGTCAAAAAAAGAATGACTCGGATGAATCGGGTATCCGCTCTAATGGGTGGCTGGTTTTATCTCGGCTGTCTGTTTTGGGTCCAGGCCTCTGCATGAATAATAGATGGCCCTACCCGCGAGAAATTTGCTGTGGATATGCCGGCCTTTCTCCACCCATGTATACTGTTTTATACCGGTCCGGGTTGAAAAATCCTCGGGTTCACCAATAATGGCGGTCACTTCCTCATAAGTCATGCCGAATTTTAGCTTGTCATAGTTCTCACGGGTAATGGTATTGGGCTCTAAGGCGCATCCGGTCATCAATAAGAGGATGCACAGCGTTGCGGCAGCCGTTCGAAGGTCTGAGAATTTGTTTTTCATGGAAACGCCTCCCCATTGAGATTAAAACTGTTGTCAAGGCACGCCATCGAAAAGAAATATCAAAATTACTATTTACATATTTCACTATTCTTGTCAAAAGATTGGACGAAAATACACGTAGCATCCGAATTCTGCAATTGAGATTCAATATCGTCTGGAATTGATTTCAACAATGCGGACTTTCACCGACGGCAAACCGGATGCAACTCATATACCCACAGCAACTTAGGAGACTCGGTATGGAACCTTGCCCATGCGGCAGCGAGATAGAGTTCAAGGAATGTTGCGAACCCCTTTTAGCGGGACAACAGCATGCGGAAACG
>CAZWAE010000223.1:0-6640 GCA_964631805.1 uncultured Desulfobacteraceae bacterium | reverse complement strand
GCGTCTGGCATGGCGGCGATATCGACTGCAATTCCGCCCTGCCCGTGCTCATCAGCGATGGGCAGACCATCAATGGCATCGATTTCAGTCTTGAGCAGGGCGGCTCAATCTCCGGAACAGTCACTGATATTTCGGAAAACCGGCTTGCCGGCATCCATATCGATGTTCGATCCGAGCCGTGCCACCAGGGGCAAAATTTAGGTGGTGCGCAAACCGATGCCAGCGGCAACTACACGATATATGGCGTTCCCCCCGGAGAAGTATTCTTGTGGGTCGTCGACAACTCACCGACGAACTATGCCGCCCAGTGGTATGGTGGCGTGATCGACTGTCATCAGGCGACAGGAGTGAGCGTGACGGAGGGCAATTCGACAACTGGCATCGATATGGTGCTGGATCAGGGAGGGGCCATATCGGGGCGAATTTCCGACAACACCGGTCCTGTGGCGAATGCAAACGTCAATGCCAGTACAGGTCAGAATGGACAGGGCGCCTGTTCGGATGCCGATGGGTACTACACCATCCACGGGCTTCCGGCGGGAGCGTACAAAGTGAGCACCGGTGGTGAAAACTGGTGCGGTAGTGAAGATTACGTGCCGGTGTACTGGGACAACCAGGCCTATTGGCATCTTGCCGACGAACTGGATCTGAATTCCGGAGAGATCATCCAAAACATCGATTTTTCGGTTGTCCTCGGCGGGTCTGTCGCAGGCCAAATCACCGATGCTTCCGGTCAGCCGCTTCCGGGCATCAGCGTGGAAATTCATTCCGAGCTGTGCTTTCAAGGCAATCACCTGGCCGGCACCACCACCGGACCGGACGGCTCGTTTATCGTTCAGGGGGTTCCGGAGGGTGATTGGATTCTCCTCGCACAAGACCTGTCTGGCGGCAACTACGTCAGAGAGTTCTGGGACGAGGGGAGTGGCGCCGTGAATTGCGAACAGGCCCGGACCATTGGTGTCAACGCCGGTCAAACCACTGGAAGTATTCAATTCGATCTTGCCGAGGGGGGGAGCGTCTCCGGATTTGTACGGGACGAAGATGGGGACCCCATTTCCGGCGTACATATCAATGCCAGACTGAGTCCTTGCGGCGGGCAAGGTATCGGATGGAGTGTGACCGATGAATACGGGTATTACGCTATCTCCGGACTCCCTCCAGGTAGTGTATATGTGGACAGTTGTGCAAGTTGCGGAGGACTTGGTGGATATGCCGATCAATTCTATGGTGCTGTCGATAATGATTGCAACAAAGCGGCACCCGTTGACGTTACTGTGGGAATGACAACAGAAAATATCGATTTTTGGTTGGCAGCAGGCGGGTCGGTTTCCGGCCATGTTTTCGATGAGAACAGACAGGTCATTACCGATGCCCAGGTGAGTATTCACGCCAACCGCACGGACTTTGGCTACGGCAGAGGGATATACGTGTCCCAGACCGACGGCAGCTACACGATTTCAGGGCTGCTCCCGGGGACCTACAAGGTGCAGGCCAACAACAATCGGGACAACGAATATGTAACCCTTTACTACAACGGTAGCTATAACTGGGAGGGTGCTACAGAAGTGGTGGTGACCGCCGGTGACGATACTCCGCTCCAAGATATCTTTCTTGACCCGGGTGGTGCCATCACGGGTAAAGTCACCGACAGCGACGATCAGCCCATCGCAGGGCTCTATGTCGGGGTCAGTTCCGACGCCTGTAACTGGCAGGACGTGGGCGGGACGGATACCGATGCGGACGGCAATTACACCATCCGGGGTTTACCGGCCGGCAATTTTTTCGTGGGAACCTGCTCAGCGTGCAGGGGGCTGAACTATGTGGACCAGAAATTCGGCGCTTCCGGCAGTGACTGCAGCCAGGCAACAGCTGTTTCGGTAGCGGCCGGGGAGATCCCTCCCAAAGTCGACTTTCAACTTGAGCCCGGCGGCTCCATCTCCGGACGGGCAACGGACCTATCGGAAAACGGCGTTGCCAACCTGTCCATCAACGCCGGCACCGGGCAATACGGTACCGGAACCTGTACTGACGAAGATGGCAATTATGTCCTCACGGGGTTGCCCGCCGGGAGCTTCAAAGTCAGCGTCAGCGCTGTAAATTGGTGTGGCGGTCCTGCCTACAAAGAGGTGTTTTACGACCATAAGGCGTATTGGGATGAAGCGGACCTGATAGACCTGCTTCCAGGAGACGAAATCACCGGGATCGATTTTTCCGGTCTGGAGCGGGACACCCTGATTGCAGGGACGATTCTGGGTGATCCGGCCATCGGGCTGGCCAATCTGGTTGTGGTTCTGCATGACAGTGCCGCCCGGCTGATCTATCAGCAGTCCCTAAACGGGAATGGTCAATTTCAGTTCAACGGCCTCAACGCGTCTGAAACCTATACCTTAAAAGTCTATGATCCGTTTTTGAATTATCAATATACAGAAATCGGCAACATCGTTGGGACTCAAGGAGAGCTGACGGATTTGGGCGATATCGAATTGCAGCCAAGGGTTCCTGACGGCATCGACCCTCCGTCTATCCACAACCCCATGGCTTTTATACTCAATCGCAGCGACGGCACCGAACGGTTGATCCTTGCCACCGAGATTGACGATGCTTCGGGTTGCCAGCCCGCGTCCTTGAAATCCGTTACGGCTACCGGACCGGATGGGCGGTTTCACTATTTGTATTATCTCAACTACCAGGCGCTGGTCGCCGCTGGAACGGCATACGGTGAATACTGGCAGACGACGCGGGAGAACACATTTTCAGACCTCAACACCCAGGTCGGTGCGTTTACCCTCAAGGTGTTGGACAGAGAGGGAAACCTCGCATCATCCGTAGTGACGATGGATGAATACACACCGGGAAAACTGGCAGTCCCTCAACTAAATGATCCGCCGGACGGGAATCTGCTTGCCGCCGGAATCCAGGTTGATCCGGGGAATCTCGAGTTAAACTGGGAAGCGGTACCCGATGCCGTCGTTTACCAGGTCCGTATCGAACATTTAGGCGAACGGATATGGAAATCCTCTTTGATGACGACGACCTCGGTTATTATACCGGAAGATGTCCTCAAACCGGGGCAATGGTATTTCTGGCATGTCATGGCCTTTGACGCCGGGCACCCGAGCCGGATCGATTATGCATCTGTGTCCGACTCCCTGCTATTTAACACCTCCGGCGATGTGCCTCCAGTTCCTGCACCCTTGAGTGTCCGGATCGTCCCGTGGGTCGCCGGCTCACCCCTGATACCCCATGACGCATACGCCGGGCGCCAGACAACCCTTAAGGCCGTAGCGGCAGGCGGAACACCGCCCTACACCTACACCTGGAGTTTTGGAGACGGTTCAACATCAGAAGCGGCGACCGATGAAACCGGAACAGCACTGGAAGCATTTCATTCGTATGCTTCGGTTGTCGATACGGCGTTCAGCGCCCAAATCACAGTGACCGACGCTGCCGGCGCTTCATTATCGGCCGATTATCCCATACGATTCTGGGCCGCTCCGTCAAGGGGTGTCCGGATCAATGCCGCCGTTGATGATGCCCTGTGGTGGATGCACAAGTCGTTGAAACGATTTACAACGGGCGGGATTGATTATGCTCGCACATGGACAGGCAACAATGCCGGCACCACGGCCGCTGTTCTCCAGGCCTTTCTGCTCAATGGTCACAATCCGATGGGTGATCCTTCGAATCCCTATGTTGAAGACACGATCCGAATGCGGGAATATATCCTTTCCCAGATTCACCCGGTCTGCATCGGGCCTGAAACCGTCGCAGGCGTCACGCGAAATCCGGATACCAACAATAACGGAACCGGGCTTTTCGTGAAAAACGGCCATCGACTGTATGAAACCGGTCTGGTGCTCATGGCGCTATCGACCCTCGGCGACAGCGCATTGGCGGAAACCATCCAGGACATCGTGGACTATCTGGCTTATGCACAGGTGGAACCGGATGCCGGTGGCGGTCGCGGCGGTTGGCGTTACGACATGAACTACCGGGAATCGGACATGTCTGTGACCCAGTTTCCGCTCATCGGTATAGAGGCTGCCGAGCACTACTTCGACCCTGCTGCGGTTTCCGTCCCGGATTATGTCAAAACGGAACTCGGTGATAATTTTCTCTTTTACGTCCAGAACAAAGACAGCGGCGGGTTCGGATATGCGAACCCACAAAGTATGGTCAACATGTCAAAAACCGGTGCGGGTCTTGCCGGTATGGCTTTGACCGGAATTCCTTTCGACCATTGGCGGGTAACGGCTGCGGTGAATTTCATCGACCGCAACTGGGACACGGTTGACCCGATCAACTGGGCCTGGAATGTCGGAGAGTTCTACACCATGTATGCAGTGATGAAGGGCATGCGGTTTTATGAGAGTAAGGGGGCTGTGACCTCTCTCATCGGCAACCACGACTGGTACGACGAATACAGTCAGTGGATGATTGAAAACCAGAATACAGATGGAAGCTGGACCGCACCCGACCATTCAAACGGTCCTTTTATCGACACCTCATTCGGCGTGCTGATTTTACTGCCCCAGGTGTTCAGCATCGGCCCGACAGCTGTAGGGCAAACCTCTACGGTGGAAACCCATGTGGGGGTACCGGTGACTTTTGATCATTCAGCGTCGTTTCACAGGGATACCGAAAGAACCCTAGTGGCGTTTGCATGGGATCTAAAGGGTGATGGCAGCAATGTTTGGGAAACGGATGGCCGTTTTGAGACCTATGCTTTCAGTTACACTGAACCCGGCACCTACAATGTTCGGTTGACGGTCACAGACGATAACGGAAATTCGGATACCGATCAAATTGAGATCAAGGTTCTCGAAGCCGTCGGGCCGGTTGGCGTTGGCATCCAAATCAAACCGGAAACGCTTAACCTCGACAGCAATGGAAGGGTCACAGCGTTTGTCAGGGTACCGAAGCAAACCGGATACAGCATAAGGGATATCGATCCGGATACGCTCTTTCTCCAGGGTGCCCCAGCGGTGAAGGTCAAAAAGACCCGGAAAAAGCTGATTGCGAAATTTCGCGTTGGCGATCTCGAAAATGTCCTGATCGGGAACCAGGTTTCCCTTACGCTTACCGGTCTTTTCTTTGATGGCTCGGCACTTGAAGGTTCCGATATGGTGCGTGTGATCGCAAAGAAGAAAAAATATAATATCAAGAAAATGGTGAAAGGTAAAATGATAGGCAGGATTAAAAACAAGATTAAGGGTAAATAAATCGGTGAAATAATCCCCTGAAACGCCCCGGTGAAATATTCTTTGTTTGCCGGGGCGTTATTTTAATGCACAGGAGCGTTTCAGACTTAGGGGTATCTATACTTTAAATAAGTTTCCTTCTCCATCTCCCGGACTTCCACGGTGAGGCTGTGGACACCGGTGACCGATCGTTTCAGCAGCTCCAGGACCGGTTGCCCCAGCTCCCGTCGTTGCTGTATACTTCGTTTGTTCAGGATCATCAGGGTGACATGGATAAAATGTCCCTCGTCCCGCAAATCCCCGACCTGCCATAACGGGTAGGACACGGCCCGGCTTTTGATGGCTTCAGGCTCAAACAACCCGCTTTTTCTCACCGCCGCGTGAATCTCGGATAAAAGGTCCTTGATATTGGTTTTCCCTGCGACAGGTTCGGAATACTCCATGAGGATATGTGGCATCACCGCCTCCTTTTCCCCTTGAAAGGGGCCCGAATATTTCATGAAATATTCGGCTTAGGTCGATATGTGGAGCGGTTCCGGTAACACACTGTCCGCATGGTATCATAAACCATTGGGCATGTCCGGAACCCATAAACGGAAATGCCATCCGGAGCCGGTCCGGATGGCGTTATTAATGTTATATCGTTTTCCAGGTCAGTCGGAGATTGATCCATGTCGGATCAATCGCATACACTGCATGCTGCAAGACACGATTCGTAGGACCGGTCCCGAGTTTCTTCATCCACTTTGTTGTGGTCGCTGGTCCAGTGCCGGTAGATACATTCGCTGATACATTTTCTTCCAGAACCGGTAATTCCTCGTTCGTCCATATTCGCCTCCTCTATCGCGCGAATCCAGCGCTCCGGATGGTTAAGGTTTGGGTGCGGCATCCAGCGAAGTCTGGCGTTATTGGATGCAGCTATCCTGGAACATAGTCATTCCAGTGAAGATTTCAATCCTACTGAGTAATCATCTGCTTCGGTACTATTTGCCGGCTTTGCACTCGCAATACCCGGTGCCCATTGGCAGCAGCAGGAGCAACAACATCACCGACACCATCATCGTCCAGCCCCCCGTTTCGTAAAAAAGTCCTGATATCGTGATGCCCAGCCATCCCCCCAGATAGTAGAACAGTACATACATGGCATTCGCCCGTCCCTGCCCGCTGGCGAGCTTTTGATTGAGGCAGCCCACGGCGGCGGCGTGGATGGTGAAGAATCCGGCACAGGTCCCGATAAGCCCCGAGATCACGGCCGTGATATTGGGCAGCATGAGCAGTGCCATGGCACCCCCCAATACCCCGCTGCCGAAAAGAAAAGTGGGGCCGCTGCCAAACCGGTTGCTGATGCGGCCGACCGTGGGGCCGGTAAAGATACCCACAACATATGAAAGGTAAAGCAGCGTCGTCATTTCGGTGGAAAAATGAAATGGGGCGGCAGC
>CAZWAE010000222.1:0-6659 GCA_964631805.1 uncultured Desulfobacteraceae bacterium | reverse complement strand
ATCTAAATTGTTGATATTTCCACCTGCAGGTCGGGAGGGCCTGGTGACATGTTTTTTGGGAAAAAGCCTGAAAATGTCGATATCTCCATCGGCATCACGACTTTTGAAAGCCGGTTTGAGTCTTTTTTTAAACCGCTGGTCACCCGGATCAGGGAATACGACCGGGAGACCGAAATTGTGGTCGCGGTTAATGGGGAGCATAATAAACCGATGGATGATGACTACCGCAGGCGAATATTGGCGTTTACCGCTTCACAGGAAAAGGTATACCCTATTGTTTTTCCGGTTTTCAGGGGATTGTCCAAATTATGGAACACCCTCCTTGTCCATGCGGTATCGAACTATATCCTGTTGTTGAATGACGATGTAATGATCGACAGATCCGATGCCATGGCTGTTCTTAAGAAAAAACTGTTCCGAAATCGGCACCGCTCCTTTTTGATCAACCAATCATGGTCCCATTGCCTGCTCAATCGGGAGGAGATCGAGCAGATCGGCTATTTTGATGAGCGGCTTTTAGGTATCGGGGAAGAGGACGGCGATATGACCTGGCGGTACATCCGGCGATATGGCAAACCTATGCAAAACTATTCCATTGCCGGTTTCATCAATTATTCAGAGGAGACCATGGGTGAGAAGCCGGCCAATATTCGGTGCAGAAAGGGTTCAAAATACAGCCGGTTTAACCGGCGGTTCATGTTCGATACCAAATACCGGGTGGATGAAAACGGCATACAGGGCATGTTCGATCGCCCCATGGCCATGCGTGATGCCGGTCCTGAACAATACGCCAACGAGCGGTATTACCGTGAGCATCGCCATGAACTGTAGCATGATGGGAACGGGAACGCATTGATGTTGGTGAGAATTGAAAAAGACTGGGATTTCCCCGACATTTTGCGCCAGACCCCCGGGGGAAAAGGGGTATGGGACGACATCCGGTTCACCCTGGAACCGGTTGAGACCTGCGATTTTTTTGTGATGCTCAACAACCGCATGACAGTGGAAACGCGGGTCACCTGCTATCCTGAAAATGTGTGGGCCTTAATGCAGGAACCTTTTCAGAAAGGATTGACCGACTGGATGGTGGAAAAACATGATAGTTTTCACACGGTGTTGACCCATTTCCCGCCGTCGGATTCCAGCCGTTACCGTATCTCCCATCCGGCCATTCCCTGGCACGTGGATCGGTCCTTTGACGAACTGACGGTCATGGATATCCCCAAAAAATCTCGGAACCTGTCATGGGTCGTGGGAAATGCCAGGGACCTGCCGGGCCATTTAAAGAGATGGGCCTTTCTGGAGGTCCTCAGGAAAAACGGCGATCTTGAAATCGATCTGTACGGACGGGCCGTCCAACCCATCGAAGACAAATTCGACGGACTCGCCCCTTACCGGTACTCCCTGGCGATTGAAAATGCCGGCAGCCAGGACTACTGGACCGAAAAAATCGCCGATTGTTTTTTAACATGGACAGTTCCCTTTTATTATGGATGCCTGAATCTGGACGCCTATTTTCCGGAGGAGGCGTTTATACGGATCGAAATCGATCCCCCGGAAAGCGGTATCGAGACGATCCGATGGGCGATGGAAAATGATGACTGGGAAAAACGAATACCGGCCCTGACAGAGGCCCGGCGACGGGTTCTGGAGCGACACCAGATCTTTCCCCACCTGGCCGGACTGATCAGATCCCAACCGCCTCCGGCTTCAATTAAACAACCCATTCGGCTGCCAGCCTACCGACGTAGCCTCGGGTCCGGCATTCACCGGATCGGATATAAACTGAAAAAGCGATTCCACCGGCTTTGAAATCATGGCAAAACCTGAGAAGATCAGCATTATCATCAGTTTTTACGAACGAGTCGAGCATTTGAGGTGCTGCCTGGAATCGCTCCGACTTTCGCAAACCGGTTTTGATGAGATCGTTATTGCAGACGACGGTTCAAGTACCGAAACGGTTGAAAAAGTAAAACAGCTGGTCGCTTCATTCGACATGCCTGTCCGGCATCTCTGGAAGCCAAAAGATGGTTTCCGGCTGGCGGCCACGCGGAACAACGGGATCCGGAACAGCAGCGGAAACTACCTTGTTTTTTTGGATTGCGATTTTTTGGTCATGCCGGACACCCTGACTCAACACCTGGATGCAGCGAAACCCCGCAGGTTTGTGGCCGGGGGCTGTAAATACATGACGGAGGATCAGACGGAAGAGGTGTTTTCCTCCCCCATCACCGTACCGTTATTGGACCGAATTGATCGCCAGGTGTCCGGAAGGAATCTTATCGCAGAGCACCGGAAATTCATCAAACGGACCCTCCTTTTCAGACTGCGGCTGGCGAGTCCGAAGAAACAGAGCCTTGGCGGCCATTTTTCCATTTTCCGCACCGATATCGAACATATAAACGGCTATGATGAAAACTTTGTCGGTTGGGGGGGGGAAGACGAGGACCTCGGTATCCGCCTGGTGAAGGCCGGCATCTATTGCCGTTCGGCAATCCGGAATGCCAGAGTGTTGCACCTGTGGCATCCGAGAGCCCTTGGGGATATCCATTGGCGAGACGGACCCAACATTCAATACTTCAACCGAAAAAAGATCCCCTATTTCTGTGCCAACGGACTTGTCAAGGTCTCGGAAGAAAGGGACTGATGCGGACCAATCATTGCCCATGATCCTGAAACGCCCCATCAAAGTTGCTGTGGCTATCCCCAAATATGGCCTGGTCGGTGGTGCCGAAGGGTTCGTATTCGAACTCACGGAACGTCTTGCCGAAAACCGGGCGTTTGAAATTCATGTTCTGGCCAATCGGTGGCGCCGGCAAAACCCGGATATCGTATTTCATAAAATCCATATTTTCCCCTTCCCGCGGTGGATCAAACCGGTGAGCTACGCCATTTTTGCCGGCAGAGAGATTGAGCAACACGGTTTCGACATTGTGCATAGCCACGAGAGAATATTCAGGACCGACCTGCTGACCTTCCATGGGATCCCGCACCGGGCATGGGTAACAAAGGCTCGCCGGAAGACCATGAGCCTTTTCGACCGGGCCACGGCCTGGGTGGAGAAAAAGGGGATGGGGTGTGAAACCCTGCACCGGATTCTGCCGGTATCGGGCCTGGTAAAGGAGGAACTTGTGGCGGCTTATCCCCAGGTTTCGTCAAAAGTATCGGTTCATCATCCCGGCGTCTCCATCCGTCAGTTCCGGAAGCTGGATAATGAAAGCTGCCGGGCCGAGATTCGGAGGCGGCATGGCATTAAATCATCTGACGTCGTGATCCTGTTTGTGGGCATGAATTTTGGGATCAAGCGCCTCTCTCTCCTCATGAGGGGCATCGCCGGCCTGTCTGAAACGGCAAAATCACGGGTGACGCTTCTGGTTGCGGGGAAAGGCGATGCGGCACGGTATCGGAATCTGGCAGCAACCCTGGGGATCGATGACCGTGTCGTGTTTGCCGGAGTGGTGCGTCAGATGGCCCCCTATTATTTGGCCGGTGACATCTTCGCCATGCCATCCCGTTTTGATACCTTCGGAATGGCGGTGCTGGAAGCCATGGCCGCAGGGCTTCCCGTCATCATCACCCGCAGGGTGGGTGCACGGGACCTCGTGATGCCGGGGATTCATGGCCTTCTTCTGCCCGCAGAGCCGTTGGATACCGAGATGACCGCTGCCCTGACAATGATGATGGATGACGGGAATCGCAGGCGGATGGGGGAAAATGCGAAAAAGACAGCCCGTGAATACAGCTGGGAAAAGGTTGTGGACCGAATGGCAATACTGTATCATGAAATTGCCGGGGATATCGACGGTTGATTTGTTTGTTTTTGCATGGTTCCGCCACGTCTGCTATAGGAGGCGCAGGGTCTTATGATAATGAATTTTTTCAAAGGAGATGGATCATGGCCATCAGTGAAGAACTGCTCAATATTCTGGCATGCCCCAAATGCAAAGGGGACATTCACCTAAGCGACGTCGGGGACGGTCTGATTTGTGACGCATGCAAACTGATGTATGAGATACGGGATGATATCCCGATCATGCTGATCGATGAAGCCAGAAAAATATGAGCATTCCCAAAAGACCGGATCCGGCAAAACTGGTTGTCGGCGTTTTTTTAAAGGAAAAGGCTCTTTTCAAACCGGTGACCGAAACCCTTTTGGGAAAGTTCGGAACCGCCGATTTGATCAGCCCCTGGTTCCCATTTGATTACACCGATTACTATAAATCCGAAATGGGCGATCCACTCTTTCGGCGGATGATAGCATTTATACCCCTTATCCGGCAGGGCGATCTGGCAGAGATCAAACGTGATACAAACGACATCGAACTCCAGTTTGCTGAAGATGAACACCGGCGGGTGAATATCGATCCGGGATACCTGCTTCAGGCGCAGTTTGTTTTGGCTACCGGGAAAAACTATTCCCATCGGATCTATATCGGCAGGGGAATTTACGCGGATTTGACCCTAATGTTCGCCAATGGAGAATTTTCCGCCTTGCCATGGACCTATCCGGACTATGCCGATACTTTCATGAAGGAGTATCTCCTGCAAGTCCGGAAAAAGTATGTTCGTGATTTGAGGTCGCATTCCGGGCAGAAAGAGGGGCGAGACATCGAGCCGATGGGGGAAGGCGACAGATGATGAACAGCATGACCGCATACGCAACTGTGGAAAAAACAGTTGATACCTTGTCCGTTTCCATCGAGATGCGATCCCTCAATAGCCGCCACCTCGATCTTGTGTTGAAGATGCCATATCACCTTGGCAGTTTTGAGGATAGAATCAAGAAAATACTGGCGGGCCGTCTGGATCGCGGTCGGGTCGAAACCATTTTGAAAATCGTGGACGACGGCGAGAGCCATATTTCATGCGAGCTGGACGAAGCCAGGGCGGAAGCTTTGCATCATGCCGTAAACCGCCTGAAGGAACAGTATGCCTGGGATATCCAAATGTCCATTGATTTTCTCACGGGGCCATCGGGGCCGATCCGGACCGTTCATGAAGCGGTCGATATCGAAAAATACTGGCCCTCGATAGAGGCGTGTCTCCAAACGGCTCTGGTTGAACTCGTTGCCATGCGGAAAGCGGAAGGGGACCATGTTGCCCATGATATATCGATGCGACTCGGGATGATTGAAAAACAGCTGGAGAAGATCAGGGAAGGGGTCCATGGGCTTCTGCCCCTCTACCAGGCGCGTTTAAAGGAACGCGTCGATGCCCTGGCCGGTGGGCTTGTCGAGATCGACCCCGCACGACTGTCACAGGAAGCGGCCTTTTTGGCGGATCGAAGCGATATCTCGGAGGAGATCGTCAGGGCGGAAAGCCATATCAAGCAGTTCCGTGGAATTATGGCATCACCGGACCCGGCCGGCCGCAAATTGAATTTTTTACTTCAGGAGTTTAACCGTGAATTCAATACGATGGGATCAAAGGCGGGAAATGCCGAAATTGCACATACCATCGTGACCGTAAAGGCGGAAATAGAAAAAATTCGGGAGCAGGTTCAGAACATTGAATGAATGAAGGGGACCGACCGAGGGAGGAGATTTGTGGAAAAAGCATTGTTGAACATCGGTTTCGGCAATACCGTTGCGGCAGAAAGAGTGGTTGCCATTGTCGCTCCCAATTCGGCACCGATGAAACGGCTCAAGGATGAAGCAAGGGATGAAAGGCGTCTGGTCGATGCAACCCATGGCCGCCGGACGCGGTCGATCATCATCATGGACAGCAACCATGTCGTTTTGTCTGCGATTCAGGCGGAAACGATCTCCCAACGATTTGCCAATATCGAGAAAACGGGGTCGTCAATTTGAACCTATACCAATTGAAAATAGGAATCATCAGGTGAAAACCGGTCATCTTTTCATCGTTTCCGCACCCTCCGGGTCCGGGAAAAGTACACTTTGTGCCGCTGCAATGGAAAGATTCCCGGACATGGAATACTCGATTTCCACTACTACCCGGCCGCTCCGGTCCGGAGAAAAAGAGGGGACTGATTATTTTTTTCTCCGTCGGGATGAATTTGAAAAGAGGATCTCAGAGAACGTCTGGGCGGAATGGGCGAAGGTTTACGGCCACTATTACGGCACATCTGCAGAATTTCTCGATGGAAAACGTTCTGCCGGGAAAAGTGTTCTACTCGATATCGATGTACAGGGAGCATGCCAGATATTGCGACGATATCCGGACAGCGTGACGATTTTCATCATGCCGCCGTCCCTTCACATTTTAAGAGAACGTCTTTTAAAAAGGGGAACCGATAACCGGGAAACCATCGAAAAGAGGCTTGCCGCCGCAAAGTCGGAGATCGACCAATCCGGCATTTACCGGCATATCGTCGTGAATGATGATTTGGACCATGCGATTTCCAGCCTTGTCGACATCATCCGGAAGTATCGGGTCCATAGTGATTAAAGGAATACCAAACAGAGGAACTGTCCGTTGAAGACCGACATCTTGTATGGAATCCATCCGGTCATGGAGGCGATTCGAGCGGGGAAAAGAACCGTTTACGAGATTTTTTTCGCTCCGGAGAGCGCTTCCGGACAATTCCGGCAGTTACGAAAACGGGCGGAGACTCTGGGGGTGCCAGTAACGGAACAGAGCAAATCCGAGATTCGGTCCCTCTCCGGGACCGCCGGTCATCAGGGGGTTGCTGCCCG
>CAZWAE010000221.1:0-6672 GCA_964631805.1 uncultured Desulfobacteraceae bacterium | reverse complement strand
TTGCGGGTTTGGAGGAGACACGCAGGATATTAACCTATGTCGAAAATGTAATGGAGTAGAAGTAATTGAGACTGCAGGCAAAATATTCCCTGGTTATCGTTTCACTGATCATCATGATCGTTTCGGTACTGGCCGGTGCGATTCTGGTTCAGTCCATGTCGCTTCACAACGACCTGATGGATGCAAGTGTCGATACCATGACAAAGGATCTGATGGACCAGATGGTAAAACGCTGCGTGGGCGTCACGCAGCTTTTGGCCGAAACCCTGATCAATCCGGTTTATCAGCATGATATGCAAGCGATATTTGAACTGCTGAACGCTGCCAGGCAGCAACCCGATATCCTGAATATCACTGTTTACGACACGGACGGCAGGATCATTCACGATGGCAATGAAAAAATTCCGACATTCGGCCGGATCCTTCCGGATGAAAAAAGCATCGAAGCACTTCCGGTTAAGGGAAAAGTGGTTCAGCATATCCAACGGGACACCCTCGGGGTTTCGATACCGGTATGGATCGGAGACACCCCGCTGGGGGGTGTTAAAGTCGTCATGTCTCTGAAAAAAATACATAGTGATATCCGTTCGATGGAAATCCGTTTAAATGAGATCAGCCGGTCTCAAATGCACCGAGGCGTTATCAGTATCGCCATCACGACGCTTTTGATGATTCTGATCGGCATCCTGTTTTCGATAATTGTGGTCAATCGCTTAATCCAGCCGGTTCATCAGCTTATCCGATATACAAAACAGGTAGGAATCGGCAACTATGATTTTGAAGTTACATTGAAATCCCATGATGAGATCGGAGACCTAGTGGGTGCATTCAGGCAGATGAGCCAAAACCTCAAATCAAAGGAAAACGACCTGAACAAATCCCGCGAAGGGCTGGAGCAGCGCGTCAAAGAGCGTACCGCCGAACTGGAAGATGCCACGGAAGGGTTGAAGCAGGAGATCGCTGAACGCCGGCAAACGGAAGAGGCGTTAAGGGAGAGCGAGGAACGATACGGCGCCGTGGTTAAACAGACATCGGAGGGCATATATCTATTAAACCCCGATACCAAAAAAATTATAGAGGCAAACAATTACTTTTGCCGGATGGTGGGATACACGCCGGAAGAGATATCCGAACTCGATATCTATAATTTTCTCGATCACGACAAATCGAGTGTCGATGCCAACATCAAGAAAGCAGTATCAAAAAAATATTATTTAGTCGGTGAACGCAAATACAAGCGCAAGGACGGCTCGGCAATCGACATTGAAGCTAGAACCAACCTAATTTCCTTTGCCGGAAAAAACGTTCTGTGTGTTCTTGTCCGGGACATTACCGAGCACAACCGTATTCAAGAGGAGAAAGCCCGTCTGGAGGCTCAACTCCAACGAGCTCAGAAGATGGAGGCCATCGGCGAACTTGCAGGGGGAGTGGCACACGATCTCAATAACATCTTGTCCGGACTTGTCAGTTATCCCGAACTCATTTTAATGGATATTCCTGATGACAGCCCGCTGCGGAAACCCATTCTGACAATGCAGAAATCCGGTCAAAAGGCGGCCGTCATCGTACAGGATCTGCTGACCCTTGCAAGAAGAGGGGTAACGGCAACTGAAATTGTCAATTTAAATCAAATCGTTTCCGAGTATCTAAAAAGCCCGGAGTATCGGAAGTTGATATTGTATCATCCTGATGTCCGGATAGAGGCGCGTCTGAAAACAGATTTGTTTAACATCAAGGGTTCACAGGTCCACCTGTCCAAAACCATAATGAACCTGGTGTCCAATGCGACTGAGGCGATAGACGATACGGGAAAGATCATAATTTCCACGGCCAACCGATACGTTGACAAGCCCATTGGCGGCTATGATGATGTGGAGGAGGGGGAGTACGCAGTTCTCAAGGTGATCGATACGGGGATGGGCATCCATCCTGAAAATATTGAGCGAATATTTGAACCGTTCTATACCAAGAAAGTCATGGGCAGAAGCGGAACAGGCCTCGGCATGGCGGTTGTATGGGGAACGGTCAAGGATCACAACGGTTATATAAACGTTAAAAGCCAGCCGGGAAAAGGTTCTGTATTTACACTTTTTTTCCCGGCTACCAGGGAAGACCTGTTTTCAGCAGCTTCCGTTCCCATCGAAAAATTGATGGGCCACAATGAAACCATACTAGTGGTGGATGACGTGAACGACCAGAGAGAGATCGCATCGGGCATGCTAAAAAAACTGGGTTACAAGGTGAAAACCGCTCCAAGCGGTGAAAAAGCGATTGAATATTTAAAGACCGGAACAGCCGATCTTCTGTTGCTGGATATGATCATGGAAAACGGGTTGGATGGTCTCGACACCTACAGAGATATATTAAAATTACAATCTCGACAAAAGGCGATCATCGCAAGCGGATTTTCAGAAACGAAACGCGTCAAGGAGGCCCTGGCTCTTGGTGTCGGTCAATATATCAAAAAACCCTATAGTATGGAAAATCTCGGGTTGGCTGTAAAAACCGAATTGGCAAAGTAGAGGCCCGATAGCACAGCAGGGGAATACCGCTAAGAGGCTCCTATTCATTGACACTTCGGCCTCAGTCATCTATACGAATCACCCAGGCATATTGGCTTACAGATAAAGGCAAAACAGTTTTTATGATCAGCGTTGAAGGTCTCTCAAAAAGTTACGGCGGCCAGATCCTGTTCGAGGATATCAATTTCAGGATCAACTCGAGGGAACGTATCGGCCTGGTGGGACGGAACGGACACGGCAAAACCACCCTGCTTCGCCTCATCACCGGGGAAGCCCATCCGGATGCAGGTGCCATCAGTGGGCCTAAAAATTATCGGATCGGGCATGTACACCAGCAGATCGCTTTTACTAAGGATACCGTGCTGGCCGAGGGAATGACGGGCCTTTCCGAAGCTGAAAGTGAGCATCACTGGAAAGTAGAAAAGATCCTTTTCGGATTGGGGTTCACCGCCCCGGACATGCAGCGCCATCCGAATGAGTTTTCCGGAGGCTACCAGGTTCGCCTGAACCTGGCCAAAGCCCTGGTCTCCGAGCCGGATCTGATGCTTTTGGATGAACCGACCAACTACCTCGATATCACCTCCATCCGTTGGATTACACAATTTCTCAACAGCTGGCCCCATGAATTGCTGCTGATCACCCATGATCGCGGGTTTATGGACGGTATCGTAACCCATACCCTGGGGCTCCACCGGAAAAAGATCCGCAAAATCACGGGCAACACCGAAAAATATTATGCGCAGATCGCCCAGGATGAAGAGATTTACGAAAAAACGCGCTTGAACGATGAAAAACGGAAAAAGGAGATCGAGCTGTTCATCACCCGGTTTCGAGCCAAGGCCAGACTGGCGAACCTGGTTCAATCACGGGTCAAGACCCTATCCAAAATGGAAAAAAAAGATAAACTGGATACCTTGAAAACCCTTGATTTCTCATTCCGTTCCACCCCGCTGCCAGGGAAACAGGTGGTACAGGTCAAAGATCTGGCCTTTGCGTACCATGAAGAGAAGCCATTGATTCAGGATCTCGATTTTACCATCGGCGCAGGCGAAAGGGTTTGCGTCGTGGGTAAAAATGGGAAAGGCAAAACGACCCTTCTCAAACTCCTGGCCGGTCACCTGACCCAGAAAACCGGAGAGATCCGTTACAACCCCAATATCAATAAGGGGATATTTGAACAGACCAATCTTAAAACACTGGTGGACTCTCGTACCGTGGAGGAGGAGGTGCTCTATTCCTACAGTGATGTGGACCGCCAGGTGGCTCGGAACGTCTGCGGCGCCATGATGTTTCCCGGTGATGATGCCTTGAAAAAAATCAGTGTACTGTCGGGGGGTGAAAAAAGCCGGGTCATGCTCGGAAAGCTGCTGGTCACCCCAGTAAACCTCCTCCTGCTCGATGAACCCACCAACCATCTGGATATGGATGCCTGCGATGCGCTATTGGCGGCCATCGACAACTTCGACGGCACGGTGATCATGGTGACCCATAACGAAATGTTTCTCCACGCCCTGGCAGAGAAACTGATTGTTTTCAAAAACGACCGTCAGGAGGTTTTTAATGGCGGATACCAGCAATTTCTTGAAAAAGGCGGTTGGGAAGATGAAACGGCCACCACCGATTCAGACCCGTCAGGTGATCCCGAAGAGGTTCCGGGTGGGCGACTGACCAAAAAAGAGCTTCGCAAAATGAGATCCCGGATCAATGCGGATAAAGGAAAGGCGTTGAAACCGATCAACCTCAGGATGAAGGAGGTGGAAAAGGCTATTACACGCCTCGAACAAAAGATAGGCGACTGTAACACCGAACTCATAGCCGCTTCCCAGAAAAAAGAGGGGAACCGAATCGCCGATCTCTCCAAGGAGCTTAAAACCGCGCAGACTTCCGTTGACGCTTTGTACGACGAACTGGAAACACTGACCGATTCTGCGGATCAAATCCGCGAAACCTTCGAAAATCAACTGGCAAAGATTGAAAAGGACTGACGTGCCCATAAAACAGAAAATTCTCGTATTTCAACAAAACGGCAGCGGCGAAAGCAAGATCAAAGGCATCCGCGAATACGGCCAAGAGATGTTCGAGCTGGAAACGGTCTCCATTGACGGCCCGCTGCCCGACATCCTGGATGATACGGACGCCTACCTTGTCGACGACTTCAGTGCCGACATGGTCCTTGACTTTCTCAAACATCCGGATCTTTCCCATGACCTGGCCGTCATTTGCTCACGGAAAGGGATCCCTGTGGTGGCCTCCGGCAAGAAGCTGAAGGTGGAAGGCATGATCACCCCTCCCACCTGATGCGGGCTGTCCCGGCAGGTCTGCCTGGGAGCTTATGGTGAAAACTTCGGCGCCCCGGAATTCAGCGTTCGTTTAAAGGATGGCAAAATTTCGGAGATCGAGGTGGTCCGTGGCGCGCCCTGTGCGGCGACGTGGCAGGCCGCCCGGCGGATCATCGGCCTTGAGGCGGAAACGGCCATCATCCGCATGGGCCTTGAGGCCCAGTTTTTCTGCAGCGCGGACCCCTCCAACTGGGATCCCATCCACGGCAAAAGCCCGGTCCATTTTGCCGGCCGCATCCACAGCGAGGCCCTCAAAAAAGCGGTCGCCAAAGAGATGGAGGATGGGGTATAGCCATCTATCTCCGACCTCGCCCATAGGACATGGTTTTCACGGTCTAAATAAAACGCTCAAGGAATCTTTGTTGAGTGCCGACAATACCATTGGAAAAGACTACGAACAGATGGAGACCGGAGGTCTCATATGAGAGAAAAACCGACATATCAAGCCCTTGAAAAGCGGATCCGGGAGCTGGAAAGCAGGCTGTCCGGGATTCAGTCAGCCGAAAAACGGCCAGTTGAGAGTGAAGCCGGATACCGCGAGGTGGTGGAGAACTCCAATGTCGGAATCCTGGTGGCCCAGGATTTGAAAATCGTCTTTGCCAATGCGGCCATCGCCTTTGTGCTTGGGTATACAAAGGAGGAGTTGTTGAACCGATCCGATCCGTTCAAGCTTATCCACCCGGATGACCGGGAAATGGTGCTTGAACGCCATGTAGAAAAAGTAAAAGGCCTATCCACCCCCGCGACCTATGAATGCCGCGTAATCACCAAAAACGGAAAAACCCTATGGGTCGAAGTCACCGGTATGCTGATCGAGTGGCGGCAGCAGCCCGCCACGCTCAATTTTTTCACGGATGTCACCGAACGCAGGCAGACCCAGGAGACATTAAAAGAACATCACGAGACATTGAACAGCATCCTTTCCATTTCACCGGTGGGCATCGGGCTGGTCGAAAACCAGGTGGTGAAATGGGTGAACAATTCCATGCGGGCGATGTTTCGGTTTGATTCGGAATCGGACTTCAAAGAAAAGGCGGTTCGAACCTTCTACGCTCTCGAAAAGGACTACCACAAATTCGGCAAAACCGCTTACGACCGGTTACGAACAGAGAAGGTGGCCGTGGATGATGTGGTGTTCAGGCGAAAGGACGGTACCACCTTTATCGGACATGTGAAAATGCGGGGTCTTGATCCGGTCAATCCCACGGAAAAAGCCATATTCACCATTTCGGACATCACCTGGAGAAAACAGGCTGAGGCCGACAAGGTCAAAACGGAGAAACTCCAAGGCGTTCTCGAACTGGCCGGTGCCGTATGCCACGAGCTGAACCAACCGCTGCAAGCCATCTGCGGATATACCGAATTGATGGCGATGGATCTCCACAGCGATCATCCCCTGTTTGCCACCGCTTCAAAAATAAATAAACAGGCCGATCACATGGGTGAAATCACACGGAAGCTCATGAACATCACCCAGTATGAGACCAAGAAATATCTGGAGGGCAAGATCATCGATATCGACCGGGCCGCCAGGGAGCATGAGTGAGACTTGTCTTCGGGGATTCCGATTATTCGTGAATCGAAATAAACATCATGTGCCCGTATTCAAAATTATTGTTTGAATACGGGCACTGGTGTTAGAAGCGCCGGCCACTTGGGGAAAGAGTCTTAATCAGCTTGGTCAGCGACCGCTGTCCTCTCCTTTTTACCGGGCAGGATCAGATTCAAAACAACTCCGGTGATACCCGCAAGGCCGATGCCGCCGATGGTGAATTCGCCGAAAGAGAAACTCATGCCGCCGATACCGAACA
>CAZWAE010000220.1:0-6672 GCA_964631805.1 uncultured Desulfobacteraceae bacterium | reverse complement strand
CAGATCATTAGATGCAGGTCAAGACAGCGGAATATGCGAAACAGAAAATCACTAAAACCACTGGACAGGTTTCTCGGCTACGTGCTGGGACGCCGGCCGGATGAATTCGGCCTGGTTCCCGATAAAAACGGGTATGTGAAAATCAAGGATCTGCTCAAGGCGGTTCATGAAGAGGAGGGCTGGAGGCATGTCCGCCTGGCACATATCAATGAACTTTTGCTGTCGTTCCCGACGCCATCGGTTCAAATCAAGGACCGTTTAATCCGGGCAACCGAACAAAAACATGCGCCCATATGGAAAAGTTCAGAAAGCCCTCCGAAACTCCTTTACACCTGTGTCCGGAAACGAGCATACCCGCATGCTTTGGAAAAGGGGATATCCCCCTCAGACAATGTCCGGATCGTTCTCGCCAAAGCACCGGAGATGGCCGTGAGAATCGGGCGGCGGCGGGGATCGGACCCGGTGCTGCTCAGCGTCCTGTCCCAGGCTTTGCTGGAAAGGGGCCTGATGCTTAGTGAGTGTGGAGGGGTTCTCTACCTGACATCGGACATCCCCACCGGTTGCTTCACAGGCCCTCCCCTGCCCAAAGAAAAACCGCCCCCCCGAAAAGAAAAGGATAAAACCGGTGATAAAGCGTCAGATCCGGCCGGCAGTTTCCATATCAAAGGTATCCCCGAGACGGGCCGGAGAAATAATCCTTTGAAAAAAAAGAAAAAAGGCGAAATTGCCTGGAAAAAAGGCCGCCGGCAGATGAAAAAAGGTGCCAGGCGCCGTTAACACGAATATTTCACGCGTTCGAGGCGTTCATTTGCAAGGCATTCAGAGGCACAGCTGTACTCATGCTACCGCAAGCCTCTGATAACGCAGCAAATGAGCGCCTCGGGCGCGCCCGAAGGGTGAAAAGTTCTATGCCGTAGCGCGAATACCCGCTCGTTACAAAGTGTCGCCTGGAGAATTGATCTCAGGCTGTTTTAACCATCTGATGATTTATTAAAAAAACTTTGTTTAAGAATTTTAATGAAATATTTGGGTTAAAAAGATTTGACAGCATATTTGTTAATTGATACAAGGCCGATTTACGCTTGACCTGTGACAGGGGCCGTTAGCTCAACTAGGCAGAGCACCTGACTCTTAATCAGTAGGTTGAAGGTTCGATTCCTTCACGGCCCACCAAAAAATGCAACGGGGTTAGCCTATTTGTGTGCTAACCTTTTTTAATTTCGTATATTTTCCTTGCTCCGGTTTTCGTCCGGGGCTTTATTAGCCAAAAGGAGGCTTTATGCGACGGTATGAAACTATTTTCATAATGGACCCGGACCTTTCAGAAGAAGGCCGGGTTCCTGTTTTTAATCGGCTGAACGATCTCATTCCCGCCCAGGGCGGCACATTGATCAAAATGGATGAGTGGGGATCAAGACGGCTGGCTTACGATATCAAAAAGAAGTCCAGGGGTTATTACGTCCGGGCGGACTATTGCGGCATGGGTGCTGTGGTCGATGAGATGGAGCGGTTTTTCAGGATCGACGACCGCGTGTTGAAGTATATGACCGTCCTGCTTAACGAAGACGCCGACCCGGAAAGCCTATTAGCTGCGATGGCACCAGCACCGGAAGAGGAGGCCAAGGAGGATGCGCCGGTCGAAACCGACGATAAGGCGTCCGAGGAGAATGAGGTGTCCGGGACGGTTGCGGACGAAGCATCGGCTGAAGCACCGGCGCCTGAAGAATCCAAGGCTGACGAAGTGAAAGAGGACACATCCGAGACCGACGAAACCATCAAGGAGGCGTAATCCCATGCCTGGACCATCACGATCTTACGGCCAGAAAGGCCGAAAAAAACCGTTCACCCGAAGAAAAAAGCGCGTTTATCATCGCAGAAAAGTCTGCCGTTTTTGTGCTGACAGCTCCCTGACCATCAATTATAAAGAGTCCAAAACGCTGCAGCATTTTATAACCGAACGCGGTAAGATCATACCCCGGCGGATCTCCGGCACCTGCGCCAAGCACCAGCGGACGTTGACAGTGGCCATTAAAAGAGCCCGGACCATCGCGCTGCTGCCTTATGTGGGAAACCTGAATCCCGGATAAAGACCATCCGGGAGCGCTTCTTCCTGATGCAGTATGCGATGATCTCGTGAATGCAGCGCCTTTGCGAGAGTGTTCGGAAAAACAACCGGGCATCTGATGATTTCAGCTTTTTGGACGTCATCAAGGAAGATATGTCTAAAGATATTGTCACCGGCATTGCGATCACCAGTTTGATATTCACTGCCGCTATGCATATGCCGATTGTCGGTTTTTTCTGCGCACTGTTCATTCCGCTGCCGGTTCTTTTTTATCGTGCAAAACTGGGGCGGACCAACGGTGCGTTTATTCCCATCGGCACCATGGCCGCCATGCTGGTGGTCCTCGGAAGGCTGTCGGTGGATGTACTGGTTTTTTCGGAACTGATGCTGCTCGGATTTCTTCTGGCGGAGATGTTCGAGGTCAACCTGTCGGTGGAACAAACGATTTTATATGTTTGTGGCATCGTGCTGCTGACGGCCGCCGGTTGTCTGTTTTTTTACAGCGGGGTTTCAAATACCGGTATCGTTGCCCTGATTTCAGCTTATGTGGCCCAAAACCTTGAGCTGACCCTGGACCTGTACCGGAACATCGGGGTGTCCGAAGAAAACATCCGGGCGATATCGGAGTCCATGCCCCAGATCCAGTACGTTCTGGTCCGGGTCATTCCCGCATTTGCGGTGGTGTCCTCCCTTTTCGTTGCATGGACGACACTGCTGCTGGCACGTCCGATTTTGAAAAGCCGGAACCTCATGGTACCCGCTTTCGGAAGATTGAACCAGTGGCGTGCACCGGACCATCTGGTGTGGGGGGTCATCGGCTGCGGGGTGATACTGCTGGTGTCTGCCAAGGGGCTCAAGATGTTCGGTTTAAACGGGCTGCTGATATTGATGACCGTCTATTTTTTTCAGGGCATCGCGATCATCTCGTTCTTCTTTGAAAAAAAGAATTTTCCGAAAGCGCTTCGGTTTTTCCTCTACAGCCTGATAGCGCTTCAGCAGATGGCCCTGATCGTGGTCATTGCTTTTGGGTTTTTCGATATGTGGTTAAATTTTCGAAAACTGGATTTAAAAAAGGATAGTTGAGGAATTGCAAACCGGATACTCCGGGATTCCTTAATCGCTTATACGGAGGTAGCACAATGAAAGTCATACTCAAAGAAACCATTGATGCACTGGGCATCATCGGCAGCGAAGTAACGGTAGCAAACGGCTATGCCCGGAATTATCTTCTCCCTCAGGACAAGGCCGTCCCGGCGACACCGGCAAACCGAAAGATGCTGGCGCAGCAGAAAGCCAAGTTCGACCTGCAGATCGCCAAGGAGAAGGGCATTGCCGAAGAGATGGCGGCGATGCTCAAGGAGGTGTCCTGCACTATCCCCGCGAGGGTGAGTGATGAAGATCGCCTCTATGGGTCCGTCACCGTTCGGGATATTATCAACGCCCTGGCAAAGCAGGAGATTACCGTGGAAAAACGGATGGTGATGCTCAAGGAACCGATCAAGACCCTGGGCGTATTCAAAATTCCCGTCCGCGTTTATTCGGATGTCGAGCCGGAGATCAGTGTAGAAGTCGTTCCGGAATAACATTCCGTTCGGCGCTTTGACAATTCTGTGTGGTTCTATCCTTTTCGATGACATATCAGGGCGGGCACCCGTCCGCTGTGTCCCGATATCGGATTGACGGTCGCCGTCAATGGGATTTTGAAGGATTTCCGGCATGCCGTTGCGGCATTCCGCAAGCCGATCCATAAGAAACCGTATTAACCCGTAACATCAGACACGCCGACCTATAGAAAAATGGCTGAAAGCCGAATGCCACCCAAAAAGGACCCGTCCCTTTATCACATTCCGCCCCAGAGCCTTGAGGCGGAGGACTCGGTCCTCGCCGCCGTTCTGATCGACAACGACACCCTGCTGGATGTCGTTGAAATCCTTTCTCCCGAAGACTTCTATAAAACCGCCCACCAGAAAATTTACTCGGCCATCGCGGACCTGTTTTCCCGCAACGAACCGGTGGACCTGGTGACCCTGACCAATATTCTACGGGAAAAAGATGATCTGGAGGCGGTGGGCGGTGCGGTTTACCTCGCAAAGCTCATCGATGCGGTCCCCATGGCGATCAACGCACCGCACTACGCAAAGATCGTTCACGATAAGGCGAGCTTAAGGCGACTGATCGAAAAATCCAACAACATCGTCAAACGGTGTTTTGACGACCGGGGAGATGTTGAGGATGTTCTGGATTTTGCGGAAAGCTCCATTTTCGAACTCTCCCAGGACAAGATCCGGCCTGCGTTCTACCCCATCGGCAAAATCATTCTCGACAATATGGAGATGTTGGAAGAACGCCAGGGCAACAAGGCGCTGATCACCGGCATCACCACCGGATACCGTAAGCTCGACAGCCTGACAGCCGGTCTCCAGAACTCGGACCTCATCATTCTGGCGGCCCGGCCCGGTATGGGCAAAACCGCCCTTGCCCTGAATATTGCCAGGAACGCCGCTGTGGATGAAGGGATTCCCACGGCGATCTTCTCCCTGGAAATGGCAAAAGAGCAGCTGACGCTAAGGCTGCTGTGTTCCGAAGCCAGGATCGATTCGAACCGCGTGAGAAGCGGGTTTTTCAGCCAGGATGACTGGATAAAACTCACCGATGCCGCAGCGACCCTCTCCGAGGCATCCATCTTCATCGACGATTCTCCGGATATCACAGCCATGACCATCCGGGCAAAAGCCCGACGACTGAAGATGGAAAAGGGGCTGGGGCTCATATTCATCGACTATCTGCAGCTGATGAAATCCAGGTCCGGCATCGAACGCCGGGACCTTGAAATATCAGAAATCTCCCGATCTTTAAAGGCGCTTGCAAAGGAGTTGAGCGTGCCGGTGGTGGCATTGTCCCAGTTGAACCGGAAACTGGAAGAGCGGAGCGACAAACGGCCCCAGCTGGCGGATCTCCGTGAATCGGGAGCCCTGGAACAGGACGCGGATGTGGTGGCGTTTATCTACCGGGATGAGGTCTACAACAAGGACCCCAACAATCCCAATCAGGGAAAGGCCGAACTGATTCTTGCCAAACAGCGAAGCGGACCGGTGGGGGTCGTTCCCCTGGCATTTTTGGGTGCTTACACCCGTTTTGAAACCCTTGCCGTTGAAGATGAACCGGAGAACCTGTAGGGTGACGCATTGCTCTACCCGCACCGCTTTTCACCCGCCCGCCCTTTGATACGGCATGAAAAAAATATACGGACATACGGACGGGCTCAAAGCCAACCAGGTCCGGCGGCTTGAAAAGCTGAACAGCCGGCGCATCCCGGTCCAGATGTTGGTCACCCCGGAACTTTCCCGGGACCTCTGCCGTCTTTCCCACGAAACCCGCCGCCAGGTCGGGCTTCTCATCAACCGCAAAGGCAGAATCATCTGCGTCATTGCCGGCAGCCCCCAGCAGATCGTCATCCCCGACACACCGGATTATCGCACCCTTCCCGGCCGTTTGAAGGGGCTTCGGTGTGTTCATACCCATTTAAAGGGCGAGCCCTTGACCGGGGACGATTTGACCGACCTTTTACTGCTCCGTCTGGACGTGATGGCTGCCGTCACCATGGATAGCCAGGGGATGCCCCAAAAGGTACATGCGGGCCACATTCTACCCGATATGGAGGCCAAATCCCCCTATCGCCTGTTCCCCCCCATGAATCCATGGGAAATGGAGATCGACTGTCTGTCGATGATAAGGGCGCTGGAGGATGAAATCGACCGGACACGAGCCCGGCTCAAGGCGGATCGGGGCAAGGAGCGAGCTCTTTTGGTCAGTGTAACGACCTCACCGCGAAAGACGGCCACAGACTCCCTTGATGAGCTCAGGGAGTTGACCCGTTCCGCCGGGATCGTCATCGCCGACACCGTTTTGCAGCTGCGGAAACGAACCGATGCTCGATTTCTCATGGGGCTTGGCAAGCTTCAGGACCTGTCGATCCTGGCGCTCCGCAAGGCCGTGTCCCTCATCATTTTCGACCAGGATCTGAACCCGTCCCAAATCCGCTCTCTCTCCGACCGTGTCGACCTCAAGATCATTGACAGAACCCAGCTGATCCTGGACATTTTCTCCCAGCGCGCCCGGACAAGGGAGGGAAAACTGCAGGTGGAACTCGCCCAGTTGAAATACATGCTGCCCAGGCTGGTGACCAAAAACACGGCCATGTCCCGGCTCACCGGCGGAATCGGGGGCAGGGGGCCCGGAGAAACCAAACTGGAGATCAACCGCAGACGCGCCCGGCAGCGCGTCGCGTGGCTGGAAAAGCAGACGGCCAACGTCCGCAAACACCGGAAACAGCAACGGGTGCGGCGAAACAAAAAGGGACTTCCCATCATCTCCATCATCGGTTACACCAACGCGGGAAAGTCCACCCTGCTCAATACCCTGACCCGAAGCCGGGTGACGGCCGAAAACAGGCTGTTTGCAACCCTCGATCCCTCCAGCCGGCGGTTGAAGTTTCCCGAGGATATGGAGGTGATCATCACCGACACGGTGGGATTTATCCGGGCTCTGCCCAAAGATCTGATGGCGGCATTCCGGGCAACCCTGGAAGAGCTGGAGAGTGCGGACCT
>CAZWAE010000219.1:0-6676 GCA_964631805.1 uncultured Desulfobacteraceae bacterium | reverse complement strand
CAGCCAGGTCTACAAATGGGAAGTGATTTTGCGAAAGATCATCAACGATATGGACGATGGCGTTCTGGGTGGGAAAAAATACGCCGTTACCCTGGCCAACGGTGGTCTTACGATCGAATTCAACGATGCCTATAAACTGCCGCCTGCCGTAAAACAGATCGGCCTGGATGCTATTGAAGCCGTCAAGGGGGGTAAAGTTAAAACCCACTAGTTCCCGGGGGGAAAATATGAATCAGGCCGAGGGCACACCGGTATTGGAAATGCGGGGAATCACCAAGCGGTTTCCCGGGGTCATTGCCAACGAAGAGGTCAATTTCGACCTTTTAAAGGGCGAGGTGCACACGTTGTTGGGAGAAAACGGCGCCGGCAAAAGTACCCTGATGAAGATCCTGTACGGTCTTTATCAGCCCGACGCGGGTCACATCCGCCTCAACGGAGAAACCCTCAGACTGACATCGCCGGCCCATGCCATATCCCATGGGATCGGCATGATTCATCAGCACTTCATGCTGGTTCCCACCCTGACGGTGGCGGAAAATGTTGCCCTGGGGCTGCGGTCCGCCCGCGGCCCCCTGACCGACCTGAAAAGCGTGTCCAAACGAATTGCCCGGTTATCGGAAATCTTTGGTTTGGAAGTGGACCCTGCGGCCTACGTCTGGCAACTGGCCGTAGGGGAACGCCAGCGGGTGGAGATCATCAAGGCGCTATACAGAGACGCCTCCATTTTGGTGCTGGACGAACCCACGGCGGTGTTGACCCCCAAGGAGGTGGATGAACTGTTCGTCACTTTCCGGCAGATGGCGGCGGACGGCCGCAGCCTGATTTTTATCTCCCATAAACTGCATGAAGTGTTGAGCCTGAGCGACCGAATTACTGTATTGCGCAACGGTCGGGTTACCGGCGAAACCCGGCCTTGCGACACCAGCCGGGAGGCGCTGGCCCAAATGATGGTGGGGCGCGAAGTCAAGCTGGCGCCGGACAAAAAAGAAGTTACGATCGGACGGGCGCGCCTTGAAATCGATCATTTGGTCGTGGCAGGAGATCGCGGGACCGATGCGGTCTGTGACCTGAGCCTGACCGTGAAGGGGGGCGAGGTGCTGGGCATTGCCGGGGTTTCGGGCAACGGCCAGCGGGAGTTGGCCGAAACCATTGTCGGGCTGCGAAAACCCCGCAGCGGAGAGATTCGCATAGATGATCAACCGTTGCCCGGGGGAAACCCGAAAGGCGTGCGCCGGGCAGGCTTGGCCTACGTTCCGGAAGAGCGCATGCGAGACGGCGCTATCAACGATTTCACCATTGTGGAAAATCTGATGCTCCTGGCCCACGCCGACCGTCGCTTCTGCCGGAACGGTTTTTTGCGTTTTACCAATATTTTCGAGCACTGCCGCCGGCTGGTAAAGGAGTACGCGGTCAAAACCCCGACCCTGGAAACCCCCACAGGAAACCTCTCGGGCGGCAATATCCAGAAACTGATTCTGGCCCGGGAGCTTTCGGGCGAGCCAAAGGTCTTGATCGCGGCCCAGCCGACGCGGGGCGTGGATATCGGTGCGGCCGAATATATCCACCAGCGCCTTTCCGAGCAGCGGGCCGCCGGCACGGCCACATTGGTGATCTCCGAGGATCTGGACGAAGTACTGGCGCTGTCGGACCGTATTGCGGTGATGTTCGAAGGCCGTATCATGGGCGTGGTGCCGTGTGAAGATGCCACCCGGGAGCGCATCGGCCTGCTGATGGCCGGAGTGGATCCCGACAGTCCGGCACCGGATTGGTGCCCGGCACCCGGAACCCCGGAGGAATAAAGAATCCTGGCCCAGAGGACCAGGGTTTTCAAGATGAATAAAAGAAGGGACCCAGACATGACAACCATACGCGATAGCCGATACCAAAAAGATTTCGTGGTCTCCTGGTCGGAAATCCATCGGGACGCAAGAGCCCTGGCCTGGCGGCTGCTTGACCTTAAACCCTTAAAGGGCATCATCGCCATCACCCGGGGCGGGTTGGTGCCGGCTGCCATCGTTTCCCGTGAATTGGAAATTCGCCTGGTGGACACCATCTGCGTGGTTACCTATGATGAACAATCCCAGGGGGAAACCGGGATTTTGAAAGGGTTCGACGGAGACGGGGAGGGATTTCTCCTCATCGACGACCTGGTGGATACCGGGGCTACCGCCCGGGTTGTGAAGGACCTGGTCCCCAAAGCTCATTTTGCGACGATCTACGCCAAGCCCGCAGGGAAACCCCTGGTGGATACCTACATCACCGAGGTCAGCCAGGACACATGGATCCGCTTTCCATGGGACCTGGAACTGGGATATTCGGAGCCCATTGCCATTCGATGAATCGGGATCGGCATTCCGACCCATCGGTTTGATATGATCCGATCGGTTATCGACGAATAAGGCGTCATCATCGGGCCGGCCTATGGGCATCGCTCCTCCTGCCGGCCAAAACTCGCCGCTAAGGCCGCATAAGGGCCGCCGTTGATGACTTTTTAAAATAAACGCTTTACAACCAGGCACTTGGGAAGTAGTTCAGCCGCACCGCGTCGCGGCGGCCCCAATGCGGCCTAACCGGCTCAGACAGTTGCCCGGCTTACGGATCGATACCCATGGGCCTCTTTTCGGAGGCAACCTGAGCTTAGCAGAGAACCGTAATGATCTATTATCTGGAATTGATCGGGATCGCCGCTTTTTCCGTTTCAGGGGTCATCGCGGCCGGTAAAAAGGATATGGATATCTTCAGCATTGTCGTACTGGGGGTGGTGACCGCCATCGGCGGCGGCACTTTGCGGGACGTCATTGTGGATACCAGTCCCGTTTTCTGGATTGCGGACCTGACCTATCTCTGGGTCGCCATAGCGGCGTCCATCCTGACCTTTTTCCTGATCCGGTATATCGATCATCTGCTGCGGCTGCTCCTGTTCCTCGATGCCTTCGGCCTGTCCCTGTTTACCATCCTGGCCGCGGAGAAAACCATCGGTCTTGGTTTTTCCAACCCGGTTGCCGTTTTGATGGGGGTTATGACCGGCATTGCCGGCGGCATGATCCGCGATATGCTCACCGGCAGAATGCCCCTAATACTCGGCAAGGAATTTTACGCAACCCCCGCCCTCCTCGGTGCCATTGTCTTCGCCGTTTCAAACGACACCTTTCCCTTCCATGACGTTAACAGATTATTTGCCATCGGCGTGATTTTCATCCTCAGGGCGTCGGCCATCCAATGGGGGCTGTACTATCCCAGATGGCTGACCTACCGTGAAAAAGAGTGACTTATGGCGGAATGTGAAACGGTCGCCATTGAAAAGACATAAGCTCCACTCAGGCCTGCCCCTTTCTTTCAATATAGAAAGTGTTACTTCCTACCACTGTTTTGCCGATTTGCTCTTCTTCTGGGGACAGGATTCCCTTTAAATGGGTAAGCGATTTCTCTTATCCCTTCTATTTTAAGCCCCTTCCGATCCGACAAGGTTTCTAATCGAAAAAATTTTATTAATTAAACAAATGGTTAGAGTTGTATCACACAGTATCGGAATTCTGGCACAATGATTGCGTTACGACAAACAGCTATCAACCGGTCCGAGAGCGCCCCCCCCCCGATAGAAACGCTGTGTCCGACGACCACCGGACTCTGAGAAAAGCTTGAAATACTATCGGTCCGGGTGCCAATATGAAAATCTTGGTCTTTTATGATACATTGGCGGGAACACAGATTGGCAAGTATTACGCACTAAAGATGGACAAATCGAGCGAAAAGGGCATGCCATAGCGACCATGCACCGTTGGATCGAAGCCGATCAATGTGCATTCTATCCGTATCTGTTTGCAAAACCAGTCAGCTGCTCTTCCAATTTAAGCCATCCCAGCATATTTGTCTTTTAATGCTCCCTTCGGGCACTATATCGGATACTTAAGGGGGCGCCCG
Organism: uncultured Desulfobacteraceae bacterium; assembly: GCA_964631805.1. Taxonomy (GTDB): domain Bacteria; phylum Desulfobacterota; class Desulfobacteria; order Desulfobacterales; family CAZWAE01; genus CAZWAE01. The sequence goes on along the minus strand of CAZWAE010000219.1, from coordinate 2,755 downwards.
GGTTTGGGAACTTCCTGTTTTTGCGGTTAGATTCTTGCCATTGGCATTTTTCATTGCGCTGGGTAACGAATCCAGAAAGTTGAGTTATGCTCTAATTGAAGGGGAATTTGCGTTCGATTTGTAGGTAATAGAGGTTTGATGTTTATTGCGAAGTACTATGAAGAGACACTAAGCGGTTTTGAATTCTGATTTATAGGCGATAAATATATACTGTTATCCAATGCTTTCATGACTTTTCTGGTCCAACTCAATGACCTGGTAATTAAGCTATCATTCTCGATTACAAGGCTTCCCATATCGTTTTCGAGTTCAGTTTAGCTGAGTGACAGAATGATTTTCTTTTGCTTTTTGGGGCGAACTAGTGGGGATTTACGTTTACAGAAAAATTCGATTTCAGCCAATGGGTTCTCGTGACGAATATCAACAGTGGCCCTTCCCTCGTTTAGTACCCAAATGTCAGCTTTTTCTCGAAATCCTGATCGTTTCTTTCATACAAAAATAGTGAACTGTTCCAGGAAATTTGGTCATTTTTCCGGATCCATAACCTAAAAGAAGGTAGTGTTTTGGCCGCCCGGAAATCCGGTCTACCGGAGCTCTATTTCCAAGGCACCTTTTTTTGGGTTACAATGCCAAAATTTTCACCACCTCCGGAGCCTCCACTCTTCTTTCATCCCGAATGCACAAAATTATAGTCAAGGTTGCACAGAGATTTGTGCAACCCCAAGATTCTCATTCCGAAATCTCTCCTTGACCTTTATATTCCCACGGACCGTATTCATGAAATTTGATCTGTAATTACAGTATTTTAATCATAAGTAAAAACACCTTTTTAAAAATCCTTCTCAACACCCATCCTGGCATATCCCTTGCGAATAGTTGGGATACTCGCCCATCGCTGACATCTGCAGATCCCCCACTGCATCGGCCGGGAATCAGAGATGTTAACAATAGAAACCTTAGAAATAACAAGGCGTTTATGACGTGGATTTTGAACCAAGTTTAAAAAGAACCAAATGGATGGTAGCACCTTTCGGCGCCATATTGCTGGGGCTCATTTTAAGAGTTCATAATCTGAACGGAGCAAGGTTTATCAACTCAGATGAATATAGGGCGTTTTATGTGTGGTGGGGTAACGTTGCATGCCCGTTTTTTTCCCTGATATGCGGAATTCCCGCAAAACTATTTGGAACCTACCATCATTTTGCGCTGTTTAATTCGGCCGTAATCGGTACGATATCCATCCTGGTCACGTTTTGGGTTGCCCGCGACCGTTTTAACGTCAGGACGGGTGTTTACGCTTCTTTTATTTTGGCCGTGACCGTCTTGCATGTCCGGTTTTCAAGAAGCGCCTTGCCTTGTGCTTGGCAGACCTTTCTGATCCTAATTGCATTTTGGCGGCTGCAATCCCTATTTGTGAAGGATCGTTATTACCCCAGTGATCTTATCATATCCGGTGTTTGCCTAGGCCTGGCATTTTTGACCTATATCCCCTCCTATTCGTCCATAGCAGCGTTCTTTTTGCTTTTGTTTATAAAGTATCGGCATTTCCCAATTCGTCTTCGTTTGCAGATATATGCCCTTTTCACGGCTTCAGTAGCGATTCTACCGATGCTGTACGCGATACAATTCACCTTACAGCCCGGCCCGCCAGACTATGTGGATGTTTTCTTGTTTTTCCGGGATTATACTAAAGCTTTTATAACCCCAGAGATGGCCACAATACCCATCACGTTCTTTAAGCACTATTATTATTTGGGCGGCGTGTTGCAATTGTTATTAACGGCCACAGCAATCGTATATTGCTTCTTCTCATGGACCCTGTGGAAAAACCAGGAGTTGTCCGAAATGTTGACATTTATATTGGTCAGCTATTTTGTGTTCAGTTTTATCGGTATTCTCAAAGGACATACTTTATTTTTAAGACATTACATCTATCTTGTTCCTTTTTTCTCCATTTGCGCCGGATATTTTTTATGCCAATTGGCAAATCGGGTAGGCACCAAGTTGATTGCCGTTTTTCTGCTGTGCTTCCTGTCGATATCCGTTGCAAAGTCATATGATTTTACGAAGGAAACTTTTAAGATCGAACCGATTGAAGGCTGGCTTTCAAAAAATAATATTCGAAAGGTGGAAGTGTTGACATGGCTGGATCTATCCCACAAATGGGATTACGGTGTTTCTTATGGCACCGGTATTCCGGGAAAGTTTGCGGGTGAGGTTTTCCTCATCGATTGGAAGGAAGTGGTTCGAAAGTATCAAACATCTCATTATCGGTATTTGATGACCTCAGGCATCCGATTACACTATACAGTCGGATGGAACGACAAAGTTCTGGAGCAATTGACACCACTGCAGCAATGGAGACACCCCTTCCGGCATCTTCCAAATCCTGACAATCGGATTCAGGATTTTTCAATATATAGAATTGAGGACATTCTCAACCATTTCTCCCCTGTAAACCAATAGTGCAATTAGCCCCTGAAACATTAAAAAAATTGGTATCAGCATATCTTCACCCCTAAACGAGGGTGCTGGTAAATGGAAGCATTCTTCGATATTGATAGCATCGCTCTGGGTGGATATGATACCGGAGCTTCAAGCAGAACGTTGTTTCGCCAGTGCCTATCCGGAAACGGCATCTTTCGGTCCCTGGCAACGTCCTCGATCGCTTTCAATCCTCGAAATAGCAGGCTATTCCTTAGCATTGTCGTACTGGGGGTGGTGACCGCCATCGGCGGCGGCACTTTGCGGGACG
>CAZWAE010000218.1:0-6718 GCA_964631805.1 uncultured Desulfobacteraceae bacterium | reverse complement strand
ACCGTGTCGATATCGGAATTGATGCCGGCGATGATATCGGTATCCATCCGGTCTCCGATGATGGCGGTGTCTTCCCGGCCGCACCCGAGGCGTCTCAGGGCATGGCGCATCATCATGGGATTGGGTTTGCCGACGAAATAAGCTTTCCTCCCCGTGGCCAGCTCGATGGGGGCGATGAGCGCACCGGTGGCCGGTGCCAGACCTTTTTCCACCGGATCGGTCAGGTCCGGATTGGTACCCACCAGTTTTGCCCCGGCGACAACCATGTTGATGGCTTTTTCGATCTTTTCGAAAGAATAGGAGCGGGTTTCCCCGACGACTACATAATCGGGGTTGATATCGTTCATGGTATACCCCACCTCATAAAGGGCGTTGATCAGTCCGGCCTCGCCGATCACGTAAGCGGTTCCCCCCGGTTTGTGAACAGAAAGGAAACTCGCCGTGGCAAGCGCGCTGGTGTAGTAATGGGACGTGTCGACCATGATGCCCATCCGTTCCAGCTTCTGCTGGAGTTCGGGCAGTGACCGCTCACTGGCATTGGTCAGGAAGAGAAACTGCTTATTTTCCGACTTCAGCCACTCGACAAACGGCTTGACACCGGGAATCAGGCGGTTGCCGTGGTATATCACGCCGTCCATGTCACAGATGAACGCTTTTTTATTCCTTAAATTTTCCATATTGTTATTCAACCTTTCGCTTTTTATTGATGTTGAGGGCCGCACTTTTTCGATTTTGCGGTGGTTACGATCGAAACGCTTCCCACACGTCAGCCGCCGACCCATTATCTCCGGTAAGGACTATCAGCAAATTAAGATATCGTTGGAGTTGTGTCAAACGACAACTTGAGGCGCTTTTTTATACTCTGATAGAGGAGGCCATTATATACATTTCCTTTGACATTATTCAGAAACACATATAAATGTATGTTTATATGCTGTTGTGTTGGTTCGCAACACACCACCCCGTTGGGGATTGGGTTGGTATTGATGAGGAGAAACGTGGAAGCGATCAAAGGTGCCTTTCTATTTGATGATGGAAATCTCAAAGCCCCTGCTTTTCTAGCCAAAAGCCTGGCGGACGAGAATCGGCTGAGGATCCTGCTGTTCATCAGCGGCGGGAAGAAATCGGTATCCCGGATTGTTGAAGCCCTCGACCTCTCACAACCACTTGTCTCGCACCATTTAAAGGAACTTCGCCGTGCACTCCTGGTCAATGTGGAGAGGAAAGGACCGTTTGTCTACTATGAACTGGCGGACGAGAGTATCATCGACATCTGTCGGCGGCTGGGGGCGCTGGCAGAGGATCTTTTGAACAACCGTAACGGTTTTTAACACAGAAAGTTTGTATAATCCAATGAACACATTAAAAGAACTTATTGAACGAATGTCGCCCGATGAGGCGATGGCATCGATAACCGTCGCAGTGAAGGCATTGTTTCCATATGTCAGCGAAAAAGTGCGGCTGGAATTCCTACTGGCTTTTACGGACGAAGCGTCGGAGGAGCACCTGCCGGGACTGGTGCATCGCTGACTGGCCACCTGCATGGACGAAGGTGTCGATCCAAAAGATATGTGCCAGACCCTGGTAAATAAAGTTGCCCAGTCCGAGCAGTTGATGGCGGTCACCGACCCGGACGTGCTGGTTCTTTTCGAAGACTGGCTCGAAGAGCTGGAACGGGAAGCCCTTGGCATTGCCAGAAAAACAGAATCCCTGGATGCCGCTGCCCTGGGGAAAATGCTGGGCATCTCCTCTGCGGGAGCCTCCTTTCTGTTGACCAAGCTGAAACGGGAAGGAAAGGTATAAATAAAGATGAGCAAATCAAAAAGTGTTTTGATCGCCTTTGCCTCGGTGGTGATCGTCATCGGTGTCGTCTGGCTTCCAAGCCGTTCGGGCGATCCGCCAAAGGCCACGTGGGAAGATGTTGTAAACGAGGCGAAACAGGGCGGATACCGATTGATCGACACGGATGAACTGCATCGGCTTTACCGGGAAGAGAAAGAAAAATTGCTCGTTGTGGACACCCGGCAGGAATGGGAGTATCGTACGGGCCATATTAAGGGGGCAGTAAATTTTCCCATGGAGCCCACCGCGTGGGCACGATGGCGGGACAAAGGGGCGCTGAAGCAATTTATCGGGGAAGATAAAGCGCGAAAGATCGTCTTTTACTGAGCGGGGCTGGCATGAGCCCGCAGCGACTCGGCGGCCCGTGTGGCCGTTCAACTGGGATACAAACAGATCTTTCGGGATCCGAAAGGATTTCCAGCATGGCAGGCACAGGGCCTCCCCGTGGGGGAATCGCCGGCAGGTTTGGCAGACGCTGAAGACCCCGCTCCGGTTTACGGCAGTCTGGCAGGATGGGCTTTTGTCTGGACCCTGCTTGGAATATTTTTCGGAGGGATGGCCCTCAACCTGACCCCCTGCGTCTATCCTTTGATTCCCATCACGGTCTCATACTTTGGGGGGCGGAGTGCATCCGGGAAAGGCGCACTGATTGCCCACGGGGCCTGCTATGTGGGGGGGCTTGCCATCACCAACTCGGCTCTGGGTGTGGCAGCGGCGCTTACCGGCGGTTTGATGGGAGCCCTGTTGCAGAACCCTCTTGTGCTCGGAGCGGTGGCTGTGATCCTTTTGGGGTTTGCGGCCAGCATGTTTGGTTTCTGGGAGCTCCGGATGCCCTACTGGTTGACCCAGGCGGCCGCCAAGTCCCATGCGGGTTATTTCGGCAGTGTGTTTATGGGAATCACCCTGGGCGTGGTGGCAGCTCCCTGCATCGGGCCGTTCGTATTGGGGCTGCTGACCTGGGTAGCCAGTCTCGGCAATCCCGTGATGGGGTTTTTGGTCTTTTTTACGTTGAGCCTGGGGCTCGGGCTCCCACTTTTTGTCCTGGGAATATTTTCAGGGCAACTTGAAAAACTGCCAAGAAGCGGAACCTGGATGCTGTGGGTGCGGCGGCTCATGGGGTGGGTGCTGGTGGGCATGGCGGCCTATTTCATCCGGCCGCTTTTTCCTGCAACGACCGGAACCGTGATTCTGGCCGTCGTGGCAGCGGCAGCGGGGCTTCATCTGGGCTGGATCGATCCGACGCGTGCGGATTTCAAAGCTTTTATCTGGATGAAGACCGTCGCCGGAACGGCAGGGCTATCCATTGCCGCATTTTTAATCACCTCCATGGTCATTACCGGACCTGGCGCCCGGTTCCACACCTATTCGGATCGTCTGATGGCAAGGGCTGTTGAGGAGAAGAAGCCGGTGATCATCGATTTCTCCGCTGCCTGGTGCGCGCCTTGCCGGGAGCTGGACGAGGTGACCTTTCACCATCCGGAGATCGTCCGGCAATCCAAATCGGAATTTGTCATGATCAAGGTGGACCTGACGCAGAAAGGCAACCCCATACACGAAAAGTTGCTCAAGCAATATAAAGTCAAAGGCGTTCCCACGGTTGTCTTTCTCGACAGTTCGGGGAATGAGCGCCGGGATTTGAGACTGGTGGATTTCCTGCCGCCGGAGCCGTTTTTGGTGCGAATGGCGGATTTGAAGCGGGCAACATCGGATTAGACATACGGATATTGATTCGCAATCCGTTTCAAAAAGAATTATAGATCTGAACATATTCAACCCCGCCCGGGGAGAAATAAAGGGAGGAAAAGATGTTGAAAATCCGATTTTTCATGAACGAACCCAACGGCAAGCCGTGAAAGCATTTTAAGAAGATGATCCCCGTGTTGGGAGAAAAATACGACGTTGAAATCGAAACCACATCCAAACCCAAAGATGAATACATGACCGACGAATACTTTGAACTGGATCTTCCTGTGGCGCCGGCCGTCATGGTGGGAGAAGAGATCGTGGTGGAGGGAACGGACATCGGGCAGTTGAAGCTGGAAGAAGAGATCTGTCGGCAGCTCGATCTACCCGCACCGGCACCGGAGAAAAAAGGTATTTTGAAAAAACTGTTCAAAGGCTGACCGGGAGAATTCGCCCCAATTTTTCATTTGCAGCGGCTGAGAAAAGGCGGAATATTGTGAAATGGAAGATCTGGAGATGGAACCGATTGAGTTAGACTCACTAATGAAATGGAGAGGATTCAAATGACGGTAATTGAGAAATTTTTAGGGAAACAGGTGGAAATACCCGAAGACAGAAACTACTTTCCCAAGCAGAGCCTTTGGGGCAAATCGGAAGAGGGTGAAATCGTTTTCGGCCTCACCCAGCCTTTTTTGGTTTTGGCCGGCGGGTTCAATGAGATCGACTGGATAGCTGCGGAAGGCGCAGTTGTCAAGGCTGCAGAGGCAGTGGTTTTTGCCATTACCGGGAAAATACTATATATCGAATCGCCGGTCGGCGGAACCATCTCTTTCAACCCGGCGATCAAGCAAAACCGGGAGGTGGTGGCGCAAGATCCGTACGGTGAAGGATGGCTGTTTAAGATCAAACCGGAAACCGATGCGGTATCGGTCCTGGCATCGGCCGCGAATCACACGGGATACCTGGAAAGTTTGAAAGGTTCCGAAGGGTTTAAAAACCCCGAAGGGGTGGTAGGCGGCGTGTCCGGCATCTGCAAGGCGGTTTACTCCGGGATCCGCGGACAGAAATTTGAAAGTTAACTGGAGGGCCCATGGTTACCTGTACAGCAATGGTTGAAATTGTCGCCAGACAAAAAGGATGTATGATGTGCGACTTGGCTCTCGGCATTCTGGAAGAGATCGCCCCTGATTTCGAGCCGGGTGTTTTGCAGTGGGAAGTGGTGGATGTCAGCTCGCGCGGAGGAGTTGCCCGGCAGGCGGAGCTGCGTGGTGTCTGCGGGAAGGTGCCGCCGGTTCCATCCATTGTGATCAACGAAAATATCGCTTTTGACCATATTCCCGACATGGAGTCGTTGACAGCGGCGGTCCGTGCCATCATTGACGGAGCGGCTTAAAGAGAGAGACATCTCGTGAATTTTGGTATTAGCCGGGTTTTGAAGCGCATTTTTATTCAAAGAAAGATCAACCTTAACGAGGAGGAAAAATGGCAAATTTTGTATACACACTCAGCAAAAACGATGTCAACCTTGCCACTAGGTGTTTTCAATTCGCCAAGTTTACCCATGAAAAAGGGCACAAGGTCGATATCTTTTTTATCGAAGACGGCACCCTCTGGGCAGACAACACCCGTGATTTCAAGGAAAAAACGGTGACCGGGGACTGTCCCGATGATTACTTTCCCTATCTGGTTGAAAACGAGATTCCCATCGGGGTCTGACCGCCCTGTGCAAACGCTCGTCAGGTTGACGAGGCCGGTTTTTTCCCCAACATGATGATGGACGGCGCCCCCCATCTGATCGATTTGATGGCGGAAGCCAGGGTGTTCAATTTTTAGAGGCGGAATTTCTATATTCAATCCGTTGCGACAGGAGTTTTAGATGCCTTTCGAGTTGAATGAACAGGATCAAAAAAAGATCGATGATGGTATCCGGGCCAAATATATCAGGGTAGCGGCCAACCCCGAAGGCCAATTCCGATATCCCACAGGATTAAAAGGCCTTTCGGGTTTGGACTACGATCCAGCATTGATCGAAAAATTGCCGGAAAGGGTTGCCCGCTCTTATTGCGGCGTGGGCAACCCCTTCTCTCTGGGGGTTGTCAGAGCGGGGGATCGTGTGCTCGATATCGGTTGCGGTTGCGGGGTCGATACCCTGCTGGCATCGTTCATGGTCGGCCCCACGGGAGCGGTCATGGGTATCGACATCACGCCGGAGATGATTGACAAGGCGAAAACCAACCAAAAAGATGCAGCGGTGGATAATGTGATCTTTCGGAAGGGCCGCGCTCAGGATATCAGTGATCAGGGTGAAAGCTTTGATGTGGTGATATCGAACGGCGTGTTCAACCTGATTCCGGAGAAAGAGATGGTGCTGGATGCGATATACCGGTTGTTAAAACCAGGGGGTAAGTTGTTTCTGGCGGATCAGTTCTTCGTGGGACGGTCACCAAAAAATATGAAAGAACGGATCGGTACGTGGTTTCAGTGAGAGGGGGGCGCCGTACCGGAAATGGAATTTCTGGAAGCATTGACGAAAGCTGGTTTTGTGGACGTCGAGAGGGGTGCGGAAACCGGATTTAACAGTTCTCCGAAAACCAGAGGAATTCTCATGAAGGGATGCAAGCCATAATGATCTGAACTGTTGATGAACGAACTTAATGAGTTGCAATTTACTCGATTTCCCAATAAAAACGATTCGCAACGGTGAATATCAACGGGTGGCTGTATCTTTATCGGAGTGATGGGTTTGTAATGACAGCTATAAAATATGCCGCATATTATGCCTTCGGATGGGCTGCCCGCGCCGTCTCTTCGATCCTGTTTCTCACCTGCCGCGTTACGGTATATGGTCAGGAAATTGAAAAAGCGTATTTTGCCAGACACCCGAAGGGAGGGCTCCTCTATGCCTCCTGGCACAGGGGAATCATGTACTTGGCTTATTTCTACCGTTTTCTTCATTACATCATTATGGCGAGTGCCAGCGATGATGGAGAACTTGCGGCACAGGCGGCCAAACGCTTCGGCTGGATTGTGATAAGGGGATCTTCCACGCGGCGAGGGGCAGTGGCGCTTAGAGAGATGGAACGTTTTTTTCACAACGGGCACAGTGGCGGTTTGGTGGTGGATGCGCCCCAGGGCCCCCGGTGTGTCTCAAAGATCGGCATTATCGTCCTGGCAAGACGGACAGGACTTCCCA
>CAZWAE010000217.1:0-6799 GCA_964631805.1 uncultured Desulfobacteraceae bacterium | reverse complement strand
CATGGGATTTCCGGAAATCGGCTGCCCTGTGAAACAAATGGTCCAAATTTCCATTTATTTTTAGGTGTTTACCATCATTTCTAGTGAATGACGGGGTTTGGCATGGAGTTTGTATTACAGGATTCGTTGGACACATGGTTGAAATGGCGTTTTTGCCATTTTCAGGTTTTTATGGAATCTATGCGTTGTGTTGGGGCCCCTTTGTCCGGCCTCTGTGGGTCACGGGTTTACATCCGGCCGAACGGCCTTAATTTTTGTATACTTTTACGCTATAGTAACCCTTTGTGGGCTAGATCTTTTAAAAGCCTTCGCTGCGGGAGTGAGATGAGAAAACTGATACCGATATGGGTGATCTGCGTTATGATCATCGGCGGGTGTGCTGAATTCCGGGCCATGAAAAGAACCGGACCACCGGTGGAAGTTCCGGGCCGTTATTCGCTTTATACGAAGGAAGAGGCCGGGTCCCATCGATGGTGGGAAGATTTTGGGAGCCCTGAGCTGAACGGATTGGTTGAAAAGGCGCTTTCCGAAAATTTTGATGTGCGTAAGGCCTGGGCAAGGGTCCGGCAGGCGAAAGCGGTGGCGGAAAAATCGGGGGCGGTGCTGCTGCCCTCTTTTAATTACCAGGCCGGCGCCGAAAAAAACCGGATCAACTCTAAAACCGATACCGACACCCGCTCCCGTCATACCGAGGCGGATGTGTTGAGTCTGGGGCTTACCGCCGGATACGAAGTGGATCTGTGGGGCCGCCTCTCATCCGGAATTCGGGCCGATCGTCTCCAATACCGTGCGGCTTTCGAGGACCTTAGGGCAACGGCCGTGACCGTGTCGGCAACGGTGGTGGAAACCTGGATCGATATTCTCACCACCCGGAAGCGAATCGCGATTTTACACGACCAGATCCGGACCCATCTCACCCAACTGGATCTCCAGAAACTGCGTTTTTCCAACGGAAAGGCCAGTGCCCTGGATGTCTCCCAGCAGAGAGAGGCGCTGGCGTCGGCCAGGTCCGAACTCCCCCTGCTGGAGTTGATCGAAAAGAGGCTTTTCAACAGCCTGGTGGTCCTGGTAGGAGCGGTATCCTTCGGTGAACTTGCGGTCTCCCAGACCGAACTGCCCCCATTGGTCCCGCTGCCGTCCGCCGGACTTCCCGCCGATCTTCTCGCGGCCAGGCCGGACGTTCGTGCCGCAGGTTTGAGATTGCGGGCCGCCGATTGGGTGGTCGCGGCGGCACAGGCCGATCGCCTGCCCTCCCTCGATCTGTCAGCCAAAGCGCTGTTCTCCAGCGGCAGTCTGGACCTTCTGTTCCATAACTGGGTGGCCGGATTGGCGGCGAGTCTCACGGGGCCTCTGTTTGACGGGGAAAGGCGGGAGCAGGAGGAGTTGCGGACCCGGGCGGTTGCCGAGGAACGACTGGCAACCTATGCAGAAACCGTTGCCCAGGCGATACGTGAGGTGGAAGACAGCCTCATCAGTGAAAACCGACAGGGTGAATATATCCGGCTGCTGGAGGAACAACTCAAAGCGGCTCGGCAGACCCGGAAAAACGCACGGGTGCAGTATCTGAACGGGAAAACCGATTATCTTTCCTATCTGGTCGCTTTAAACAGTGTCCAGCGGCTGGAGAGACAACTGACCGGTGAAAGGGCGACCCGGGTCAAATTCCGGGTGGATCTTTACCGGACGCTGGGGGGCGACTGGACCGGTCGGTTGATCGGTGCGGAAACAGAATCCGATACTGACAAAGGAAATCTGAAAAGGATGGAGACCCGATGAGTACCGCGGACGGTAAGAAAAAATCGGTGTTAAGAACCATATTCAAAATATTGATGCCGTTGATGCTGATTGCGGCCGGAGGCGCCGCCTTTGCCTACTTCAAGAGCACGGGCCCCCGCATCAAGCGAAAACCGGTCAAGCCGCTGCCGGCCATGGTAGAAGTGCTAAAGGCAACTGCTGAGAACGCCAACACCGTTGTCAACGCGATGGGGACGGTGACCGCCTCGGGCGAGATCACCTTAAAGGCCCGGGTGACCGGAGAGGTGCGCATGATCTCTTCCGATTTCGTCGACGGCGGTCTTGTCAGAAAGGGCGAGGTGATCCTTCGGCTGGATGATTCGGACTACCGGGTGGAACTCCTGAAAATTGAAAGCGCCCTTGAAAAGGCCGTCGCAGACCTTGCCATCGAGGAGGGGAATCAGACCATTGCCAGGGAGGAGCTGCGGCTCATGTCCGAGACGGGGGAGGAACGGGTCGAAGAGACAGCGCTGGCCCTGAGGGGACCGCAGCTCAAGCAGGCAAAGGCGGCTGTTGCCAGCGCCAGGGCCGATCTTGAAAAAGTAAAACTCAGCCTGGCCCGCACCGTTATCAGGGCACCTTTTAACGCCCTTGTCAGCATGCGCAACGTCAACATGGGTTCCAATATCGGTCCCCAGGATACCCTGGCAACGCTGGTCAATACGGATACATATTGGGTCAGGGCCGCGGTGCCGTTGGACCGGCTGCAGGCACTTGATCTCAACGGAGAGGGGGGCAGCCCGGCGGTGGTAAGGTCGGCGGCAGGCAGTGTCGAAAAAAAGGGCCGTGCCGTCCGTGTCACCGGCAGCCTCGGTGAAAAAAGCCGGATGGCAACGGTGATCATCGAAATCCCCGATCCGCTGGACCTTGAATCCAAGACAAAAGCGGTACCGTTGCTTCTTGGAGATTACGTCACGGTGGAGATTGCCGGGCGGCAGCTGCAATCCATCGTTCCCCTGCCGCGATCCGCCGTAAGGGACCGGGGCACCGTGTGGATATACCAGGAGGGCCGTTTGAAGATTCGGGAGGTGACCACCGTCTGGAAAGAGGAGGACAGGGTTTTTGTGGGCAGCGGTCTTACTTCCGGCGACCGGATCATTCTCACCGATCTGCCCACACCGGTGGAAGGGATGCGCCTTTCCCTTAGAGGGGAAAATACCGCCCGAAAGAAGGGATTCCGCAAGGCGGCAGAGGAGCCTACGCCATGAGCAACGGAACCGACACTTCCCGCAGGTGGGGACCTGTTTCATGGATGGCGGGCAATTCCGTCGCGGCAAATATCCTCATGGCGGTGCTGCTGGTGGGCGGGTTCTTTACCGCACTTAAGATCAAGCAGGAGGTATTTCCCGATTTCAACCTCGATGCAGTGACCATCTCCGTTGCCTATCCGGGGGCGAGTCCGGAGGAGGTGGAGACCGGCATCATCCTGGCGGTGGAAGAGGCGGTCCAGGATCTGGAGGGGATCGATGAGATCCGGTCCACGGCGTCTGAGGGGTCCGGAACCGTGACCATCGAAGCCATAGAGGGTGCCGATGTCACCCAGTTGTGGCAGGAAGCAAAAAGCGAAGTCGACCGGATCGATACCTTTCCTGACGAGGCCAGACAACCCAATGTCTCCATTGCCAGCCGCAGGCGAAGGGTGATGACGCTGGCCTTTTACGGCAGAGCGGACGAAACGGTTTTACGTGAAACCGCCGAACGGGTGAGAGATGAACTGCTGCTGGATCCCGATATTACCCAGGTGGTTTTTCAAGGGGTGAGGGACTATGAGATCCACGTGGAGGTGTCCCAATCCGTCCTGCGGCGGTACGGCCTTACCCTGAAAGATGTGGCCGATACCATCCGCAGGGCATCGGTGGAACTGGGCGGCGGCAGCCTGCGGACCACCGGAGGGGATATCCTGGTGCGGATAAAGGACCGCAGGGATTATGCAGATGAATACGCCAAGCTGCCGTTGATCACGGAAAAAACCGGCGCCAGGTTGCTGTTGGAAGATGTGGCTGTGGTCCGGGAGGGATTTGAGGACACCAATGCCTGGGCCTCCTATAACGGACATCGCGCCGTTTTGATCGAGGTCTATAGAGTGGGAGGCCAGACCCCCATACAGGTGTCGAGTGCGGCCAAGGCGGTTATCGAACGCATCAACCGGTCCCTTCCCGAAGGGCTGGCCCTTACTGTCCTTCGTGATTCTTCAAAAATTTTCGAACAACGGGCGCGGCTGCTGCTCAAAAATGCGGGCCTCGGTCTGGTGCTGGTTTTCCTGTTTTTGGCCCTGTTCCTGGAAGCGAGGCTGGCTTTCTGGGTGAGTTTGGGTATCCCCATCTCCTTTATGGGAGCCTTTCTGATCATGGGTCCCATGTCCGTCTCCATCAATATGGTGACCATGTTTGCCTTTATCGTGACCCTCGGCATCGTGGTGGACGATGCCGTGGTAGTGGGGGAGAATGTCCATCACTACCGGCGCCGGGGCATGCCGTTTTTGCATGCCGCTGTTACGGGAGCGAGGGAGGTGGGCATGCCGGTGGTCTTTTCCATATTGACCAACATGGTGGCGTTTATCCCCATGCTTTTCATACCGGGCATTTTGGGGAAGATATTTAAATTCATTCCCATGGTGGTGATGAGCGTGTTTGCCATCTCCCTGATCGAAAGTCTCTTTGTGCTCCCGGCCCATCTTTCCCATAAACCCAAAGAGACTTCGATTTGGCCGTTCTACCACCTTGGGCGTTTGCAGCAGCGCTTTAGTCTTTTTTTCGAGGGATTCGTTCGATTGCGCTACGGTGCATTCCTGAACTGGGTGCTGAACAACCGTGTGTCCGTGCTTGCCCTGGGGATCGCCATGCTGGCCGCAACCGCCGGTTTTGTCACCTCGGGCCGAATGGGCATGGTGATGTTTCCGAAAGTGGAATCGGATTATGCGTTCTGCGAAGCGACCCTGCCTTTCGGATCGTCTCATCAGCGAATTGCAGCGGTGGAGAATGCGCTGATTGAATCGGCGGAAAAAGTCATCGATCGAAATGGAAAGGAAAAACTGGCCAAGGGCATCTTTTCAAGGGTGAGGGAAAACTCGGTACAGGTCAGGGTGTACCTGACCGATGCCGGGGTACGCCCCATCAGCACGGCCAAAGTGACGGAATTCTGGCGGAAAAACGCAGGCCGGCTCATGGGTATCGAGACCATCAGTTTTGAATCGGATCGCGGCGGGCCGGGTTCAGGGCGGGGGCTCACCGTACGGTTGAGCCACCGGGACAAGGAACAGCTGGACAGGGCGGGGATGGATCTGGCGGAAAAGCTGGCCGAATTTCCCATCGTGCATGACATCGACGACGGGTCTGCCAAAGGCAAACGCCAATTCGATATCCGGCTTTTACCTGCCGGCGAACGCATGGGATTGACCTCGCAGGCGGTGGCGGTTCAGGTCCGGCACGCTTTTCAGGGGGTGGAGGCAGTCTCCCAACTGCGCCAGCGCAATGAGGTCACCGTTCGGGTGCGTCTTCCCGAGAATGAACGGGTGACCGAAGCCACTCTGGAAGACCTGGTGCTGCAAGCCCCTCTTGGCGAGATCCTGCTCCGGGATGCCGTGAAGATGGAGGCCGGACGCGCCTATACCACCATCGGGCGAACCGACGGCCGGCGGGTGATCTCGGTGAAGGCCAACGTCAGGCCGCGATCCCAGACCGAGATCGTCCAGAAAGCGCTCAAGTCGGAAATCATGCCGGAGCTCACCACCCGCTACCCCGGGCTCTCCTACAGCTTCCAGGGCCGCCAGGCCAGTATCAGGGAGAGTATACAGGCGTTGCTCATCGGTCTTGGCTTCGCCCTGATCGCCGTTTACGGTCTTTTGGCCATTCCGTTCAAAAGCTACGTCCAGCCATTGATCATCATGTTCTGTATTCCCTTCGGCATGATCGGGGCCGTGGTGGGGCATGTGTTCATGGGGTATTCCCTCTCCGTCATGAGCCTTTTTGGGGTGGTGGCCCTTTCCGGCGTGGTGGTAAACGATTCCCTGGTGCTCATCGATTTCGCCAACCGCAGGAGGAGAAAAGGCGCTTCACCAACCGCTGCCATTCTGGAGGCAGGGATCCTGCGCTTCCGGCCGATTCTTCTGACCACCCTGACCACCGCAGGCGGCCTGGCCCCCATGATCCTGGAAACGTCAAGGCAGGCGCGGTTCCTGATCCCCATGGCCATATCCCTTGGTTTCGGTGTCCTTTTCGCCACGTTTATCACCCTGGTGATGGTGCCCTCTTTGTACCTGCTTATGGAAAACGATAGAGATCTTTTTGGTGCACAGCGGACGGTGGTACCCCCTGCCGGTCAGGACCTGTCGAACCGGTCGGAATTTACCTCAGAAGCAACCTGACCGGAACCACACATCACGGAAATCTCATGTGTTAACCCCTGCAAAGATCATGTTTTTCTTGATAATATGGTTGAGACAGCGTAGCACAGTCCAATTATATAATACTTTTTTATTTTCCGAGGACGTCTCGGATTTTATCACTTATCTTCACTACATCAGGACTCCATGAAACTGTTCAACATCCTGGCTGTTTTGATCACGCTTTCAGCGGTGTTCAGTTACCTCAACTACCGATTTGTCAAACTGCCCACAACCATCGGGGTAATGGTGATCTCGCTTCTGGCTTCCTTGGGGATCGCAGTGCTGGGCCCCCTGGGATTCGGGCTTGAGGAAGATGGGTTGAGACTGCTCAACAGCATCGATTTTGATGAGACTCTTTTGCACGGCATGTTGAGCTTTCTGTTGTTTGCCGGAGCCCTGCACATGGACTTGGGCCGCCTGGCACGCCAGAAGTGGATCATCGGCACGCTTGCCACAGTGGGAATGATCGGGTCGACGTTTATCATCGGGTTCCTGGCGTGGTTTGTGCTCGCATGGCTGGAGATCGGGCTGCCGTTGATCTACTGCCTCCTGTTCGGCGCGCTGATCTCCCCTACCGATCCCATCGCTGTGCTTGGCATCCTGAAAAAAGCCGAAGTGCCG
>CAZWAE010000216.1:4123-6804 GCA_964631805.1 uncultured Desulfobacteraceae bacterium | reverse complement strand
AAACCGGAGGTTTGATATGAAAGAATCGGTATTCAGCATGTGCGGGATGTGTGCAGTCAGGTGTCCCGTGAAGGTGGATGTGGAAGATGGCGTTGTGAAGTGGATCGAAGGCAATCCGACCGATCCGGGGATGGCGGGCCGTTTGTGCGCCAAAGGCTCCGCCGCCATCGCCATGCTCTACGATTATGAAAGGCCCCAGACACCCCTGATCCGTGAGGGCGAACGTGGCGAGGGAAAGTGGCGAAAAGCCTCTTGGGAAGAGGCCCTGGATTATATCACGGATAAACTCAAAGCCGTTGTAGACCAATACGGCGGCAGGGCGGTGGCTTTAAGTGACCGGGGAGGACCGTTCCGGGACATTCACCGCAGTTTTCTTCGGGCCCTGGGATCACCCAACTATTTCAACCACGATTGCACCTGCGCCCGCAACGTTCAGCATGCCGCGCTTTCATTGTTCGGGAGCGGCCGGAAGACCTTCGACTACGACTACAAGAATTGCAAACATCTGGTACTCTACGGCCGGAATGTCTTCGAATCGCTCAAGGTCAAGGGTGCCAACGCCATAATGGAGATGCTCGATGCCGGCGGCAAGATCACCTATATCGACATTCGGGCGGCCGGTACGGCCATGAAGGCCACACGGTTCTGGCGGATCAACCCGGGAACGGACTATGCCCTGAACCTCGGGCTTATCCATATTATACTGCGGGACAATCTTTACGACAGCGCTTTTGTGGCGAAATGGGTTAGCGGCGTAGAGGAGCTGAAGACCTTTGTCAGCGACTACACCCCCGAATGGGCGTCCGAGCAGACCGGCATACCGGCAGGGGAGATCGTCGCATTCGCCCACGAGATCGCCGGGGAGAGCCCGTCGGTAATTTTTCATCCCGGATGGATGATGGCCCGGTACAGCGATTCCTTTTATGCTGTGAGAAGCATCTATATTCTCAACGCCCTGCTCGGAAATTTTGAAGCCAAAGGCGGATTGTTTTATCAGAAGGGGCCTGGGGATGCCGGAGCCAAGGGGCTTAAATCCCTGCTGGGGACCCTGCCCAAACCGGAGGATCAGCGAGTGGATGGTTGCGGATGGAAGCACAAGCACTTCGATGCGGGCCCCGGACTGCTCCAGCTTTTCTATCAGGCGCTGCTCAGTGAAGATCCCTACCCGGTGAAAGCCTATTTTGTCTTCCGTCACGACCCCCTTCTCTCCATGCCGGATCCGGAAGAGCAGAAAAAGGCATTGGACAAACTGGACCTGTTGGTGGCCCTTGACGCCAATTACAGCGAGACCGGGTGGTATGCCGATGTTCTGCTCCCTTCCGCCACCTATCTCGAGAAGTCCAGTATTCTCGCCACCGGCAAAGGGCTGAAGCCCCATTTTAAAATCCGGAAAAAAGCGATTGAGCCACGCAACGGCGCAAAACCGGACTGGTGGGTGTTTAAATCCCTTGCAGAGCGCATGGGCGTGGGGGAATATTTCAAGTTCAACGATATAGAGGAGTTCTGGGAATACCAACTGGAAGGCACCGGTTACAGCGTCTCCGATTTCGACGACACCGGATCTATCCGTCTGACGGACAAGCCAATTTGGGGGGACCGAATGGAGGACCAGAAATTCAAAACACCGTCTGGTAAGATCGAATTGGTTTCCAGCCGCCTTGCGGAAAGCGGTATCGTTTCATTTAAACCCTATGAGAGCCCTAAAAGACCGGGAACGGAATATTACCGGCTCACCTTCGGCCGCAGTCCGGTTCATACCCACGGCCAATCCATGAACAATCCGATCCTGCATGAAATCCTGCCGGAAAACTGCCTGTGGATCAACAGCGAAGAGGCGGCCAAAATGGGCGTGGCAAACGGCGACCAGGTGGAGGTGACCAGCCAGGACGGTTCCCACTCCGGACAAATCGCCGCTTATGTCACCGATTTTATCCACCCGGAAGCGGTATTTATGGTACACGGTTTCGGTCGTAAAATTCCCTGGCAGACACGCGGCTACAACAAAGGACTGGCCGATTACCGGTTTGAAACCGGTATGCTGGATATCTATGATCCCGTCGGTGGCGCCATCGCTCTTTTGGAGTGTATGGTCAAGGTAACCAAGGCAACAAAGGCGACTTAATATGCTTTCGGAAGATATTTCAAGATTGGGCGAAAAGACAATTTTGAGGTGACTTCCATATTTGGAGGAAAACTGATGAGCAAGCTGTTCCTATATCATGACAGAAAACGCTGTATCGGATGTTTCAGCTGTGAAGCCCACTGCAAAGCCGGCAAGCACCTTCCCATGGGTCCGAGGTTGACACAGATCATTCCCGTAGGCCCCAAGATGGTCAACAACCTGCCCCGGACGGCTTATGTCTACATGCCCTGTTTTCACTGTGAAGAGCCCTGGTGTGTATCTGCATGCCCCACGGGCGCCATGCAAAAACGTCCTGAAGACGGAATCGTCTTTGTGGATGAATCCCTGTGTGTGGGATGCAAAAGTTGTATCTCGGCCTGTCCTTGGGGAACGCCCCAATGGAACACGGACACAGGGAAAGTGGCCAAATGCGACTATTGCATGGACCGGATCGACCAGGGCTTGAAACCGGCCTGTGTCACCAAGTGCATCACCCAGTGTCTTCACTTCGGAAGGGTCGAGGAGAAGGAGATGCAGGTGAGGCGCGAACGGTTTGCCA
>CAZWAE010000216.1:2039-4023 GCA_964631805.1 uncultured Desulfobacteraceae bacterium | reverse complement strand
TTTTGTCTCTGGCCGACGAACTGGCCGGTGATCCGGAGGATGCTGCTGCCGTGGCCGCAGGAGAACGGCTGCGGGCGGCGGTGACGGACCATCGGGAGACCTTTTTAAGCCACATTCGATCCAAAAACTGCATCACCGGCGCGTGTGTCCATCTGACGCCGGCGCCATGCCAGACGGCGTGTCCTGCCGGCATCGATGTGCCGGCCTATGTGACCCTGATCGGAAAAGGCCGTTATGACGAGGCCATCGACGTGATCCGCCAAACCAATCCTTTTCCATGGGTGTGCGGCCTGGTGTGCACCCGACCCTGTGAAACGGCTTGTGTCAGGGGGTGCATCGATAAGCCGGTTGCCATCAAATCCTTAAAGGCATTCGCTGCCGAAGCGGCCATGTCGGCCGGTACCTATCGTAATCCGGAGCACCTGCCTGCCCGAAACCGCAAGGTTTGTATCGTGGGAGCCGGTCCGGCCGGTCTGACGGCCGCCTACTATCTGGCGCTGAAAGGGTTTCAGGTCCGGGTGATCGAATCGCTGCCAGAGGCCGGCGGCATGCTGCTGGTGGGGATCCCAAGATACCGGCTGCCCCATGGCGTGATTCAGAAGGAAGTTGCGATGATCAGGCGGCTGGGGGTCGAATTTCAATTCAACACCCGGTTCGGGTGGCGGGTCCACATGAACCAGCTCCGCAGAGAGGGCTTCGAGGCCTTTCTCTTCACCATAGGGGCCCACAAGTGCAGTCCCATGCGGGTGAAAGGGGAAAACGATTTTGCCGAGGTCTACACCGCGGTGAGTTTTCTGCGGGAGGTGGCCCTGGGGGATCGGAAGAAACCCGGTAAGAGGGTCGTTGTGATCGGCGGCGGGAACGTGGCCATCGATTCCGCACGGACCTGCATCCGCCTGGGTTGCGAAGAGGTGATCCTCGTCTATCGCCGGAGCCGGGAGGAGATGCCCGCAGATGAAGAGGAGATCGAGCAGGCGGAAGAGGAGGGGGTGAAGCTGAACTTTCTCATGATCCCCACAAAAATCATCGGGAAGGATTACAGCGTCAAGGCGATGCAATTCGTCAAGGCAAAACTGGTGGCGGTGGAGGGCAGCCGGCGGAAGAGACCCCGGCCCATAGAGGACAGCGAATTTACCATGGAAGTCGATGCCGTGATCAGTGCAGTGGGGCAGCGAATCGACCCGGTTATCATGAACGACCTGCCCCAACTGGAATGGACCCGGTGGAACACCATCAAGACCGACGATGTGACCATGGATACCTCTCTTGATGGTGTTTTTGCGGCGGGAGATGCGGTATCCGGTCCGGCCACCGTGGTTGGGGCCATCGCCGGCGGGAAAAAAGCCGCCGACGCCATCGAAAGATATCTCCTCAAGCAACCGCCCAGGGTCAACGCCCCCGTCCCGCCCCGGAGTCCGCGGGTTGAGGTCATCGAAGCTGCCGCGGCTGATAAATTGGCACAGAAACGGGCGGAGATGCCCCTTCTGGATCACCATCGCCGGCGGACGCTTTTTCAGCAGGTGGAGCTGGGATTCAAAGAAGCGGCAGCAAGACAGGAGGCGCGCCGGTGCCTGCGTTGCGACATCTGCATCCGGTGCCGGAAATGCGTGGAGATCTGCAGGGACGAAATGGGCATTGGTGCACTTCAATTCGGGTACATGGATGCGGAGCAGCCGGGACGAACCGATTTTCAAATCACCCGGGACCGATGCATCTCCTGCGGTGCCTGTGCGGCCAACTGCCCCAACGATGCCATTCGCATCGAAGACCGGGAGGGCGATCGCCTCCTGATATTATGCGGCACCGTCCTGAACCGCCAGAAACTGGTTTTCTGCCGGGGCTGTGGGGCGCCTCTCGGCACGGCTCGTTACCTCGATCATGTCAGGGATAAAATCGGAACCGTTGAAGTGGAACGACACCATCGAGAATTTTGCGATGTATGTGCCAGAAAAGAGATGGCAAGGCGATACGCGGGTGCTGCCAC
>CAZWAE010000216.1:0-1939 GCA_964631805.1 uncultured Desulfobacteraceae bacterium | reverse complement strand
GCATGAAGATCATCATCCGATCAACATATGGATTCCTTCTGGGCATCATTCTGGTTCTGGCGGCATGCTCACGGGAGGAGCCGGCGGTTTTCGTGGATCTTAACAAGCGGGAACCCGTCCGTCTGGTGACCGAAAAGAATGTGGTGACCTATGCCTACCTGCCGCAATATGCCCATACCGTTTCCTACAAGCGGCATCACCCCCTGGTGGAATATTTGAGAGCGGAAACCGGTTTGAATGTGCGCCAGGTATTTCCCGATACCTTTGATCAGCACATGAAAATGGTGGGGAGGGGAGAGATCGACATCTCCTTTTCCAACCCCTTTATCTATACCAAATTGTCCCATCGGTACAGTGCCAGGGCGTTTGCCCGCATCGTCGAGTCCGGCGACCGGGAAAAGTTCAGGGGGCAGATCATCTGCCGAACAGATTTTGCCGCCATAAAAACGCTGGCGGATTGCAAAGGGAAAAGGTGGATTGCCGTGGACCCGACATCGGCGGGCGGTTATCTCTATCCCCTCGGTCATTTCATCGCCAATGGGCTGAAAATAAAAGACTTCAGCGAAATCGCCTTTGCCCCGGGTCCCGGCGGTAAACAGGAGAAGGTGGTGCTGGCGGTGTATTCGGGGAAATATGATATTGGCACCATTCGTGAAGGGACCCTGAACGTGGTGGCCGATAAAATAGACATTGCCAATATCCGGGTGATTGCCAGCACACGATGGTATCCCGGCTGGGTCTACTCGGCCAGGGCCGATTTGGAGCCGGACACGGTGAAAACGGTCAGGGAAGCCCTGATCAGGCTGGACGTCGATCATCCCGGACACAAGGGGATTCTCGATGCGGCAAAATTCATCCGGGTGATCCCCTCCGAAGATGGGGATTACGATACCATCCGGGAGCTATCGGTGCTGGCCGGTATATCTCTGGCGGAATAAAAAATGAAGCTGGGATTCAGAAGCAAAATTTACATCGGCACCCTGTCCTTACTACTGGTGTCGGCGATCGCCATTTTTCTCGTTGTCAGCCGGATCATGACCGATGCCCTCCTTGAGGAAAACCATAACAGGGGCATTACCATCGGGACCACCCTGGCGGCTCGCATGACCGAGCCGATGCTTGCCGTTGACTTCCTTCAAATGAAAACCCTTGTGGACGAAACGGTCCGCCTCAGCGATGATATTTACTACACCTTTGTTCTCGACGAGACGGGAAAGCCTCTGGTCCACACCTTCAAGGGGGGGTTCCCCATCGCATTAAAAACGGTGAACCCCGTTTCCACGGAGCAGCCCTACCGCATCCGGTTTCTGGATACGGGAGATATGCGGATCTATGATTTTGCCGTACCGGTCCGGATCGGGAAAGATCGGTTCGGCACCGTGCGGATCGGATTGTTGCGCACCCGGATCCAGGAGGCCATCGGCCGGCTGATGTGGAGTGGATCCGTACTGACCGGCTTTGCGGTTTTGATCGCCGGATTTGTCGGAGCGGCCATGGCCCAATCGGTGACGCGGCGCATCAAAATTCTGCACGAGTCTTCCCAGCAGGTGCTGAGGGGAAATCTGGAGGTCCAGACCGCCCCGCGGTTAAAAAAAAACTGCTGGGAGATTACGGAATGCGGCAACACCGAATGTCCGGCATACGGGAACCACAACCATCGTTGCTGGTACCTCGCCGGGACTCTCTGTCCCACCTGTGTGGAGGGAGAATTTGCCAAAAAGATATCCACCTGTCACAAGTGCACCGTATACCGCCGGTGTTCCGGGGATGAGATCCAGAGCCTTGCGGAAAGTTTTGATTCCATGACCCTGTCCATGAACACGCACCTCACGGAACTTGAGACCACCCAGCAGACCCTTCGGGAACAGGGGCACCTGCTCCGCACCATTCTGGACGCCACCCCCGACTTTGTGTCGCTTCAGGACGGGGATCTTGTCTA
>CAZWAE010000215.1:0-6890 GCA_964631805.1 uncultured Desulfobacteraceae bacterium | reverse complement strand
CGGCATCTCCCCGATGGCTTCCAGCAAAGACGCGAACTTGCCCTGGTAAATAAACCGGAGGGAAAAGATGCCGTCGGTAAAAGATACCACTTCGGCACGCAACTCGGGACCGAAGTAAAGAAAGGTCCCCTTCCCCGGCCGCTTGGACGTTTTTACCAGGCATTTACAAACAAACGTCCCGGTTTCGGGGCTTTCTTCAAGACCCTTCGCATAATCCAGCAGGAGCACTTCCGCTTTCCCGCCGGTTTCCTTTTTACCCCTCAGCCGGGCCGGTATCACCCGTGTGTTGTTGACCACCATGAGATCGGTGTCATTCAGGTGGTCCAGAATTTCACTGAACCGGCTGTGGAAAACGTCCCCGGAATCCCGATTCAAACAGAGGAGCCTGGATCGGTCACGCCCTTTGGCGGGGATTTGTGCAATGAGTTCATCGGGGAGGTCGTAATCGTAATCGGAGATGGCGTACACGTTGGCTAACGCCTCCCCAGAAAAACCAGAAACACCCCGATGCACATCAGCACAAAACCGAATTTACGCAGCGCACCCGCCGGCATTTCGAGAACCTGCCGCACCCAACCCTTCATCTTTTCAGGAAAAGCGAAGTAGGGCAGCCCCTCCACCACCATGACCATCCCCAAAACGCATAAAAAATAATCCATACATCCCTCGATGCAATGATTCACCGGTTCTTGTCCCCACCTCCTCGACATCGGGAGGCTCCGGTTTCAGTACCATCCAAAACGGACCGACCGTATCACGTCAAACGATCCGGTGGAAAGCTTTTTCCAGCTCCCTTGCCGTCCACCGGATCCAGGTGGGGCGGCCATGGGGGCAGTGGGAGGGATCTTCGCAACCATCCAGATCGACCAGCAGCTTTCGGATCTGTTTTTCCGCCAGGCCCAGGTTGGCACGGGCGGCGCCGTGGCAGGCCATGAGGATCAAACTTTTGTCCAGGATCTTTTCGGTCCCGGTGGCAAAACCCATTTCCACCGCGTTCTCCACGATTTGAGTGATGAGCGGTACCACCTCTTTCCCCGCCAGGATGGCGGGGACTGACTTGACCACAAAGGTGTTGCCGCCGAAAGGTTCGATATCAAATCCCGTTGCGGCCAAATCCTCCCGCAGTTTTTCCATGGCATCGGCCTCGCGGTAGCCCAGTTCTATGGTTTCGGGCATGAGGAGCTGTTGAACCGGTGGTCTGTTTTTCCGGGATCGGTTTCGGAGCCGTTCATACACGATGCGCTCATGGGCGGCGTGCTGGTCGATGAGCAATAGTGTTTGGTCCACTTCGCAGAGGATATAGGTGCTGTGGAACTGACCGATAATCCGGGCATCGGCAAAGCGGCTTTTCCGCCATAACGGTGACTGCGTTTTGGTCTTAAGGGGGCGGGCATCCGGCTGCCGTTGGGGGGTGTCACCCGGAGATTCCCGGCCATCGACCACCTTTTCCGCAATCCCGGGCTTTCGTGTGTTTGGAATCGGTATCCACGGGCGGTGATCGTTGACACGTTCACTTGAGATTTCCCGTGGGTCCGTCCGGAGGCCCGGGCTTTTCTGCCATTTACGCTCCGCTTCATGCCACACGGGGCGCTCCTTTCTCTCCAGTGTCTTCCGGACCCTGTCCGCTATCGCATCGTGCACTGCTTTCTGTTCGGCAAATCGGACTTCGTGCTTGGTGGGGTGGACATTGACATCCACCCGGTCGAACGGAATGGTGAGGAACAGTACTGCCACCGGGAAGCGGCCCTTCATCAGCCGGCCGGTGTAGCCCGCCATCAGGGCATGTCGGATCACCCGGTCCCGGACAAACCGTCCGTTGATATAAACGTAGACCCCCCGGGTCGTGCTGCGGTTGACCCCGGAGGCGGCCAGCCAACCGGAGGCGGAGAGGTGGCGGTTTTCAAATTCCAAGCGGTACAATCGGCCCTTTACATTCCTTCCGAGGATATCGGTGACCCGATCCGCAGGATCCGGTGCGGCGGACCAGTTTTTCACCACTTTTTCATTGTGTAGCAGCCGGAAATGAACCTTCGGCCACCCCATGGCGATGCCGGCAAGGGTATCCGCCACATGGCCCATTTCAGTACTGACCGATTTTAAAAATTTTTTCCGGGCAGGGGTATTGAAAAACAGGTGTTTGACGTTGATCATGGTGCCCGGCGGTGCTCCGGTTTCGGACACCTGCTGGATCCGGCCGCCGTTTACAACGATTTCGGTCCCGGCATCGGTTTCTTTTTCCCGGGTCACGAGGGAAAACCGGGAAACGGCGGCAATGCTCGGAAGCGCTTCACCCCTGAAACCGAGGGTGCGGATGTCATAGAGGTCCCGATCGTGGCTGATTTTGCTGGTGGCGTATCTTTCCAGGGCCAGCAGGGCGTCATCATGGCTCATGCCCATACCGTTGTCGGAAACCCGGATCAGTGTTTTCCCGCCCTGTTTGACCTCCACGGTGATCCGCCGGCTTTCGGCATCCAGCCCATTTTCCACCAGCTCTTTGACAACCGAGGCGGGTCGTTCCACCACCTCCCCTGCGGCGATTTTATTGGAGAGGATTTCGGGAAGGATCTGGACCTTGGACATGGGGCCTCTCAGGCGTCATCGGATTGTTGCTCCCGATAAAACCGGGTCAGATATTCTTCATCTTTGGGGGATAAATTGAATTTCATGCAAGCGGCCTGGATGAGCGAGCCGACGGTTTTATCTTTTTCATAATTCAATTCATCGGTAATCCATTTCACCGCTTTTCTCAGGTCGTCGCCCTGCGGCTGGATGGTGGTCATAGGGGTCTCCTTTTCGGATGATCCGATGCTTCCTCGAAGTTGGCGGCGATATTCAGCAGCTTGGCTTCATTAAAATGGTTGCCCAGGATCTGCATGCCCACGGGAAGCCCTCCGGATGAGAACCCGCAGGGTACGGAGATGCCCGGAATCCCGGCCATATTCGCAGATAGCGTAAAAATGTCGGAGAGGTACATGCGCAAAGGATCGTCGACGATCTCCCCGAGTTTGAGTGCCGGCGTCGGTGCCACCGGTGACACCAGAGCATCGCAGGTTTCGAAAGCTTTTTGAAAATCCGCCATGATCAGCGTGCGAACCTGGGAAGCCTTTTTGTAATAGGCATCGTAATAACCGGCGGAGAGGGCATAGGTACCGATCACGATGCGCCGCTGGACCTCCTTGCCGAATCCTGTGGATCGCGTGGACCGGTACATCTCCATGAGTTGCCCGGAGGATTTGTCCCGGTACCCGTATTTGACGCCGTCATATCGGGCAAGATTGGAACTGGCTTCACACGGGGCGATCACGTAATAGGCAGCCACCACATACTCAGTGTGGGGAAGAGAGACCTCAACACATCTGGCGCCCATCTCTTCCAGGCGATGAACGGCAGCATCGATCAACCCGGAAACTTCCGGGTCGACCCCCTCGGTGGCCCCGTATTCCCGGGGGATACCGATAACGGTGCCGGCAAGGCCTTTTTTCCGGAGATATGCCGTGTAGTCCGGAACCTCCCGGGGTACGGATGTGGAGTCCCTCGGGTCATACCCGGCAAGAACATTCATCATCAGGGCGCAATCTTCCACATCCTTGGACAGCGGTCCGATCTGGTCCAGGGATGAAGCGAATGCCACCAGGCCATACCGGGACACACGGCCGTAAGTGGGTTTCATCCCCACGACCCCGCAGTGGGAGGCGGGTTGCCGGATGGAACCCCCCGTATCCGATCCCAAAGCCCCAAGACACATGTCCGCCGCCACTGCCGCCGCGGATCCGCCGCTGGACCCCCCCGGAATCCGGGTGGCATCCCACGGATTACAGGTGGGCCGGAAACCGGAGTTTTCGGTGGTGGAGCCCATGGCAAATTCATCCATGTTCAACTTTCCCACGATGACGGCACCGGCATTTTTCAACTTTTGAACCACCGTTGCGTCATAGGGAGGGATGAAATTTTCAAGGATTTTTGAACCGCAGGTGGTGCGGATATTTTTCGTGCACATCAGGTCTTTTACGGCAATGGGGATACCGGTCAGCGGTGTTGTCTGTCCACCGGCAATCGCTCTGTCCGCATCATCTGCCGCAGCCAGGGCGGACTCGGTGCAAACCGTGATATAGGCGGCTACAGTATCATCAACGGTGTCTATACGGTCCAGGATGTCCCCTGTCAGCTCCCGGGAGGTGATCTCCTTTTTTTTCAGCAACCCGGCCGCTTCATGGATGGTCAACTCGCAAAGTTTCATTCCGATGGCTCCCAATATTAAAACGAAGTTGAGCGATCTTTTCGGCCCCGTTCCGGATGAACCGGAGCGAAAAATCATGTTTTATACATGAATTCAATAAGTTACGAATCCATCAGGTGATGATTTTAGGTACGGAAAAAGAGCCGTCCTCCTTTTCCGGGGCATTGGCAAGGGCGGTATCCGTATCGATGGATCCTGTTTCCTCATCTTCCCGGAAGGCGTTGGTAAGGGATATCGCATGGGTGGTGGGCTCGACACCGGTGGTGTCCACCCGGTCCAGCGAGTCGACATAGGTAAGAATCCGGCTGATTTGATCGGCAAACTTGTCGATGTCCGATTCATCCACGTCGAGCCGGGACAGTTGCGCCACGTGCACCACTTCCTCTTTTGTAATCCTCATAGTATGATCCTATCCGGTTTGTGTCCACCCACCATAACTCAAAGGGTAGAAAAAGTGTCCGATTCAGAAATGAGCAATTTTTCCGTTGAGCAAGGATCGACAACGGTTTTCGGCGAGGCGTACTGTTGTACGTCGCAGCCGGATAACCTGCGGAGGACGCCGCTCATCGGAAAAAGGGCCATTTCTGGACGAACACCGGTCAGTAATTGGCATTGACTATCATCGGACTATACCGGTCCCGTTTCAGCCGCTTCAGGGTCGGTGCGGCATCTGCCTTTCGGGCATATGAACCCACCCGGACACGAAACCAAATCCCCTTGCCCTCGACTTTGCTGATGACGCGGTGCGCCGCATATCCCTTTCGTTTCAGTCTGTCCACCATCTTATCCGCGGCCTTTACCTCCTTTACCGACGCCACCTGAATGGTAAGATTACCACGCGGTTTGGCTTTTTCCGCCGTCCGGGGGATTTCGGTTTTTGCAGGCGCCGTACGTTTTGCCGTCTTTTGGGTTACATTCGTCTGAACGGGTTTTGTTGTCTGAACTTCCGGGAATGCCTTTGTTTTGCCCGGGTTTCCCGTTTTTTTCAACTCCTCATAAAAATCCAGTTGCGCCTTTTTATCGATGGCCTGGCGGTAGACGTTTGCCTGCTGCGCCTCTTTTTTAAGGACCGCTTCCCTGAGCTGTGCCAGCTCTTTCTGAAGCTCTTCGATGTCGAATCGAACCGGAGCGGTTCCCCTGCCGACAAATATGCCCAGTGTAAACATACAGGCACCGATCACAAAATAAATCATTGCCTGCCGGGTCATGGCTTTAGACCCGTTGGGGGCTACTTGTTTTTGTTTTTTGGATTCGGGCTTCCGACTGTTTTTTTTTGCCACGGCCATTCAATCTTTCAGTTGAGACGCTGCCCGGTCACATGCGGTCCGGCGCGGTCACCGACAGCAGGGTCAAGCCGTTGCGGATCACCTGCTGGACGGCCAGTACCAGATACAATCTTGCGGCTGTGAGTTCGGTGTCTTCCGTCAGCACACGATGCCGGTTATAATACGCATGAAAAGCGGCCGACAATTCCATCAGATGATAGGTTACCCGATGGGGTTCCATCATCCTGGCGCTGCCTGCTACGATCTCGGGATAACGGGCCATGGATTTGATCAATCCGATCTCCTCGGGTGCAGTGAGGCGTGATACCGCATCTGCATCGCCATCGATGGTGGAAACGCCCTTCTCCCGGCCCTTCCTGACGATACTGGAAATACGGGCATGGACATATTGGACATAATATACCGGATTGTCGTTGCTTTTCCTTTTGGCCAGCTCAAGGTCAAAATCCAGCGGGCTCTCAAAGTGCCGGGTCAGAAAAATAAAGCGCGCTGCATCGGAACCGACTTCGTTGATGACATCTTTTAAGGTAATGAATTCACCGGCACGGGTAGACATCGCCACCGGTTCTCCGTCCCGAAGCAGGTTGACCAGCTGTACCAGAATCACCTGGAATTGATCCCGGTCGTAACCGGAGGCCTCGACGCACGCCTTCAACCGGGGGATATACCCATGATGGTCCGCACCCCAGACATCCACCACGCGATTAAAACCCCGTTCGAACTTCTCCTGATGATAGGCGATATCGGAGGCGAAATAGGTGGTCTGTCCATTTTGCCGCACCACGACCCGGTCCTTTTCATCGCCGAAACGGGAGGTGTTGAACCAGAAGGCTCCCTCTTTTTCATAGATCAGCTCCTTTTCCCGGAAAGCCTCGATCATGTGATCGACGCGCCCGCTGTCGTACAGGCTCTGCTCACTGAACCATTGGTCGAATTCAACACCGAAAGAGACCAGATCTGTTTTAATTTCCGAGACGATATGACGTGCAGCGAACCGGGCACAGAGGGAGATCGCCTCCTCTTGCGCCATTTTCAGCAGGTCGTCCCCATGCTCATGCCGGATTCTTTCAGCATAGTCCCGGATGTAGTCCCCCTGATAGCACTCCTCCGGAAATTCCACAGGATGCCCCGCCAATTCTTGATAGCGCAGGAAAACCGACCTTCCCAAGGTGTGGATCTGTCGGCCCGAATCATTGATATAATACTCTTTTTGCACATCAAATCCGCAAAAGTCGAGAATCCGGGCCACGCTGTCCCCTACGGCAGCCCCCCGGCCGTGCCCCACGTGCAGCGGGCCAGTGGGGTTGGAACTGACGAATTCGATCTGGACCTTTTCACCATGGCCGACATCCGAAGCCCCGTAGAGG
>CAZWAE010000214.1:1962-6897 GCA_964631805.1 uncultured Desulfobacteraceae bacterium | reverse complement strand
CGCCTGCCCGATGAGGCTGAAATCAAAAAGCGTCTCAGCAGCCTCCAGTACAAAGTGACCCGCCGGAACGGTACCGAACCACCGTTTAGGAATGCATACTGGAACAACCACAAAAAGGGGATTTACGTTGATATTATCAGTGGAGAGCCGCTCTTTATCTCAACTGACAAATTTGATTCAGGTACGGGCTGGCCCAGTTTCACACGTCCTCTGGAATCTGACAACATAATCGAAAAAACCGACCGGAGTTTTTTGATGACACGTACGGAAGTCCGCAGCCGTCACGCTGACAGCCATCTGGGTCATCTTTTTAACGACGGTCCCGCACCCACGGGCCTGAGATACTGCATCAACAGTGCAGCCCTGCGTTTCATCCCCGTAGAGGATCTCAAAAAAACGGGGTATGGGAAGTATAGGGATCGTTTTAAATAGATCGATTATATTATCGGTATCACCGGAATCCGTCGAACCTCTTTGTATCTGGTGGTCCGTTGAAGCCTTAAAAGAGTCCCAAACCTATCGCAGCACCGGCAAGGTTGAAATGCCCGTGACAAGTGATAAGGGGGAGAAATAGCTTTTCACCGAAAGTTGTCCAAATCCGGCTCCGATTTTTAATATCTAGAAAATACCAATCATCTGATTATTAAAGGTTTTTCCTTATTTTGCATTGACAATACCATCGTTTTGAGGTTTGTTGATCTAACAGCCAATCGATATGAGGGTGGTTATTTATATCGGCAGGTGCTGGAAACGCCAGACACGCCTGTGCAATGTTGTTGAAGCCGGTACCGGGCAACGTTAACCGGAAACAATGCCCCAACAGCTGTCAATCCCGCCGGAACTTTATTGCCGTCATATATGTTATCTCTTGTATGTATCGAACAACCGATTATTGAAACGTGGAGAGGAAACAGATGATCGCCACACTTCATTATCAAACAGGAGAGATGATCATCAACGAAAATGAGGTGGGTGAGACGGCTTACATCATCGAGAAGGGAATGGTCCGGGTCACGAAGAATGCCAGCGGGCAATCGATACATATCTGTGATCTTGAAGTCGGCGACATTTTTGGTGAAATGGGCATGATCGATGAAAGGCCCCGAAGTGCTTCGGTCCAGGCATTGGAATCGACAACGGTCCAACAGATTCACCGGGACAGTTTCTTTGCCGGAATTCAAAATGAACATGAACTGCCCCTTAAGATCCTCGTGGTCCTGTTTGAGCGTCTTCGCAAAGCGGATGCCGAAATAGCCCGACTCAAATCCATGACGGCCATACCCATGGAGAATTTGCCGGATATCCCACCGGAACCTACACAGCATATTCGTCATTCATCGAAAGTAGAGATTACCCTCGTTGGGAAAACACGGTTGGCGCGGAACCAATTACCGGAAAATCCGTTGATCATCAAAAAGCTGCCCTTTTTCATCGGACGGGTCACACGGGACCCCTTGGCCTACAACGATCTTTCCATCGAAGACAAAGCGCCCTATCGGATCTCTAGACACCACTTGGAATTAGTCCGTCACCAACAGGGAATCGAACTGTTGGACAGGGGCAGTCACTTGGGGTCGATAGTAAATGGTCAGCGGTTGGGCGGAGTTGATGGCAGTTCTGGACCGATGGTCATTTCAGAACGGAAAGCGGATCTTATCCTGGGTGATAAAAGTTCACCCTACAAGTACAGAATCGAAATCGCTTCATCGGAATGAGCATCGATAAATCGCCGTCTTCCCTGGATGCCATGTCATCATGAGAAAACGAAACAGGGATTATCGATCCATCGGTCAAACAATCATTCCACCGGGTTGCATCATTTTATTCTATCGATCGAAAACGGATAAAGGATCATTACCATGCGTATCAGTACCGACATCAAACTTCTGATTTATCGTCGAACCAAAATTGTTGCCACTATTGGACCCAGTTCCGGTGACCGAAAAACCATCAAACGCCTCATCCGGGCAGGTGTGAACGTTTTCCGGCTTAACATGTCTCATGGAACCTATGAGGGCCATCGGACCGTTTATGAAAATGTTCGAAGCGCCGCTGCCGAACTTGGGAACCCCATCGCTATTTTGGCGGACCTGTGCGGCCCGAAAATCAGGGTGGGCTCTTTTGAGGGCGGAAAAATTGAACTGAGACAAGAGGAGATAGTGACGGTCACCACCCGGGATGTCCCCGGCGAAGCGGGATTGATTCCCTCCCGATACAGTGCTTTGAACCGGGACGTGAAAGGGGGTAACCGTATTCTACTGGATGACGGAAATATCGAGCTTCGTGTTCTGGAGGTCGCGGGAACCGAGATCATCTGTGAGGTCATTGCCGGCGGTGTTCTAAGCGACCGCAAAGGTATGAACTTGCCCGGCGCCAACGTATCTGCACCCTCCCTGACGGAAAGCGACCGCAAAGACGCGGCATTTGCCCTCGACCTCGGAGTGGATCTGCTGGCGCTTTCCTTTGTCCGGCAGGCATCCGATATCAGAACGCTTTCCGCCATCATATCGGATGCCGGCGCATCGACCGGCATTATTGCAAAAATTGAAAAACCGGAAGCATTGCATAATATTGAGGAGATTCTAGATGCTGCGGACGGTATTATGGTGGCCAGGGGAGACCTGGGTGTGGAACTCCCTCCACAGGCGGTCCCGGCAGCCCAGGACCAGCTTATCGAACTGGCGAGAAGACGCCGGAAACCGGTGATCGTCGCTACCCAGATGCTCGAATCGATGATCGAACATCCGCGTCCCACCCGGGCAGAAGTGTCGGACGTGGCCACGGCCGTCCACAGCGGAGCCGATGCGGTCATGCTTTCCGCAGAAACCGCAGCCGGAAAGTATCCCCTTCAGGCGGTTAAAATGATGGATGTTATTGCCCGGCAGACCGAGGGCCACCTTTGGCAGCAGGGGGCTTTCAGTACCCTGGCCAGAAAACCCGGAGGTAAAAGACCCTTTCCCGTGGAGGACGCCTTGTCCGAATCGATGGCACTGCTGTCCCGGGACCTGATGGTAAGGGCCATTGTGGTCATATCCAAGCAGGGTCATTCCTTAAGCGTCATGAGCTCTTCCAGGCCGGCGGCACCCATTGTCGGCATCTGCCCGGATCGGCGGTCCGCCTGTACGGCATGCCTGCTCTGGGGTGTTATTCCCGTAGCGGTGGATTCTGCGGAGGACCAGGATCCCCACCTACTGGCCAAAGAGGTCGTTCGCGAAAAGGGACTGGTTGCCCAAGACAGCACAATCCTGGTGGTCCGGGGATTCAGCAACGATCCGACCCAGAACATCCCCAGCGTGACCGTGCTTTCGGTGTAAGTCGCATGTTTCGGTTTCATCATATCAAATGGCCTCGCGATACACCATGTGGAAATTGGCTTACCTTGCCTGATGGATTATCCATTTTCTTTGGGAGGTAGTTCCGAAATGAAGAAAAAAGACCGCCCTCAATTCAAATTGACATCATCCTACGACGTTACATTCAAGGGCACGAAAGCAGATGGGGGAACCATTCAAATCGGGGGACGCACGTTCAAGAAACCAAATTCCTGGTTTCTGTTTATCCTCGGCATCTTTTTGACCGTCTCTGGCCTGTTGGTTCTGATAACGGGTTCCTTTTCGATGCACCTCACCGGCCATGGCGTTGTGGAGGGAGACACTTTCTATTCCCGCCTCATCGGAATTGCGATCATCTTTTGCGGTGTTGAGGCGTTTCGTTATGCCTATACGGAGTAAAGGATCTCCCTCTAAAAAAACCTGACAGGCTTACCAGTGTTAACAACGCTGTTATCAATTCCCCGAAAATGGCAGCACAAAGCCTGCCGGACACCCGGTCTTCGAGACCGTCACCCGGATGATGGAGAGCAGTATCATGCCAGTAGAGACCATTCTCATGTTTGCCCTTGGAACCATTGCGGTCATCCTGTTGGGGTTGATCATCGTTCTGGTAGCGGTGGTACGGCGGCAAGCCATACGTGCAAACTATTTGAAGCATCTGGTAGAGCCGTATGAAGCGGCCGTGGGGTCAGACGGCCGGTTTGAACAAGATGGCCGCAGGTTCGATATAGTGCTGCACGGGAAGTCGAAACGATTTCCCATTGAACTCAAGCTAGGAACTGACTGCTTCTCTGCCGGATCGTTTAAGGTCACTCGGGAAGGGTTTCTGGAAAAACTGTTCAAGGGCATCCGGGTCAGTTCCGAAATCCAAACCGGCGACTCCCTGTTTGACGCCACTTGTTATATTTCGACGGAGACCGAGCCTTTCGCCGCTTCTTACTTCGGCATGCCCGAAAAAAGAGGCGCCATCCTAGATTTGATGGAGATGGGATTCAGAGAGGTTCGCCTGGATGGAAAACAGTTATGCCTGCGGCTTCACACCCAAGAGATGGCACAAAAACCGCCAACATCATTACTCAACGATGCCGCGGTCCTGATGTCGAATCTGGCTACGGATATCCCGGTGCATGTCCAGAGAAGTACACACCCTGCAACCATCAGTGTATCTTTTAAACAATGGTCGGTCATCGGTGGGGCAAGTGCAATCCTGCTTGCGGGCATCGTTGCAGTGGTCTGGGCGGATGCTTTTTTCTGGCCCCTGTCGCCCTGGACGGTTTTTCTGGACTCGCTGAAATACACCCTTGCCCCTTTGGGAATCTTCATGTTCCTGGCGGTGATGCTGCTGAAAGGCCGATCCTCATCCCACCTGGAAATCATCGCCGCTGTCACTATCGCCATGGTCGGATTCCCGATGGCCGGATTTGGCACCGAAATCATAATAAACGGTGAATTTGACACCGCGCCCATCATTACCCACAAGGTCAACGTGACCCGTAAGTATACCCAAGTCTATAAAACCTCGACCACCTACTGGACAGAAGTCGAATCCTGGCGTTCCCAGGTTGAAACGGAAGAGGTTGCTTTTCCCCGCCACATCTGGGAA
>CAZWAE010000214.1:0-1862 GCA_964631805.1 uncultured Desulfobacteraceae bacterium | reverse complement strand
ATCCGGCTCAAGGACAGGGAGAGCTATCCGGAACTGGTGCCGGGGGGCGATCAGATGTGTCTGCGTTGCGGACATTGCGTTGCGGTCTGCCCGCACGGCGCCCTGAGTCATGCCGAAGTCCCGCTCGTGGAATGCCCACCTATCCGTAAAGAGGCGTCCGTCACCCATGACCAGGCGGTCCAATTTTTGCGCTCGCGCCGCTCCGTTCGATATTTTAAGGATCGTCCTGTGGGAAAGGACGTTCTGCAGCAGGTCATCGAAATTGCCCGCTATGCCCCAACGGCAAGCAATGGCCAACTGGTGGAGTGGACCGTTATCAAGGATCGGGATCAGATTCGCGATATTTCGGAAAAGGTGGTGGAATGGATGCGCCGGGTGCTGGAAAAAGACCCCGCACCGGCCAACGCCCCCTATTTACCCTTGCTTGTCGCCGCTTGGGACATGGGAATGGATACGGTGTTGCGCGGTGCCCCCGGGTTGATTGTGGCTTCTGCACCGAAAGAGGACAACAATGGGATGGTGGACCTTACCCTGGCACTGTCGTACCTGGAACTGGCCGCACCGAGCATGGGGCTCGGTACCTGTTGGGCGGGCCTTCTGCAGGGGGCGATCCTCGCCCACAAGCCTTTAAAGCAGGTGGTGGGAATTCCGGAAGCGCACCCCCACCACTATCCCATGATGATCGGATACGCAAAGGCCAAATACTACCGGCTGCCCGAAAGAAAGGCGCCCAAAATCAGGTGGAGATAGAAAAGCATGGAGAGGAAAAGAAACATCGGAGCCGGTGTATGCTGACCAGAGACGACATTATCGGTAAAGCCCTCGAACTGGAATTCGGGGACGTCGGTTTTACGACAGCGGCCCCCTTTGTTGAGCAGCGCGATTATTTGAAACAAAGGCAGAAGGCGTATCAGTGGTTTTTGGATACCGGTCTAGATCTGATGACAGGGACCGACCCCAAGGCCATCATGCCGTCGGCGAAGACCATCGTTATACTGATGGAGGTCTATTTCAATGAGGCGTATCCCAAAACCATGGAAAGCCATTTCGGCAGGTGTTATCTGGATGACGACCGTGTGACCAAGGACCGGCTGGCCAGCCGGATCAAGGTGTTCCGGTCATTTCTGAGAGACAATGGTATCGATTCGAAGGTGCCTTTCAACCTTCCCCACCGCTTGGCCGCAGCCCGTGCGGGAATGGGGACATTTGGCAAGAACTGTCTGTTCTATTCCAACAAGGTGGTCGGAAGGGGTTCCTGGGTACTCCCCATCGCCGTTGTCGTCGACCGGGAGTTCGAGCCGGACTCCCCGACCATCGAGGTGGGTTGCCCGGCATGGTGTAAAAATGCCTGCATCACGGCATGTCCAACAGGGGCGCTGAAAGGTCCGAGAAAGCTGGAGCCCCAGCGGTGTATCTCCTACCTGAGCTATTTCGGTGAGGGACTCACCCCACAGGACCTGCGGGAGAAAATGGGCTTGTGGGTGTACGGCTGCGACCGATGCCAGAATGTCTGTCCCCGCAACGCCCCCTGGCTGGCAATGGAACTGCCGGCAAACCGGAAGGTCGAGGCTATGACGGATGATTTCAAGCTGCCAAACCTGCTGCACATGGATGGGGAATATTTCTTAAGCCGTGTCTGGCCCCACATGTTCTACATGTCGGACAACGACATCTGGCGCTGGAAAATGAATGTGGCCCGGGCCATGGGAAACAGTCTCAACGCGGCGTATATTCCCGAACTGGTTCGCGCCTTTGGCGAAAACGACGACACCCGGGTGTTGTGCATGATCGCGTGGGCCCTGGGGCGGTTTGACCAGCCGGAGGCCCATGAGGCCCTGAAACGCTTTTTCAAAAAGAGCGAC
>CAZWAE010000213.1:2631-6950 GCA_964631805.1 uncultured Desulfobacteraceae bacterium | reverse complement strand
TCTTTTTTAAACGAAAAGATGACCGTAAGGAAACGACGGAGGCCATACAGGCGATCCAGAAGGATTTGGAAACGCTGAAAGAGGAGATGTCCCAATTCAAACTCAAGTTGGATACCGAACTGGACACGGTCAAACACAACTTTGATTCGCTGGTCAACTACATCGAAACAGAACGGACGGAGGAGATACAGGGAGAGGACGCCGGTAACCGCAATCGTTTTGGGCTGTCTGAAAATGATATGCTGAATATGAAGCAGGATGTCCTTTACCTCAAACGGGGGCTCATCGACCTGATCGAATGGACAAAAACCGTGGGACCCGAGTTCAAAACCGTTCACGCCCGCATCGAAGAGGCCAAAAAGGATATTAAAAACAAAATCACCTACTCTGTTTCCCGGTTGAAAACTTGATTATTTCTTGGTCTCTTTCAAAGCCTGCCGAGGGGGGTTAATATGAAAAGGTTCGTTGCAATTATGATGATTGCGTTTTTTGTGCTCATCACAATAAACGGGGTTGGTATAGCTGCCGATGCAGGTAAAAGTGATATAAAACCGATAAAGAAAAGCGACGGCAAAAAGTGGCGGATCGGATACCTCGAAGGCGGGGGATACGGCAACTATCCGCTGAATCTGAAAGCCCTCGTTGAAGCATTCTCCGATCTTTTCTGGATCGAGCGCATCAAACTCCCGGCAAACTTTGAGGAGACCGATTCACTCAGCCTGTGGCAGTGGCTGGCAGACAATGTAAAAAGTGACTACATCCAATTTGTCAAAGATGCCCATTACAGTTCCGCCTGGAACAAAGAGGTCCGAAAAGAGACCCGGAAGAAGGTTATCGCCCGCCTGACTGAAAAAAAGGATATCGATCTGATCCTGGCCATGGGCACCTGGGCCGGCCAGGACCTGGCCAGCAACGATCACAGCGTGCCAACCATAGTGATGTCGTCAAGCGACCCCCTCCGGTCGAAAATCATTAAAAGCCATGACGATTCCGGTTTTGACCATGTCAATGCCCGGGTGGATCCGACCCGGTACGAAAGACAGATCCGCATCTTCCATGACATCATAGGGTTTGAAAGACTTGGGATGGTCTATGAAAAGGACACCACTGACGGAAGGACATATGCGGCCATTGAAGATGTTGAAAAAGCGGCGTCGGATCTTGGATTCAGCATCGTCTCGTGCCACGCCCCCTTTTCGGATATCCCGGCGGACAAGGCAAAGGCGGCCGTATTGAAATGCCACAATGAATTGGCATCGAAGGTGGATGCCTTTTACATCACCACCCACCGGGGGGTGACGCCCAGAAGGCTCCCAAAACTGCTTAAGCCGTTGAATGAAAATCTGATCCCCACCTTTTCGCAGAAAGGGACGATAGAGGTCCGGCACGGTGTGCTGCTGAGCATTGCCCGTGCGGGATTCAAATATATCGGCAGATTCCATGCCGAAACCATCGCTAAAATTTTCAATGGTACAAAACCGAGGGACCTGGACCAGATATTCGAAGATCCGCCGAGAATCGCCATGAATCTGAAGGCGGCACAAATTATCGTCTGGGACCCGCCGATCGAGGTGCTCGGTTCGGCAGATGAAATTTATGAAAAGATAGAGGTCAAAAAATAGCATGGGCCTCAAGGAAAAATCTCAACAAATCGGTGCCAGACTCACCGAATTGCTGGGCGGTGAGGGGGAATACCGGATGGCGCTGCTGGATCTCAGCCACCTTAAGGCGGTCATGGATCTTCAGCAAACCATCATCGAGGAATTGAGCCGAAATGACATGCTTCAACCGTTCCCGGAAGATTTCATGCGGGCGCACATCGGAGAAAAGGGGCAGATCATCGGGGTGTTTTACCATGATGAACTGATCGCCTTTCGAAATATCTATTTTCCGGACCCGGACGATGAAGAGTGGAATCTGGGCATCGACCTGGAGTGTAAAGGGAAAAATCTCGAACGGATCGCCAACCTGCAGATGGTATGCGTTCATCCGGACCACAGGGGGAAATCTCTGGCGCTGAGAATGAACAACCACGTCATCAAGACGTTGCGGGAGGTGAAGACACACCGCTACCTCAGCGCAACCGTATCACCGTACAATTACTGGAACGTGAGAATACTGCTGAACTGCGGTTTTGTCATTAAAAAGCTAAAGGACAAGTATTCGGGAAAACTTCGCTATATCGTACTCCAGGACCTATTTCATCCGTTGATATTTTCTTCCGAAAAAATGTGTACGGTGAATCTGCTCCAGTTCGAAGAGCAAAAGCGCCTGCTCGCAGAAGGCTACGCCGGGACCCGGATCCAGAGGGTTTTCGGCTTTCATGCACCGCACCGAAAGGAACTTTCGAAAGGGTTTGAACTGGTGTTCAAGCTTCCCGAACGCTGATATTATCCATGAGATGCAGGGAAATAATACCAGAGTTCCGGATCCGGGTAAAGGGTCAGTTAATCAAGGCGAATGCTCCATGCGCTTTCACGCGTGCCCTGAACATTTTGTCACTAGTAAGTTCCCGCTTGAGGTCGTAAGTTCCGGCAGGCATATCAACCCAAGGATCCTCCCATTCCGCTTTTGATGATTTGTACTGAATAACGTCGCGGCCATTCGGAAGCATAAGGGTTTTGAATTTGTACTCCCCCCTTGCGCCCATGCCCCGGATGATATAGCCTTCCGCGGACATCGTCTCACCGGAACGTGTTCGATGCCCCCCAAACCACCCCCTGGCGAGGAAGATTTTAGCTGGCATTTGATTCACCCCGTGTGGATTCACACGGGTTTGCGAAAGGTCGACGCCGCACGCGGCAAGCTGGCTCACAAGCCGGTACAGGTTCTCATAGCTCGGCTGATAGTGTCCACTGTCGTTGTCAATATAGATCAACTTCCCTTTTATCACTGTAATCAACCCTGCGCACAACACGGAACTGCCCTCCAGAAAGCAAGAGTGTCGCAGTTGGAGATCTCCGGCATCCTCGTCCTCTGCGGCAAAAATATTTCCGGCCATATC
This sequence comes from uncultured Desulfobacteraceae bacterium, assembly GCA_964631805.1. Taxonomy (GTDB): domain Bacteria; phylum Desulfobacterota; class Desulfobacteria; order Desulfobacterales; family CAZWAE01; genus CAZWAE01. The sequence goes on along the minus strand of CAZWAE010000213.1, from coordinate 3,946 downwards.
CGCTGCGTACAGGAAACCTGGCTTTTGAAAGCCCTTCTGTTTGGTGACCGTGTTCAGAATCTGAAGTTCGCCATCGCTGTCCCTCATGCGGATGGAATCCGAGCCCAGATCCAACATGTGCATGTAGCGGTCTTCATCGTCGAAGTACCAGACATTCATGGCTCCGCCACCCGCACTCGCTTTAATGGTCCCCCCGCCGGCCTCCCTCAGGAGCCGCTCGGCAGCCGCCTTATGGTTTTCGTCTTCCCGCTTGCCCGCAAGTCCCTGGCCACCGAGCAGATGCACATGTCGATGACTCTTGCGAGCGTCATGCAATGGGGTGTTTGCCGGTCCTGCCAAGGGCACGGTTTCACGCCAGAAGCCACTCTGAAGTCGTTGGGCTCCTCCGGAAGACGACCCCAACCGCCGTACCGCTTTCATTGCCCGGCCCCAGCCGCCTGCGGGAAGAGGTGTTGACGGTTGTGAACCCTGTCGGCTTCTTCGGAAGGCCTCCAGGGTTCTCCCTTGCCGGCTCCGGATTTTGTGGCCCGCCATTAACTGGCGGAAGGCGGAACGCACCCGTGCCCCTTTGAGGTAGGTATCAATCTGGGCCCAGGTCCGGGAGGTGTTGGAGATGCCGAACTCTTCCAGGCCGAGTTTCTCCAGGTTCGCCAGGACTGTCTTGAGAAGCTTCATCACCGCTTCACGACGCACACTCCGGCGACCTTCCTTATCGATGAGCCATGCACAACAGGCCCGGGCAATGGCGTAGTGAAGCGGGATCATCTCCTCCTTATGCATTTCAAATCGTTCGACGAGGTTATCGATGGTAATAAGACGCGTGTTCGTCCGCCTGTGCCCGATGGAAAAAAGCCCCAGATTGGTCCTTCGCTCTGTCAGCTTTAACCATTCGGCATGCCCCGGAATCACCGTGAATGGCTGAACGGTGGCAAAATTCTTCATGATTCTCCTCCAAGCCTGTTTGAGGTGTGATGTTGTCTGACTTGTAGGGTGCGGCTCATCGCACATATGCCGGAGCCATCTGAAATGCGGATGGCCATGATCGATTTATATCCGCTAAACGCAAAGGGATTTAGACGGTTGGAATTTTCCGGCCACATTCACTGTATCCACTTGAAATTTTCAATTGATCCAATACTGGCATATCAAAAGCTTTTATTAAAGATTTCTTATAGTTTGCCACTTTTTCAAGATCTTGTCAAGCATCGAGACATTTGAAGAATAGAAACAGTTCAATCTATTGATAAATGTTAAAGCCGCATAAGATGAAAAACCAGAGTCCTATTCGATCCTGGCCTTTTTGAGATCTTTAGAG
>CAZWAE010000213.1:0-2531 GCA_964631805.1 uncultured Desulfobacteraceae bacterium | reverse complement strand
AGGTATTCGCTTTTAGCTGTTAGAATAACTTTATAAAAGTAGTGGCTAATCGCTGACACCTAATAGCTATTTGCTCCATCTAAAAATAAGGGTTTCCGGATGGGCACTATTTAAATTCTATTCACATCAAAGGCCTCACTCCAGGCTTCGATCAATTTATTGGTACGGTTTTTCAGACGGTGTGAAATCACCTCAGTCAGATGCTCCATGAAAACAAATCCGATTTGCGGGTTTTGTTCAAAATACAATTTGAGTTTATCCGCTGGCAGTGAAAATATTCTGGCAGGTTTTGAGCATTTCGCCGTTGCTGAAAACCGGTTCGGCTTTACCAGAGAAGACCAACCGAAGATTTCACCCGGTTCTATTGAATCAACGACAATCTGCTTTTCAATGGTTTCGATATGAGTCTGGATATATTCCTCGAACTGGATGTTGGTTTTCAATAGTTTCTCCTTCACCAAAAAACTCAATTCTATCTCACCATCCAACAACCCGTATAATTCACAAGCATTCTCGCCATCGTGGAAAACTGTATCGTTTGACTCAAATTCCATGATTTCACCGTGCCGGGCAATTTCTGAAGCATGTTCCTGTGGAATATCTGAAAAAATAGGAAAATTTTGAAACAGCTCTTTTTCTGACACGTTCACCTCCCTGATTTTATGGATCCCTGTTGATGATTTTCCGGAAGCTGCCGGAATTTACTTCCCAAACAAGATTCAGATCGAGGTACTGTAAAATTGAGCCTCATTATACCACTATGTGGCTATCGTAACATTATTGCGCGCTGACATGCAAGATGGAATATTGAGGAGGTAACCTGCCGGGAGATCCTCGCGAATACCTTTCCGGATATTTGTGCCATTTTTTTAAAACCCGTTGTTTTATGCCGCGGCCGGAATAGCGACTTCTTGCGGGTTGACAAAATCTTAAAAAAGGGGTTGAGTTCTTCCCGGTACTCTTATTTAAACACCGATCCGCCTTTTCAGAATGGAAGCCATGTCCCGGGAAACGCTTTACCACTGTATTCAATATGTCCACGGATTGTTCGAAAGAAAGAAAATCTGGCACTGCCTCGCTTACGGAACCCTTCTTGGGGCTGTCCGGGATGGCGACATCATCGAATGGGACCACGATTTCGACTTCTTTATCCGTCCGGAAGATCTCTTTTCCGTGCTTTCCCTGAATCACGAGATACGAAAAGACGGATTCCGTTTTCGCCTGCGGCGGCATCCGGGTACGTATCTGGCCGTGAACAGAAACGACACCGAATCGTTCTGGAACGGGTCCGTCAGTGTTGAATGGAACGGTGTAAAAGTCGGCGATCTTTATGCATTCGTAACGTTCAGCGACGGCGTGCTGCGGCGGTTCGACTTCGATACCGACGTGTACTGGTGCCCCCACAGCAGTTTTCCGGCCTATTTCATCGAAAAAATCGAGACTGTCATCCTGGATGGTATTCCATATCCGGCCTTCCGATCAGTGGAAAAATGGCTGGAGGGCGTATATGGAACGGACTGGGAAACCCCTTATCGGGCACCTATACAGGGAGGAGAACACCGGAAGGATGTAACGATCTACGGCGATCGTTTCGTACCGAAACTCCGGGAGGAAATCGCCTGGTGTCGTGACCGGGGTTGGAACCCCGGGCTGTATACCGGATACCCTGAATGGCCGAGACATATCGGCGGGGCGGGCCCCAAGGGACCCACACCCCGAACCCGGGAAAACAGCGGTGCACTCTGGTGGCGCGACATCAATGAGCTGATCATCTATTACTGAAGGCGCTTTTGCAGGATGACCGAAAATCGGTAGTGGGAGCACGAATAATAAGGAATCCCTAGCGTGTCTTCATCGACGATTTCAACCAGGCAACCGACGGTTCCGGAAAAATCCTCAAAAAAAGCCTTTTCGAAAAACAGGTGATCCACCGCCGCATTTTTCATCACCTTTCTTCCCATGTCCGCCTCTTTTTCAACCCGCAGTTCCCGATACCGGTCTATTTTCGCCTTGTCGTTCACCTCTCCGATAAACATCCGGCCACCCGGTTTCAGCACGCGGTACATCTCATATAAAACCTTTTCCGCATAACCAAGGGAGTCAAAGTAGATAAAGACGCCAAAAGAGAGCACCGCATCGAAAACGGCGGCATCAAATGGAAGCGCGACGGCATCGGCCACCCTGAAATCCCCCGGAAGCCTTTCCCGGATGGCCCGGATGGCCGCTTCGGAGTAATCGATCCCTGAAAGATGTTGATACCCGCAGGCATGCTGCAGAAAGGCGCCGGCACCGCAACCGACATCCAGAATCCTGGAATTCTCCGGAATGCCTGCCAGCTTCAGGAAACACTTTACCATTTTCTCAAAGTCCCGGGGCGACAGTTCATCGTAGCCGTCGGCAACGTGCAGTGCGTTTTCTTGGGTTCCGGCATATTTTCGTTCCCATATCCGCAACCACGTTTCACTTCGCCGATTCATTCCCCTCTCCATACACCATGCCTCCGGATTCTCCGGCGGTATCATTTACCGCCC
>CAZWAE010000212.1:0-6953 GCA_964631805.1 uncultured Desulfobacteraceae bacterium | reverse complement strand
ACCCGCCGCAACCCCTCCTTTAGAGAGATCGCTCCCTCGGGACAGAACCGGGAGCAAACCCCGCATCCGAAACAGGCCTTTTCATCGCGTTCGGCTATCTCATCGGCATCCAGCGCCATGGCATCAGTGGGACACCACTCAACACAGGTGCCGCAGCCGCTGCAGGTTTCGGGGTCCACCACCGCAAGATGGTACGTGGAATTGATCAGCGGCAGTGTACCATCGCGCCAGAGCTTGAGAGTATCGCAGCAATCTTTGCAGCAGTTGCAAATACTGGTCTCCGGCCTGGTTTCGCGTGAATGGGGATGGAAGGCTTTATGAACCAGACCGGCTTCCTCTGCTTTTTGCATAATATCGAGGGCTTCTTTTTTTGACACCTTTTGGGCGAATCCCTGTGCAACCGTGTGGCGGGCGGATTTGCCGAAGGTAAAGCAGTTCAGGGTCGGCGCATCCGTGCTGCAGGGCTCCCCCAGCAAACCGCGCCGCTGGCGGCAGAAGCAGTAACCCACCGCGATCTCGTCAAACTTCTCTATGATCTCACGGACGCTCTGGCTGGGCAGGACATATTCTTCGGAGCCATCTATCTTTCGGCCAACAGGTACGATTCGGATCGGTTTCCCATCCTTCGAAGTCCGGGCCGGAACGGTCCGATCCGTGGCCGGTGTACTCTCGAACAGAGGGGAGAGGGCATCATAGTTGTCCTGGATTTGATCCCGCAGTTCTGAAAGCAGCGTTTCGAACAAATTGGCAAGTTCCTTTTCCCCTTGGCTGCCGCTCAATTTCCCCATGAACTTGTATTCCATCAGGCCGACCAGCATCAATGGCAGGATCCGGTATACCATCAAGCCGGCTGAATTGGGCTGATTGAACACAAGACCTTTCTTCGCAAGACTTGCCGTCAGTTTCTCGATGCGCTCCGACGGGAACCCGCTCGTTTCGACAAGTTGTTCCAACGTCTGGGACGGTTTCTCCCGGAATGCCCGGATCAGATCCAACTCTGCCGCGTTGTCTCCCACAGCGGTGGTAACAATGTCGATGGCGGTTTCACTGACCGGAAACTTCACCATTCCCTGCTTACAGATCACTTGGGCCGCATTTCTAAACTTCTCTTTCAGTTCTGGCGTCATTAATTTACTCCATAGATTTGGGATTATGTTTCAATTGTCCATTGTTTCATTTTGATGTCAACAATTAAATCCCGTCTTATATGGAAACCATACCTCGTCTCATTGACATTTGGCACAAAGGTTGATTAATAAGCCCGTAAGGTTTTTCACCCTGGCAGATCCGGATTCTCTTCATTCGTTCCGAATTCGATGAAAGAAGCACTTTCCCGGCATGAGGAAATGACCATCCATGGCCAACCCCTTCTCTGGCACACCCGACCGATCCCGCTGGCAATCCCAGGCCGCAGTGCTGGTTTTGGTGATTTTGACCTTTTTTGTTTACAACCAGATAACCGACTTCGATTTCATCAACTATGACGACCCCCAGTACGTTACGAAAAACCCAAAGGTGATGTCCGGCCTGGTAAAATCTTCGATAATGACGGCGTTTACCTCTTTCCATGCCGCCAACTGGCACCCGCTGACCTGGCTGTCCCACATGGCCGATGTCACACTCTTCGGTCTGAATCCCGCAGGCCATCACCTCACAAATCTTCTACTCCACCTGCTCAACACCCTGATGCTGTATTTTTTACTGTACCGCATGACCGGCCAGCGATGGCCCGGAATGGTGGTTGCCGCCCTGTTCGCCGTACACCCCCTTCACGTGGAGTCCGTGGCCTGGATCGCCGAACGAAAGGATGTCCTCTGCGGTTTTTTCTTTATGGGGACCCTCCTCAGCTACCAGCGGTATGTCAAGCACCCGGGAATGATCGGCTACATCAGGACCATTGCGCTGTTTGCCATGGCCCTCATGGCAAAACCCATGGCCGTCACCCTGCCCTTTGTCCTGCTGCTCCTGGATTTCTGGCCGCTCTCGCGATTGGCGCCGGATACGGTGCCCCAAAAGGCCGCTGCAATATCATGGAAACTTATTCTGGAAAAAATCCCATTCTTTTTGCTGACGGTCGTTTCCTGCACCGTCACCTGGTTTGCCCAGAGCCACAGCGGAGCTGTGACTGCCCTTTCCCGGATTCCCCTTGATATGCGGATGGCCAATGCCGCTGTCTCCACTGTCAACTACATCACAAAAACCATCTGGCCCGTCGATCTTGCGATCTTCTACCCCTACCCAAACACCTTGGCCGGATGGCGGGTTTCCCTGTCGACTCTGGTGATCATCGGCACCACCCTCTCCGTGGTCTGGTTTGCCCGCCGGCTTCCCTATCTGGCCGTAGGCTGGTTCTGGTTTTTGGGCATGCTGGTGCCGGTCATCGGCATCGTCCAGGTGGGAGCGCAGTCCATGGCCGACCGTTACACCTATCTGCCGCTCATCGGCCTGTTTATCATGGCGGCATGGGGTTTTGGCATCCGGCGGGAGACAACGTGGCATCGATGGACCGTGCGCTGTACCTTTGTCATGGTCGCCGTAGTCATGCTGTCGGTGGCCGCCCGAACCCAGGTGGGCCGTTGGAAGGATACGGCCACCCTGTTCCGTCACGCCATTGCCGTCACACCTCCCAATGCAATAGCCCATCAATATTTAGGGTTTGACCTCGCGGGAAAAGATCGATTCGATGAGGCCAAGTTCCACTATCGCACGGCGATCAACATCAAACCTGATTATGCTTCGGCCTATAACAGTCTCGGGGTTGTATTGGCCATCGAGGGAAATCTCGAGGAAGCAAATGCCAGTTTTTCAAAAGCGTTGCGCATAAAGCCGCATCACCCGGAAGTCCATAATAATCTGGGGGTGGTGCTTGAGCGCCAGCATCGTTTAGAGGACGCAATATTTCACTTTCGCGAGGCAGTGCGGACCCGCCCGGATTATCTCGTCGCCCACAGGAATCTGGCACGTGTGCAGAAATCACTGAGGGATTCCAAATAGGTTATAATTTCACCACCATCTTGCCGAAGTTCTCCCCGTTGAAAAGCCCGATGAATGCAGCCGGGGCATTTTCGATGCCTTCCATCACGGTTTCCTTCCACTTTATTTTTCCTCCGGCGATCCATTTGCCCATATCGCCATAAAACTGCGGCAACTTGTCCATGTATTCCATAACGATGAAACCCTGCATCCTGAGCTGTTTGGAAATGACATAACCCAGGTTGGAGGGCCCGGCGGGCGGTTCAATGGCATTGTACTGGTCGATCATTCCACACATGACGATTCGACCGTATGTGTTCATGTGTTCAAGGGCCGCCTCAAGATGAAGGCCACCGACGTTTTCATAATAAACATCGATCCCTCCGGGGCAGAGCCGGCCAACGGTTTCCACGAGATCTCCGGTGGTTTTGTAGTTGAAGGCTTCATCCACACCAGCCGTTTCTCTCAGCCAGGCGACCTTTTCGTCGGAGCCCGCACTGCCGACCACCCTGCAACCCTTTATCTTTGCAATCTGGGATACGATGGAGCCTACGGCACCTGATGCCGCCGACACAAAAACCGTTTCACCCTCCACCGGTTTGCCGATCTCCAATAGTCCGCAATAAGCGGTCAGCCCCGGCATTCCCAACGTTCCAAGATAAGCCTGAAGCGGGGTTTCGCCGGGGTCGATCCTCGTCAAGCCGGCACCGTCCGATACGAAATACTCCCGCCAACCCTGAAAATTGACGACAATATCATCCGGTTTGAATTGATCGTTGCTGGATTCCACCACCTGCCCTACGCTGCCACCCTCGAGAGTCTGCCCGACCTGAAAGGGAGGTATATAGCTTTTACGATCGATCATCCGGCCCCGCATATAGGGATCTACAGACATGTACAGGTTTTTGACCAGCAGTTGGTTTACGCCTATCTCCGGGACTGCGACCTCGGCTAGTTCGAAATCACCCTCTTTAGGAACCCCGACCGGGCGCGCTTTCAATCTGATTTCACGACTGATTAGATTTTTCATATCCACCTCTATTTTTGGGTTTCGTAAACCAGAAATTTAATCATTCCCTTGCTCAAATCAATTGGATTGTTCAGATATTTTGCTTTCTTCCGTAATCGATCCCCAATTTTTTCATCCGATTTCTGAGCGTGCTTGGATTGATTCCGAGCAGGCTTGCGGCACCTCCCGGCCCATTCACCTTACCCTCTGCCCGGGACAATGCACGGCGAATATGTCGAGATATGATCTGGTCAAGATTATCCATCCCATCATCTTCCACCTGAGATGGCCTGGTTCTCAAGTCAGGCCCGATGTTGAAATGTTCGGGTGCCAATGGACCCGAAGGGTTGAGAATGAGGGCACGCTCGACGACATTCTGTAGCTCACGAACATTACCCGGCCAATGATAACCGATCAAAGCATCCGTGGTGCCGGGGGATACCGTCGGAATGGCGGGAAGTTTCAATTCCCTGGATTTGAGGGAAATAAAATGTTGGACCAATGTCGGAATGTCGGCCCTTCGGTCCCTCAGCGGTGGTATCCAGATGGGGAACACATTGAGCCGGAACCACAGATCCTCACGGAATTGTTGGGTTTTCACCATCTCTTCCAGATTTCGATTGGTAGCGGCGATGATGCGGATATCCAGCCGAATGGTTTTGACACCCCCGACCCGCTCGATCTCTCTGTTTTGTAAAACTGTTAATAATCGTACCTGTGCCTGAAGCGGCAGTTCACCGATCTCATCCAGAAAAATCGTGCCCCTGTTGGCACGTTCGAAACGGCCCCGTTTTTGAGCCAGCGCACCGGTGAAGGCGCCTTTTTCATGACCAAAGAGTTCGCTGTCGATAAGGGTGTCCGGAATGGCGCCGCAATTGACCCCAACAAAGGGACCGCCGCTTCGTGCGGATGAATAATGGATGGAATTGGCAATGACGTCCTTGCCGGTGCCGGTCTCGCCCAGAAGTAATACCGGACTGTCCAGGGAGGCCACTTGCCGCACCTTCTGCATCACCTCCCTGAGCCCGAAATTGGCCCCAACGATCTCCTCTCCGGACAGACGGCGCAGTTCCCCATGCAGATATCGGTTATCATCCGCCAGCAGATCGTTCAGTTTGACGACTTCCCTGTGTTTCAAGGTATTTGACATGGCGATGACAAGCGGCTCTTTCAACAAAAGCGCCAGCTCCAGATGCTCGTTGTTCAATTTCTCCGCTTTTTCCGAAGTGAGCACAAAATAACCCAGTGTTTCTCCCCGCACCCGGAGCACCATAACGATGACGGATGTCGCCTGCAGTTTGTGAAACTCTCCCATTTCCCGGCTGATGGGAAATGCCCGGGGATCTTCAATCAGAAATGCATCCTGCTCCAAAGGCGCATTCCCTGCCTTTTCCCTGGCTGTATCGGACAGCGGGGTCAACAGATCCAATTTCCGACATTCCGTTTCACTGGCAGAGGCGATGGTTCGCATCGCCGCATAGTCCTGATCGTAATACTGCAAAAAAACTTTTGTCACCGGCATGACATCACTCAGTAAAAAAAGCAGCCGCTGCAGGGCTTCCTCGATCTCAAGGTTTCCGCATATTCTCAACGTCGCCTGACGGAAAAACTCATTTTTATTCATTCCTTCTCCTTTTCGGTAAGAATCCGCCATATACGGCAGTTATTAATTAAATTACCTTATTTGACAATCAACAATTGTCTAATAAGGTAATTCAGAAAGCTGATATTTTGTAACCTATTGATATTAAATATTTAAATATTTTTGGCACGAAAATCGTAATGGATACTGTATGAATGGTCATGGGCTTGACTGGATAAATCGGATACCGACAAGGAATAAGCGAATATGAAATGGATAGAGGTGATACAGCTAAGAGCGGTGGGCAGCAACCGAAAGCTGCTCAAATCGCAATTGGAAAAATTAACGGATGAAATGGACCGGAATACAAAAGGACAGGCATTCAAGACTTATCGCCGCGTCAGGATCGATACCGATTTTAGCATTCAGTTATTTCACGATTCAAAGAAAGTGAAAAACAGTGGGAGCAATTTGGGTTTGCGCCTTGTCAGTGCGCTGAAAGAGTTTGGACTGGTGAATCACAGTATTTGGATCGAGATACCGAACAGTTGATTCAAATGAAATCGCTATTGTGGCAAGGATAAACTAAAAAGCCGTCCCGGAACCGCGTTATCGTTGAATGGCAAAATAAAGGGGAATCATATGAATTACGATATGACCACCATTGACCAATCGCCCGACTATGCCGGGAAAATAGAACAGCTGAGCCAGCAGATATGCCCGGCGTTCCTTTGCCGTGCCCATGACTACCATTGGGACGCGGTTTTAAAGCGGTTTGCACGTTTTCAACTCCTGTTCATCTCGGGAGGTGATCTTATCGGGGTCGGTCATACGGTCCCCCTCCACTGGGGCAACGATTACGGGAGCCTGCCCAACACCATAGAGGAGGTTATTATTTCTGCCATCGGTTGCAGTGTAATCGATAAGTCTCCCAACACCCTGGCCGCACTGGCGGTCATGGTCTCAGACCGCTGTCGGGGGTTCGGATTGAGCAAGAAGATCCTGACCGCGATGAAACAATTGGCCGCATCCCACGATTTGGGATCATTGTTGGTTCCGGTACGCCCGAAACTGAAGAGCCGTTTTCCGCTGACGCCACTCGATCAATATGTTAATTGGAAACGAACGGACGGGAATCCGTTTGATCCTTCGCTGCGAGAACATTGGGAGATGGGTGCATCGGTTTTGGGAACGATTCCAAAAGCGGTAACCGTAAAAGGTAGTGTTGAAGAGTGGGAGAACTGGACAGACATGCAATTTGCGGAAAGCGGTGAATTCATCGTCGAGGGCGCGCTAAAACCCGTCATCATAGACCGTGCGAATAATCTCGGGCAATATGAAGACCCGAATGTGTGGATGCTTCATAAGTTATCGGCGGCACGTTAACTA
>CAZWAE010000211.1:0-7073 GCA_964631805.1 uncultured Desulfobacteraceae bacterium | reverse complement strand
TCATCCAGAGAAGCACCTCCTCATCCACGGCATCCACCCGGGAAATGGCGGCCCATGTCACAAAAAGCCGCCGGTCTACGATCATCCGGCAGATCTCGATGACCCTTTTTTTATTCAGGGTAAAGGTGTCGTCCGATATGTAGAAAAATGAGATCCCCTTACGGTGCAGCCGTTCCATCTGATCGACAAAATAGGCAGCCGAGTGAAAGCGGACCTTTCCCTGCCAGAATTCGGGAGATCCGCAGAAGGTGCATCGGCTCGGGCACCCACGGGTCAGGGCCAGGTGCCGGTAGGTAAAATGGATCGAAGGATCGGGCAGGTCGTCCAGATTCCGTATCAGAGCCCGGTTCCTGTTTTTCACCGGCTTGCCGTTTTTACGGCTTGCGATACCCGGAAGTCGTCCCGCTGTTTCTCCTTCTCCCGATTCAATGCAACGGACCAATTCCAGGAATGTATCCTCTCCCTCACCGGCTACAATATAGTCTATCTCCGGGAAGTGGGCCAGAAAATGGCGCCAAAGGGTGGTGGCTCCGATACCGCCGAACACGATTTTAACGGCCGGTACGATCTGTCTTGCAATCCGTGCGATATCGATGCCGCCCCACCGGTTGGCATTGAAGATGGAAAGGCCGATGATATCTGGTTGTTTTTCACCCAGGATTTCCTGAACTTTTCCGGGGAATCGGTTGATGTCGTGCCAGTTCAACACCTCCACATCGTAACCCTTCTGCAACAACACCGCAGCAATGGCGTAAAGCCCGATGGGCACCACCCCCGCGTCTTCCGCGTGAATGCGCGCCTCGAGGCAATTGGGATAGATCAGCAGTATTTTCATGGTTACTCGTCTTTTGGCACGGCTAATCGGTTCTGCCGGGCATTGATATAGAATCCATGATCGATGTCCCTATTCATCCGGTATTATTTCCGGAGCGGTTCTTGGAATAGGATGAAATTGGATTAATAACAACGAGTTATTTCCTTGTCAAACGGTATTTAAATATGATATCTATGCCAGTATCGAACTTTGATTTCCTAAAATCCCTGCCTGTAACAGTCGTAATTAGTAATGATTTAATGCCCGATCGCTCTGCTCACGGGACTGCGTGGGGAGGTTTACGCAAAAAAGGATGATGCCATGAAATGTTCACAGGGATGGCGCCTGCTGATGGTCGCGTCTTTGCTAATGATTCTGGCGGCACCGGTGGCTGCCCAGGAACCGATCCGTATTGTGTACAACACCGGGGTCGCACCCCTGAAATTTGAAGATTCCGTACAGCGCCCACTAGGGCTGTTTCCGGATACATGGCGGCTATGGGCGGAAAAGACCGGAAATCAGATCCGGTTTGTCAAGGCCTGGTCCTTTGCCGAATCGTTGGAGCTGCTCAAAAGCGGCCGGGTGGATCTCCATGCCGGCATGTTCAAAACCAAGGAGCGGGAGGCATACCTGACCTATTCCATGCCCCTGCTCCAACTCAATTACCACATCTTCACCCACCCCCAGATCCGCCCCATTAATGCACTGGAAGACACCGCCGGTTTCATTGTGGGCATCGCCAAAGGCGGGTATACGGAAAAGATGGTCCGCTCCAAGGTGCCCGACCGCCGCCTGATGGTATACGACGGGTTCGAGGAACTGTTTGATGCGGCAGTGTCCGGTGAAATCAAAGTGTTCGTGTCCACGGAACTCAGCCTCCTCTATTATCTCAACCGGAAAGATGTGGCCAACATCTTTCAATACGACAAGCAGGCCCCCCTGTTCCATCAGACCTATTATACCGCCACTGCCAGACCCGATCCGGATTTGATTCCCTCTGTGAACCGGGGACTCGCGGCCATCAGCCGGGAGGAGAGAAAATCCCTGGAAGAGAAATGGATCGTTAAAAAAACGCGGGAGATCCCGAAAAGACTGGCGGCCCTCCTCACGCCCGCCGAAAAGACGTTTTACTCCGAACTCCCGGTCCTCCGGGTACACAACGAAAAGGACTGGAAGCCGTTCAATTTCAACGAAAGCAGCGTCCCACAAGGTTATTCCATCGATTATGTCAAGCTGCTCGCCGAGAAAACAGGCCTGGACATTCGTTTCGTCTCCGGCCCCTCCTGGAACGAATTTCTCGAAATGACACGATCCGGCGAACTGGACGTCATGCTCAATATAGCCAAATCCCCCCAGCGGGAGGAGTTCCTGGCATTCACCCCCCACTATATCCAGATGATACAGGCACTCTACACACGGAAGGATTTTCCCCAGGTACGCAGCATCGATGACCTTTACGGAAAACGGATGGTGGTGCCCAAAGGGTTTTATCTTCAAGATGTGTTAAAAAAGCATCCCCAGGTTCAGGTGGTGAAGGTGGAGAGCACCACGGAGGCAATCCATGCCGTTTCCGTGGGTACGGCGGACGCCTATTTCGACCTCATGCCGGTGGTCAACTACCTCATCGATCAATTGCAGGTCACAAACCTCAAAGTGGGGGGTGACATCGGCATCGCCGAAAGCAAACCGATCCCCCTTCATGTGGCCGTCCGGAAAGATATGGCCCCCCTTGCCGATATTCTGGAAAAGGGGATGTCCCTGATCTCAAGCGATGAATTGGCCCGACTCCGGGACAAATGGCTGATCTCTCTCAGATCGGAAAAGTCGGTGCTGAACCTGACAGAAGAGGAAACCCGGTGGCTCCGCGAGCATTCGACAATCCGGGTACACAACGAGAAAGAATGGGCTCCCTTTAACTATTTCGAATACGGCGCCCCCAGAGGGCTTTCCATCGATGTCATGAACCTTCTGGCAGAGCGTATGGGCATCCGGGTCAAATACATTACCGGGCCCAGCTGGGGCGAGTTTTTAGATCTGGTCAAACAAAAAGATCTGGATGTCATGCTCAATATCATCAAGACAGAGGATCGCCAGGAATACCTGCTCTACACCGAACCCTATGCTTACAACCCCAATGTCATCGTCAGCCGTGAAACCCAGGGCTACGACACCATCGAACAGCTTTTCGGTAAAACCGTTTCCTTTCCAAAAGGGTGGTTCTACGAGGAGATCCTCATCAAGTCCTATCCGCAGATCAAGCGGCTGGCCGTGGAGGACACCCTTACCAGTTTGAAGGCGGTGGCCCTTGAAAAGGCAGACGCCGCACTGGCCGAGTCGGCCGCTGCCGCCAACCTCATCGGCAAGCACCTCCTCACGGGCTTGAAAGTCTCGGGGGAAGTGGATATCGGGTCTCCCGAGGTCGTCAAACTCCGCATGGCGGTGCGTAACGACTGGCCCGTTCTTCAATCGATCCTGCAAAAGGCACTTGCCAGCATCACACCGGCCGAAATGGCGGCCATCCGTGCCAAATGGCTCATGCAATCCAGCTTCGATGTGGTGACCGTTCCCCTCACCGACGAGGAGAAAAAATGGATCGCCGATCACCCAAAAGTGACTGTCAATGGCGATGACTGGCGGCCCTTCGTGATCCGGGAGCCCAGCGGCAATTACCGGGGGATCTCCATCGACATCACCAAACTGGCGGCCAAGAGGGCCGGTCTCACCTTAGAGCCGATTCCGGGCGAGTGGGTGGAGATGCTGGAAAAATTAAAAACCGGGAATTTGGACATGGCCATCGATATCGTCCGGACACCCGAACGGGAGGAGATCTTTCACTTTGCCGAGCCATATTTGGAGGTGCCGAATGCCGTGTACACCCGTGAAGATGACGACATCATCCAATCGGTGGCAGATCTCAGCGGCAAAACCATACCGGTGGTCAAGGGTTACTACCTCGAGGAGATATTAACGACCCGCTATCCAGAGGTAAAGCAGCTATCCGTCTCCTCCCCCCTGGAGGGTTTGAAAATGGTGTCCGCCGGAAAGGCGGATGCCTACATCGGCGTCCTGGCTGTTTCCCAGTACGAAATCGAGCGGAACCTCATCGGCGGCCTTAGGATCGCTTTTTATTTCGATGAGATGCCCCTGACAATGAGCGTGGCGGCAAATAAGGATTCTCCTCTTTTGGCCGATATCATGCAAAAGGCCATGGAAACCGTCACCGAGACGGACAAACGGAAGATCATCGAGCGATATATCACGTTTGGGCAACCCACGGATTCAAAAGCGGGTTTTACGTTGTCTGCCAAAGAGAATAAATGGCTGGCAGCTCATCCGATGATACGACTCGGTGTGGATACCACTTGGCCGCCTTTCGAGCAGCTCGATCCCCAGGGCCTATATGCCGGTATAGCATCGGACTATGTCAAGATCGTCAACGAGAGGCTCAAAATAGACATGAAACCGGTGCTGGGACTGACCTGGGAAAACGTCATGGCACGGGCCCGGCAGAAGGAACTGGATGTGGTCGCCTGCATCGCACCCTCTGAGGAGCGAAAGAAATTTTTACATTTCACCCAGCCATACCTCAAATTCCAATCGGTCATTGCCACCCTCCAGGACGCGCCCTTTGTTGCCGGTCTGACAGATCTTCAGGACAAATCGGTAGGAGTGGTGAAGGGGTACATCACACATGAGATAATCTCCCGGGATTATCCCAGAATAAAGCTCATTACTTATGCAAGTGTGGAAGAGGGTTTGACGGCGGTTATAAAAGGCCAGATCTTCGGTTTCGTGGACAACCTGGCTTCCATCACCTTCACCATCCGCAAAAAGGGCTTGGCCAGGGTGAAAGTGGCGTCCACCACTGAGTACACCTTCGACCTCTCCTTTGGCGTCCGGAAGGACTGGCCTGAGCTGGTGCCCATACTGGAAAAGGTGATCGATACGGTCTCCAAGGAGCGTAAGTCGCTGATCCGTGACCGTTGGGTCAACGTCCAGTTTCAGAAGACTACCGACTGGGGATACATCAAGCGGGTCGGTGGGATAATAGGGGTTTTCGCGGGCACCATCGTCATCATCATGCTGTTGTGGAACCGGCGGCTTTCTGGCGAGGTCCTCCAGAGAAAGGCGCAGGAAGAGCGGGTACACGCACTGCTGGAAGCAGCGCCCGATGCCATTGTGATCGTGAATGAAAAAGCGGCCATCACCATGGTCAATTCTCGTACGGAAAGCATGTTCGGGTACGATAGGGCAGAGCTGCTTAACCACCCCATCGAGATCCTCGTTCCCGAGAGAATCCGGGATGTCCATCCCGGGTACCGGAACGGTTTCATTGAAAAAGCCTTTGAGAAACCAGAGCGCGTGGAAGTTGAGCTGTCGGCGCAGAATAAAGAAGGACGCATCTTTCCAGTGGAGATCGGGCTGAGTCCCTTGAAAACCCCGGAGGGGCTTTTGGTCATGGCGTCGGTTCGTGACATCACCGAACGCAAACAGGCGGAAGAAGCGCTTCGGGAAAGCGAAATGGAGCACAAGACCATTTTTGAAAAATCGCCGTTGGGGATGATTCAATTCGATGCGGAAGGAACCATCATCAACTGTAACGAGCGATTGGGCGAAATCATGGGCGCGTCCAAAGAGATGCTGGTGGGATTCAACTCGGTTCGGCAGGGTCGGGATATAGAGATGATCAATGCCCTTCAAGAGTCCCTTGCCGGTAGGGAAGCAGACTATGACGGGGATTACACATCCGTTGTAGGGGGGAAAACCACTCCCCTTCGCATCGCGTTCAATCCTGTGGATCCGGATCGGGAAAAGACCGGCGTCATTGCCACTGTGGAGGACATCACCGAGCGAAGGCAGGCCGAGGAGGAGATCGAAGAGTCCCGCAAACGCATGTCCCAGATCATCGATTTTCTACCCAACCCTACCTGGGTGGTGGACAATGACGGCATCGTGATCGCCTGGAACCGGGCCGTTGAAGAACTCACCGGAATCAGGGCCAAAGAGATGATTGGCAAGGGAAACCACGAATACGCAATCCCGTTTTATGGGGACAGAAGACCGGTGCTCATCGACCTGGTCAGGGAGTGGGATGATGCCCTTCGGGATCAATACATATCCATCAAAGAGGAAGAGAGAGGTATTCTGACTTCAGAATCTTTTCACCCCAATATGAAAAAAGGAACCCATCTCAAGGGTATGGCAAGCATCATCTACGATTCGGATGGTGCGCCTGCCGGCGCCATCGAAGTGGTCCGTGATGTCACCGAGATGAAAAAGATGTCGGAAGCCCTGGAGGAGCGCGAGGCTTATTTCAGCGCCGTGTTTGCCAACGCGGGTGTGGGCATCTTCAGCATGGATTACACAGAAACCTTTACCCGGGCAAACGATCATTTCCTGCAGTTCATCGGTTACCCATGGGAGGAGATCAGCCAGAAGAGGTTTCCCGATATCCTTCATAAAGACTCCATCGATAAAACGGAGGCCGCCCTGAGAAGAACCCTGGAAGGAGAGGTGGATACGGCGAAACTGGAGGCCCGTTTCGTCAAGAAAGACGGGGAGTTGCGTTGGGGGGAGGTGCGCTCGGCCGCCATTCGGAACGAAGAGGGGGAGTTTATCACCACCGTGACTTCGGTGTCCGATATCACTGGTCGCAAACGTGCCGAGGTGGAGCAGGCCCGGCGGCTTCGTTCCGAGAGAGCCATGGCTTCCATCTCCCAGGCCCTGCTCAGCGAAAGCACCACCACCGATACCCTCGAAAATACACTGCAGCAACTCACCGCCGCCGCCCAGGTCGACAAAGTCTACGTGTTCCAGAATATCGTCGATGAGGAAAACAGGCTGTGTGCAAGAATGACATTAGAGGTGTGTGCACCGGGCATCGATCCTTTTTCCGGCACAAAAGAAGAGAAAACCTGGGTCTATGCGGAGGGGCTTTCCCGCTGGAAAGAAGCGTTCGAAAAAGGGGAACCCATCATGGGACCGGTGGACACCCTGCCGGGGGCGGAGCGGGAGATCCTCGACCCCCTGCAGGCACTTTCCATTCTGATGCTTCCCCTCCACGTCCGGGGAGAATGGTATGGATATGTCGGTTTCAACGACACCTTTCTAAGAAGACACTGGACCTCCACCGATGTGGCACTCCTCACCACCACAGCAGAGATCATCAGTGCCTTCCTGGAACGACAGCTTGCAGAGCAGGAGATCAAGCCGGCAAAAGACGAGGCCGAGGGCGCCACAAAGGCCAAAAGTGAATTTC
>CAZWAE010000210.1:0-7236 GCA_964631805.1 uncultured Desulfobacteraceae bacterium | reverse complement strand
TTTAGAGGGTATCATGTTTGCCTCCCCGATATTTCCAAGACATAAAGGTTCTTAACAATTTGGCGAAACCGTCCACCGTCGAGAATTCATACGGACATGGGTGTTCGGGTCCTCTCGCGGCCCGCAGCGGGTTGCCTCAGGTGGTCCGATCTTTAGGTCAGAACGTTTCGCAGGCGCAGCACGGAGCAGTTTGCGTTGTCGGCGACCCTCTGGGAACAGGATTTGCTGAACACTTCGTTAATCTCTCGGCGGCGGTTATGGTAAACGATAATCAGATCCGCCCCCCACTTGTCTGCGGCTTTGACGATCTCCTCCCAGTTCTTTCCGGTTCTCACTGTGTGTGATGCGGGGCCGGGACAATGCTCCTTGATGAACTGCTCCAGAGATTCCTTGAACCGCTTCTTTGCCTCGTCTTGTACGCCATCGGGGATGTAGGATGCCACGATGGGCATACCGAACCCCGGCATTACGCTCACAAGGCGAATCTCGGCGTTACTGAGCTTGGCGATACTCACGGCCCTTTGATAAACGGCGGCAGCCGTCTTGGGATAATCGATATCTACCGGTACAATTATTTTGCTGAACATAAGGGCTCCAATTGTCATTTGTTTGAGGGGGATCCGGTCTGAAATCAAAAAACTTTCAGTTCCAAACGGTGTCTTGCTTTCCCCCGGATAATATCAGGCGGTCGCTTCCTTTTTGACCCGGCGGCGCTGTAATAACCAGATCATTGCAAACAGGGCCAGCGCAGGTATGAAGACCAGCTGTTTGGGCGGACGCTTGGTCGGCATCTGGAGATTGATGATCTCCTGGTCGAAGTCCACACCCGCTTTTTCCGCAGCACTGGAAAATACCACGTTGTCGATAAGGATTTTCCCCTCCTCCTCTCTGGTTTCGAATCCTATTCCGTTGAGCCTTTTAGCACCGGTTTTCTCATCCCCTACCGGCAGCATGATGGTCTTGGTGAACACTTTTCCGGTGTCTCTTTCCCCCTTGAGTACCATCCTCAACTGGGTGCCGGGGTCCATTTTTTCCACCATTTGTTCCAGATTCACGGCTGGTTTCTCTTCAAGCGGCGGATAAATCTTGTCCCACCAGAACCCGGGGCGAAACAGACTGAAAGCCACCAGTAAAAGCACCACCGTTTCCCAAATGCGGCACTTGGTTAAAAAGAAGCCCTGGGTGCCTGCGGCAAAAACCAGCATCCCAATAACGGAGATTACGATTACCAGGAGCAGGTGGAACCAGTTGGTGACCCCGATGATCAGCAGTTCCGTATTGAAGATGAACATAAAGGGAAGAATCGCGGTTCTGATGTCATAGGTAAACCCCTGGATACCGGTCCGTATGGGATCGCCTCCGGAGATGCCGGCAGCGGCAAACGCCGCCAGCCCCACCGGGGGGGTATCGTCCGCCAGGATGCCGAAGTAGAAGACAAACAGGTGCACGGCGATGAGTGGTACGATGAGACCGTTTTGGGCGCCCAGGTCCACGATCACCGGGGCCATCAGGGTGGACACCACGATATAGTTGGCCGTCGTTGGCAGGCCCATCCCAAGGATCAGGCTGATGATGGCGGTGAAGAGCAGGATCAGCATGAGATTTCCGCCGGATATGAACTCCACGAACTCGGTCATTACCAGGCCGATACCGGTGAGCGTCACGGTCCCTACGACGATGCCGGCAGCCGAAGTGGCGACACCGATGCCGATCATGTTTCGGCCGCCGTTGACCATGCCTTCGATGAGATCGTCAAAACCCTGCTTGAATGAGAACTCGCGCCCCTTTGTTTTTCGGAAGAAAGCCTTCAGCGGTCTTTGGGTCATCACGATGAAGATGAGCAGCACCGTTGCCCAGAAGGCGGAAAGCGACGGTGAAAGCCGTTCCACCACCAGGCACCACATGAGCACTACCACCGGCAGCAGAAAGTAGTACCCGGCCTGGGCCGTGGGGCCCAGCGGCGGCAGTTCGTTGATCTCATGGCCGGTATCCAGTTCCGGCACTTTGCATGCCAGGGCGAGAAGCAGCAGATAGGCAATGAACAAAAGAACCGCCACAATGTAAAGGGTGGCCCCTCCGGCAACGGTTTTGATCCAGCCGAGCCCGTAGTAGGTGACCCCGCCGATAATAATGATGGTTAGGATGGTCATGACAAAGGCGAAAATCTTCTGGCTGAAGGTCTTGGTCACCAGCTTTTCCATTCCTTTGAGCCCCATTTTACACGCCTCGAGATGGACGATGTAGACCAGGGCGATATAGGAGATGATGGCGGGCAAGAAGGCATGTTTGATCACCTCCACATAGGAGATGCCTACATATTCGACCATCAAAAAGGCGGCGGCGCCCATGACCGGCGGCATCAACTGGCCGTTGGTGGAGCAGGCCACCTCCACGGCGCCGGCTTTTTCAGGCTGGAACCCCACCTTTTTCATCAGTGGGATGGTGAAGGTGCCTGTGGTGACCACATTGGCAATGGATGAGCCTGAAACCAGTCCCGTCAGACCGGAGGAAACCACCGCCGCTTTTGCGGGTCCCCCGCGAAGGTGCCCGAGTCCGGCAAAAGCGGTGCGGATGAAATAGTTGCCGGCACCGGCAGATTCGAGGAGTGCGCCGAAGAGCACAAACATGAAGACCATCCCGGTGGATACGCCGAGGGCCACGCCGAAGACCCCTTCGGTGGAAAGCCAGTAGTGGGACATTCCCTTGGCCAGGCTGGCCCCCTTGTGCGCAATGACATCCGGCATATGCGCGCCGCCGAAAGTGTAGATGATAAAAACGGTAGCAACCACCATCAGCGGCGGACCCAGCGCGCGGCGGGTCGCTTCCAGGAGCGTTATCATGCCGATGACGGCCACGATCAGGTCCATCTGTGTCGGATCCCCGGGTCGCTCTGAAAGTTCGGCATAAAAAATGAACAGGTAGGCGGAGCAGAAAGTTCCGATCAATGCCACGATCCAGTCCTGGACCGGGATGTAGCTCCGGGGTGAGGACTTGAACGTGGGATACGCCGTATAGGAGAGGAAGATGGCAAAGGACAGGTGAATTGCCCTGGCCTCCGTGGAATTGAACACGGCGAAATTGAAAATAAAGGGCAGGGGCGAGGCGTACCAGAGCTGAAAGATAGTCCAGATCAGCGGCACAAAGAAAAGGATCTTTTTAGGAATCGCCCCGGTGGGGTTCCGGGCGCCGGTTTCGGTTTCGGCAACCATCTCCTGGAGTTCGTCTTGAGATGCCGTGGATTTTGTCGGTTCTGTCATTGCGATGATTCCTTCCGTAGGAATGGTGACATGTATTGTTACGGCTCCTTGCTAAGGGTTCACCCAAAAACAGATTCACTCTGTGCCATTGATGCATTCAGTGAAAATTTGGGAACTTATTCTTGGGTGAAACCTAAGCCTTTTTCTGCGGGCAGAGCTCGGGGTTATTATCCCTTATCTCTGTCCAGCATCCGGAAAACAGTCAACAAGTACAGGATTAAGGCGGCAACCGGGGTGCAGGACACTTTAGCACAGTGCCCCGCCCCCGTCTTGGCTAAACCATTTGTTGCATCATTACATCAGGCCCGCTTCTTTATAGTACTTCTTGGCGCCGTCATGCAGCGGGGCGGAGAGACCGTCTTTGATCATCTCCTCTTTTTTGAGCACCTTGAATGCCGGGTGCAGCTTCTTGAACTGGTCGAAGTTCTCGAAGACCGCCTTGACAACATTGTAGATCACATCCTCCGGCACCTTGGAGGAGGTCACGAAGGTGGCACCGACGCCGAAGGTCTTGGTGTCGCTGTCGGTTCCGCGATACATCCCGCCGGGGATCGTGGCCGTACGGTAGTAGTCATTGTCGTTGACCAATTTGTCAATCATCGGGCCGGCGACTTCCACCATCACCGAATCGCAGGAAGTGGAGGCTTCTTTAATGGATCCGCTGGGATGGCCAACGGTGAACACCATGGCGTCAACCTTGTTGTCGCAAAGCGCTTTGGACTGCTCGGCGGATTTCAGCTCGGAGGCCAGTTTAAAATCGGCCTTGGTCCAACCCATGGCACCCATCACAACTTCCATTGTACCGCGTTGACCGGAACCGGGGTTGCCGATATTGACGCGTTTACCCTTGAGATCCGCGAACTTCATGATGCCGGAGTCTTTGCGGGCAACAACGGTAAAGGGTTCGGGATGTACGGAAAATACGGCCCGAAGGTTCTTGTTGGCGCCTTTGTCCTTGAACTTGCTGGTGCCGTTGTAGGCATGATACTGCCAGTCGGACTGTGCAACACCCATATCCAGCTCGCCGGCGGCGATGGTGTTCAGGTTGTAGACCGAACCGCCGGTGCTCTCAACCGAGCAGCGAATCCCGTGCACTTTACGAGTCTTGTTGACCAGGCGGCAGATCGCCCCGCCGGTGGGATAGTAAACACCGGTCACGCCACCGGTTCCGATGGTGACGAACTGCTGATCCTTGGCTTGAGCCGGCGTGGCACCCATGAGAACGACAAAACCGAAAAGCAATACGATGGACAGTACAAATCCTTTTTTCATCTGGTCCTCCTTTTATTGGATTGGGTTTTTATACTATGTGATTGCGTGGAAAAACAGGATGGGGTCCGACACCTCCTTTCGATAGATAGTTGTTAGCTGATGATAAGCGGTTTCAAAACTTCACTCTCAAACGAAAGCGGAACCGGTGCCGATCGGCAAAAGAGCCGCGCAAGGTCGTCGTCATGGCACCGCAACCGGGTATGGAGAGAGCTTTTGTCGCCAGGTACGCCGCCCGTGTCGGGCGGCAGCAGGGGTTCCGAAACAGCTTCCTGAATGAAGGTCGACTTGTCGCGAACCCAAACACTATCAAATCACCCCATTTTAGGCAACTGTTTTATCCTGGTTTTTCAATATTATCCGAGCATCTACAATGCTCAGCCCCTGCTCGTGCACGAGCACGGGGTTCAGATCCATCTCCTCGATTTCGGGATAGGCCTGGATCAGTTCGGAACAGAGCAGCAGCAGTTTGATCAATGCCTTCTGGTCATAGGCCGGATTGCCCCTCGCGCCGTCCAAAATAGGGAATGACTGGGTCTCCCTGATCATTTTGCCGGCCGCCGACCGGGAAAGGGGGAGCACCCGAAACGCGACATCCTTGAGCACTTCCACCATAATGCCACCGAGACCATACATGATGATCGGCCCGAACTGGTCGTCGGTTTTGGTTCCGATAATGACCTCCACGCCTTTTTGCGCCATGGGAGAGACCAACACTCCCCGGATGTCCGCATCGGGATCAAAGTGTTTGGCATTGCGGATGATTTGGTTGTAGGCCTGCCGGATTTCGGTTTCTGCCTCCAGATTGATCTGCACCCCGCCGGCGTCGCTTTTATGCAGGATGTCAGGGGAAACGATCTTCAATACGACGGCGTCATCAATGCTTTCCGCGATCTGGACTGCCTCTTCCGCAGAGGTGGCGACCCGGTCCGTGGACACCGGCGCGCCGTGTTGCTCGAGAAGCTTTTTCGCTTCATGCTCCATGAGTGCAGATCGGCCCTCTCCCTTGGCCCTTTCAATAATTTCGCTGCCTTCCGGCCTGGCCTTCTTCCGCCAGTTGAGGCGGTAATTTGCTTTTGTGCGGTATGATTTCAGGTAGCTTCCGTATTTTGCCAGAGTCCCGATGCAGTTGCAGGCGATATCCAACGAATCATAAACCGGGATGTCGTAATAGCGCAGCAGATCTAAGGAGTGGGGTTTTTCCGAGGCGAAAAGGCTGTGGACCACAATGGGTTTTTTTCGTTTCCTGGACATTTTTCCCATCTGATGTGCGGCGTCCTCCTCCATCATGGCCAGGCTTTCGGCAAAGCGAATGCCGTACCCCCCGAACAGTCCCACCAAAAGCAGGCCGCCGACATTGGGGTCGTTCAAAATAATCCGGGCACAGTCGGCGAATACGGACGGGTCGGCATCGGTCCCCCCCGCCACATCCACAGGGTTGGGCACCGAGGCGGCAAAGGGTAGTATCGCTTTCAGCTTTTTTTGGGTCCCCTCGTTCAGTTCCGGGATATGGACGCCCAGATCGGTCAAAAGGTCGGCGGCGATGGTGGCATGTCCGCCGCCGTCGGCCAGGATCGCCACATTGTTGTTTTTGATGGGCGGCAGGCTGGACAGTGTTTCGGCGGCCGGGAACAGTTCGTCCGAATTTTCCACCACGATGATCCCCGCCCTTTCAAATGCACCCTTGGCCACTTCGGACATGCCCGCCAAGGCGCCGGTATGGGAGCCTGCGGAACGTTTTCCCGTGGCGGACCGTCCGCTTTTTAAGAGGATGATCGGCTTGTCGAGGGTGGTTTTGTATGCTTGCTGGAGAAACTTCCGTCCCTCCCGCATTCCCTCCACATACATCAGAATCGCCCGGGTGCCGGGGTCCTGCCTGAAAAATTCAAGATATTCATGAAACTTGATATCCGCCTCGTTGCCCACACCCACATAGTAGGAGAACCCTTTCCGGCTTTTGAGTTTTGCTTCGGTGATGAGGGTCAACGCCATGTTCCCGCTCTGGGTGAGTAGGGCGATATCTCCCCGGGGGGCGTCTTTGAGCCCGACGAGGTTTAACCGGTCTTTCAGGTTCATCATTCCGGAAGTATTCGGACCGATGAGCCGGATACGGTTTTTCCGGGCAGCCTCCACCAACCGGTTCTCCAGGGCCTTACCCTCGGAGCCGACCTCCCCGAACCCGCCGGCGATGATGACGGCGCCGCAAACTCCTTTTTTCCCGCAATCGTCCAGGATGGACGGGATCGTTTTGGCCGGCGTGGTGATCAGCGCTATGTCCACCGCACCGTCGATGGCGGAAACGGACCCGTAGCAACGGAGCCCCAATATGTTTTTCTCCCTGGGGTTGACCGGGTAGATCTTTCCCGTGTAATTCTCTTCCTGAAGGATCCTGATGGCCTGGTATCCGCGTTTGGTCTCATTTTGGGATGCGCCGACGATGGCAACGGTATCCGCGTTTAATACTTTTTCCAGCGACATGACAAACCTATAAAATAGAGTGACTAAAGTGATCTAAAGTTTCGAGTGCCTAAAGTTATGGTGTACCCGCAGGGCACGGCTTATCTTTTTCGATCC
This sequence comes from uncultured Desulfobacteraceae bacterium, assembly GCA_964631805.1. GTDB lineage: Bacteria > Desulfobacterota > Desulfobacteria > Desulfobacterales > CAZWAE01 > CAZWAE01. The sequence goes on along the minus strand of CAZWAE010000210.1, from coordinate 136 downwards.
TCAAATTCCTTGAGCGATTCCTGCCGTTCTTTTGTGGATACGCAGGCCAGGCAGGCCTCCACCTCATAATCCATCAGCGCCTCCAGGCTCACTTCGCCGCTGGCCATCAAAAGGCCTTTTTTAATCATGGCGATGG
>CAZWAE010000209.1:2437-7237 GCA_964631805.1 uncultured Desulfobacteraceae bacterium | reverse complement strand
TCTGCTTAAAAGGCAGATACTCTACCGACTGAGTTAACGGCCCGCCCAAAAGAACATTCTATTACCCCTAAAAATCTGGTTTGTCAACCCCAATTATCCCATTTTTTCATACATTATTCCAAGGGCGCTATCGCTGCCAAAATGCCGACACCAATAGAATGATCACCGTAAAAATTTCCAGTCTTCCCAACAACATGCACCAGATCAGCAGCCATTTTCCCGCCGCCGGAAGAAGGGAAAAATTTTCAACAGGGCTCACTAGGCCGAATCCTGGCCCGATATTCCCGATGCAGGAGGCCACCGAGGAAATGGAGGTCAGCACATCCACTCCCAACCCGGAAAGCAGGATGATGCCGATAGCAAACATCCCCATGCAGAGGGACAGGAATCCCATCCAAGACCTGAAAAGGGTGGTGACCGGGATTTATTCTAACCGGCAGGACGGCGTTAACCCCTTAGTTGCATAAATTTTCTGTTTCCCTACAAGGTAATTACCAGAAAACCCTTTGCTGAGACCAGCTGATTATGGTTTCTGGATACTGGATGCTGGATATTTTCGATGCCACCATTTGAGCACTCTTGGTCATCCAGTATCCAGGATCAAGCATCCAGTATCTGTCCAATTACAGGAACCAGTCCAAGCAATACTGAATTCTTCGATAGAACGTATTTATGCAGCGCTGGGTTTAATTCAGCATGAGAAGTATAAAAATGCCTGACACCAGGACCAGGAAAAGCCGGTCGGATGCGGACAAGGGGGAGATCGGAGTGGGCCGGTCTTCGTTGTAGCAGCGGGCCTCCATGGCAACGGCCAATCGGTCCGCGCTTTCAAATATTCGGCGCATGGTGGGAACCACATACCGGGTAAGACGAGCCACCGGATTTTTCTTGGCTTCGATACATCGGGATCTCTGGGCTTCAGCCGTTTTTCGGGCCTCGTCAAAAATCAGGGGAATGAACCGAACCACCAGGCTGATCATGGTGGCGGTTCGTTTTTCCGGGATACCGGGAACCGGCCGGAGAAACCACTCCACAGCCGCCCGGATACAGGAAGGTTTGGTGGCGGCCACCATTTCGGCGCCGGCAAGAATGACAATGAGAAGTCGCCAGCAAATCATGCCGCCCTGGCAAACCCCCTCACGGGTGACGGACAGCACTGAAAAATGCCACACAACCGTTCCGGGAGTCGAGAAAGACCTGGCCATTAATACCAACAGGAGCAGGACCAGAAAATAGCGGATCTCAACCAGAACGGACCACACGGACAGGCGGATCACGACGGCGGCCGTGATGGTCAATATCGTCATCGTAAAGAGTGCCGACAAGCCGGCATTGAGGCTGACAATGCTCAGGATCATCAGGGTTGACAACTTTACACGTGCGTCCAGTCGATGGATAAAAGACTGTCCGGGGCGATACCCGAAGCCGGTCAGTTCAGCCAAGAGGTCACCTCCAGGCCAAACCTCGATGCGCAGGGTTCCCTGACCCCCAGCGTCTCAATACCTTTGATCGTCTCCATGGGCGGGCCGTTCCTTGCCACCTTACCGCCCGCCAGCACCACCAGCTGCCCGGCGTAGTAGACGACCTTTTCAATGTCGTGGGTGGTGACGACCACCGTATGCCCGGACCGGTGCAGATCAACGATCCCGCCCAACACCTGACGGACGCCAAAATAATCGAGGCTGTCAAAAGGCTCATCGAAAACCAACACTTTCGGCTCCATAGCCAGGACCCCCGCAATGGCCAGCTTCCGCTTTTCACCTCCGGAAAGGGTATGGGGCCTGCGCTCCGCCAACAGGCTCAGATTCGCTGCCGCCAGGGCGGCGACCACACGTCGTTCCACCTCTTCCGGCGGCATACCGAGATTACCGGGACCGAATGCCACATCATCGGCCACGGTTTCACCGACAATCTGGCTGTCCGGGTCCTGAAATACCATCCCCACCACCTGCCGGGATCGCACCGGGTCTTTGGCAGCGGACACCCCTTCAATGCGGACGTTTCCAACGGTGGGCGTCAACAGCGCATTGAAATGTCTCAGCAGCGTGGTTTTACCGGAACCGTTCGGCCCCGCGATGACGACAAATTCACCCTCACGGATGGAGAGGTTGATCCCGTCCAATGCAACGGTGCCGTCCGAAAATCGATGCGTGAGGTTTTCAATTTCGATGATGTTCATCAGACCTTTTATTTTTCCGCCGGTACCGTACCGCCGACATCCTGGGGATGCGGAAGACTCCCTCCATCCGAAAGCCTGAGCACCGGCCTGATGGCCCGGACAATGGGTATCGCTGCTGCAATTTTGAGGGCATCGCCCGGTAAAAAGGGAAGCATGCCAACGGAAACGGCTTTTCCTGCCGTCATGCCGGTGAGGACCTTCAACCCCGTGACACCGAGGGCATAAACGATAACGGTGCCGCAGATCATGGCCATAACATCGAAGAGGATCCGGTTTTCTCCTTTCCGGGAGATCCACCCCATCACAAAGACGGCCGGCAGGTATCCCAAAAGATAGCCGCCGGTAGGACCGACCAGCCTGCCGATGCCCCCTGTGCCGCCGGCAAAAACGGGAAGTCCGCAGGCACCGGCCAGAAGATAAACGGCAACGGCTCCAAGACCCCATCTGGGGCCCAGAAGGAGTCCTGTCAACATCACAAAGAGGTTCTGCAAAACAATGGGAACGGGTCCGATGGGGATGGCAAGATAGGCACCGGCGGCAATAAGCGCCGCCAGGAGAGAGGCATATACGGTCATTTGAAGCGAGTTGTTCGAATTCATGGATGGAACTCCTGTTTTTTCCTGTCCTTTTAAAGAGGGAATGCTCGACACTTCAATCGTCACGGTAAAAACAATCCCCATAAACCACCTTTCGGGTCGATCCGTCATCCAGCCGCACGATGAGCGCGCCGTCATCGTCAACGTCCTCGGCAAAACCTTGGGTGGTGTCCTTGTAGGTGACCACCCGAACGGACCGGTTGAGGGTGGAGGTAAACTGTTTCCACTCCGAAATCACCCGGTCCAGAGGCAGCTCCTGCATGAAGGTCCTGAACTCTTTAAGAAACCGTTCCAGGATCTCCTTTTTTTTCACCGTTTTCCCCATCAGTTGCGCCAGTGAAACAGCCCTTTGTTCCTCTGTCGCGGCATCGTTGTTCACGTTCAGGCCGATCCCGATATTAACGTAGGCCACCCGATCGGCTTCTGCTTCCATTTCGGACAACATCCCGGATAATTTTCTGTTCCCGACGAGAATATCGTTGGGCCATTTGACATCCGCTTGAATCCCGAACATCTCTCTCAATATCCTGGCAAGGGTCAGAGATGCCCCGAAATTGACCAGCGGACTTAAAGCCGGGGGAATCAACGGTCGAAGAACCAGGGTAAAATACAGCCCCCCTGCGGCGGACAGCCAGGTTCTGTCGAGCCGGCCCCGGCCCCGGCTCTGCCGACCGGCGACGATCACCGTAAAATCGGGACATCCATTCCGGGCTTTTTCCCTGGCGATCTCCATGGTGGAACCGGCTTTTTCAAAATAGTGCACCGAAGCCACCTCCCCTTCAAACTCCCAGGGATATGGGACATCCGGATCATCCACGAACCGATACCCTTTTGGGGTGGCTTCGATGCCATATCCGCATTCCTGGAGTTTCCGGATGTGCTTCCATATGGAAACACGGGAAATGCCCAATTTCCGGCTGATGGCTTCACCGGAAAGGGTGTCCTGCTGCGCCCTTAAGATGTTGAGAATCTGTCCCTTCATTTCGTATCCCGGAAGGTCGTTACCCATAAGAGTATGATTGGTTAACCAAATGGCTGGTACCTGTCAAGCACAAACTGGTAAAGGCTGAAAATAGCTTGAAATGCCCATCTCAATCAGACAAGATAGTTTCACACAGAAAACCCCGAACGGAGGAAAAAAAATGACACATCATCATGGGCCTAAAATCGTTAAAACTGGGGATGCCCCTGCAGCCATCGGCCCCTACAGCCAGGGCGTCATCGCCGGGAATCTTCTGTTTATCTCGGGTCAGATACCCCTTGACCCTGTCACCGGAGAGCTTGTGGAGGGAACCATCGGAGAGAAGGCAGACAGAATCATCCGAAGTATCGCCGCCATCGCAAAAGCTGCCGGGGCGGATTTGCGCCGGGTGGTTAAAACCACGATATTCCTGACGGATATGGCCGATTTCGCCGCCGTCAACGACGCCTATGCCAGCCATTTTGGAGAAATCCTGCCGGCAAGATCCACCGTACAGGTGGCAGGCCTTCCCAAAGGGGTGAATATCGAAATGGAAGCGGTGGTGCTGCTGCCTCAGTAGGTTGATCAGACGCACGAGAAAATTTGCGACAGGCGCCGTCGGCTGTAAAGCGCTTTCGGGCAGCGGGCACGGGAAAGCCGGGGATAGCCTCCTGTAAACACATTGATTTTTGTGGAAATTTCATTTATAATTATCCGGTGTTTGCGATTAGCGGCAACTTTGTTTTTTCTAGCAGCTAAAGGCTAAAAACTAAAACCTTCCATCCATAATCGGCAGTCTCTATGGAGGTTCTCCGGGTGCACCGGGAGGCCTTCGGAATTGCAGGGAGGATTCGTGATGAGCAGTGCCAAAGACTACCGTCGTGTCGCCAATGCCATTTCTGAAATCCTCGTCATCATGGCAGCAGCAGACCAAAAAATCCATGTCGCGGAAAAAAAGAGGCTGGCCAGTGCAGTGAAAAGTGTCTGGTCAACCAACTACGGCAGCATCAAAGTGGCGATGATGACGGCGCTCAGAGAGGTGAAACTGGCACAGGACTTCGATA
>CAZWAE010000209.1:0-2337 GCA_964631805.1 uncultured Desulfobacteraceae bacterium | reverse complement strand
AAAGTGGCGATGATGACGGCGCTCAGAGAGGTGAAACTGGCACAGGACTTCGATATGGACCTGGAAAGCCGCCTCAAAAAACATGCGGTATTTTTATCAAAACTTTTTTCCGACAAGGAAAAAAACAGCTTTTTGGGTCAGGTCGAATATCTGATGCGGGCGGACGGTGCCGTTACCAGGGATGAGTACGATCTGTTCATGATTCTCAAAAAAAATCTGATCGCCCCTCCTGGATTTTTCGGCTCGCTCAAAACCACCCTGAAGGCATGGGCAGGCAAGTAAGCTTGTATCCATTCGGAAAACGCCGTTTTCGATATTCATGATACCCCGTAAAAAAAAACAATTTAAAGTTAGTGTCAATCCTCATCGAAATGTCAAGGACTTGACGCCTTCTGGACATTCCATGTGGAAGACTTTTACAGAAAAAACCATGTTTTACAAAGTTAGTTGTTTTTCTCCGCAAATCTCTGGCACCCAGGTGGAATCAGCCTAGACTCAACCGCAGGAAGGTTTCGCTGAAATTCTACCCCACTCCGTCTACACACTGGGTTTTAAATCTCCTGCTGGTTAAAAGCTCGGTGGCACATTTATTGCTGAATAATTGATTGCCATTCATAACGTGAAGGGTTGACTTGCATTTCAACATCTTCACAACATCTGTTTTTATTTAGTTTTTATACATAACAATCGTCTCTGTCTTTCGACTAATACAGGTCGGGCCTACCAGGGTGGTCAACGGCCCCATGGGTAGAAAAGGCGTCGGGGTTCTGATTGAGATGATCGGTAAACGGGTGGAAAAGACAACCATGCTTTAGCAATGATCATTTTTTACTGATGGCGAGATAATCCAAAGGAGGATCCCCATGACCAACGGTACATTTGAAAAAGCCACGAGCACAGAAAAACCACTTTATGGTCCACGGCGTCTGATGCTCTGCGGGTTTGGTCCAGACATCCAAACCAATTTCCATACAGCGCTTGAAATGGTGGGCTTAGGCGATACTAGTTCGGTATGGCTGACAGATGATCAGTGCCAATTCCGATTATCAGAACTGGTGAAGTTGGATGATGGCACTGGTTGGGGGAAAGAATCCCACTTGCCAAGAGCCATCATCATTTCAGGAATTTTCGAAAAAGAGCTGCACAATCTCATGCGAGTCTGCAAGGAAGCCGACATAAGAAACGCATTGTGGGCGGTATTGACCCCCGTGTCTGAAACCTGGAAACTCCAGGACCTGCTCGATGAACTGTAGTGTAATCAAAAGATCTCTGAAATAACCAAATTGGAATGCTTTAACGGAACTGTTGATAGTTGCAGTTTCTACACGTTAACCGTATTGAAATATACAGGCAATAAGGGGGGTACAATTCATGAGTGCGAACGTGTTTTTCAGACCCAAAGTATCATTGAATCGGAAATGGAAGAATTTCAATCAAAAACAGGTAATTACGCTCATATATGAACCCATCGTCAATCCGGGATGCAGGGTGTTTACCATGGGCAGTTGCTTTGCCACGGAAATCCGAAAAGTGCTTCGTACGCAAAATTTTCAGATCTATCCGGACTACCCCTCCATCCACTACGATCCGGGACAGGCCCATATCGGCAGTCTGGCATCGAGTGACTATTTGAACCACTATCATACTTTTGCGATATGCCAGGAGTTTGAAAGAGCGGTGGGATTATGGAAACCGGAAGAAAACGACTTCTGGACCATCCCGGATCAATGGTTTGGTGGCGAGGTCTGCTACCAGGATCCCTACAGGCGGTTTGTGGTGGCAAAGACGCCGCAACTCCTGCAAAAAATTACAGCCGACATCGATGCCCGTATTGAGATCGGAATCAGGTCATCCGAGATCTTCCTTATCACTTTGGGTTTGGTGGAAGTATGGCGGAATATCGCAAGTGACCGGTTTGCCTGTGCCAATCCCGGATACATGTGGGGGGGAGGCGTTCAGGAAACAGAATTTCACATGAGTACGTTCCAGGAAAACTATTTGAACCTGCAGAAGATCGTAGAAATAATAAAGACGGTTAACGAGGACGCGAAAATTGTTTTCACGGTATCCCCCGTTCCCGTTGGCACATCCTTCGAAGGTAACGATGTTTTCGTGGCCAACATGGAAGGCAAATCCATACTAAGGGCCGTTGCGGGGCAGGTAAGCCGTACAAACCGGGATGTAGATTACTTCCCGTCGTACGAGATCTGCAGCGCCATCAGAGATGTATACACGGAAGATGGTCGGCATGTGCGACCGGAGATTATCAATGGGATCGTCGGCGCCTTTACGCACAGCTATGTCAGACCCCTGGAGCCTTCGGGCCCCTCAGCGTCG
>CAZWAE010000208.1:6082-7266 GCA_964631805.1 uncultured Desulfobacteraceae bacterium | reverse complement strand
CCGCTATCTGCCTGTCGAGAAGATCCCTGCCGCCGTTGTACAGGTTCATCTTGAACTGAATTCCGGATTCGAGGTTTTCGAACCACCCCGGTTCGTTGAAATCGACACCGGCCGGCAGCTTTCGCTGATCGATGGTCTTGAAAAGATAGGCCGAAGGGGCATCCCCTTGGATATATTCCGTATAAACCCCTACTGAGGGGTAAAATCCCGCTTTCGCCCTTTCCACCATCGCTTCCGCCTGCCGGATCCGGAACTGTGCCATTCCGGTATCGGGGTTGTGGACAAGGGCCGTCCGAATCGCTTCTGAAAGGGTCAGTTCGGGTTTCATTTTACACGGCATGGACCCTTCGGAGCCAGTTCCGGAGGGGCTCGCCCGGCAGATCAACCCTCTATAATCTTCCCTGATTTTCTCATACACATACTGTTTCTCCACGACGCAGCCGGAGAAAAGCAGGATAAAGGCGCCGGCAAAGGCTATTACATAGCGATCAAGCGTCATGATGATTTCCTTCCGTGAAGGGTGGTTTTTTTAACATCGCGTCCGTCCCACATGAGTGCGGATCCCCTTTGCCGGTTGCCCTTTCAGGTCTTTCGGCCGTTTCAGCACGCACACGAAATACTACAAAGTGCTATGTTTAAATGGAGACTAACCAACCGATATAACCTATAATTTTACTTTTTTCAAGCTTCATGACCCATTTGGCCCCCACCGGGCATTACGGGTCCGTCCCACCGCCCCGGAAAGGCCAAAGAAACATTGACCGCACCCTTATATTGGGTGTAGAATGTTTCAGGAGAGATTGCTGCATGCATGACTATCTGGACCAACTGCCGGCCATTGTGGAGGCCGTCGACGCCATCAGGGAAACGGTTATCACCAACATCGTACTGGTGGGGCAGGTTCCATCCCCAACCTTCAGGGAAAAAAAACGGATCCGGGTGTTTCTCGACAGGATGGTGGAACTGCGGGTGGACGAATGCACCACAGACGGCTATCGCAATCCCATCGGGATCATCCGTGGAAAATCCGACAGCAAGCCCCCAATTTTCGTGGTCGCTCATCTGGACACCTTTTCGCCATCGGACAATGAGTATCATTATTCCATCGGGGCCGACACCATTACGGGGCGGGGCATCACCGACAATTCGGCGGGAATCGGGGTCCTGCTGTCGCTGCCCGAAAT
>CAZWAE010000208.1:0-5982 GCA_964631805.1 uncultured Desulfobacteraceae bacterium | reverse complement strand
AATGCGATCCTGGTTCTCAATGAGGTGATCAACCGGATTCTGGAACTCAAACTACCCCAGCGACCCCGGTCAAGGGTGATATTCGGCAAAATTTCCGGCGGCTCCAAACACGGAGATATCGCCGTGGAATCCAAACTGGGGCTTGAGATCCAGAGTACCGCCGGCAAGATGGTGAAACCCATATTCGCCGATATCCGAGACATCGTGGAGGGCATCAGCCACGAGTATGAAGTGGATTTGAACATCAAAACCGTCAGCAATGTCCGGGCATCGAGATTGAAGTACAACCATCCCCTGGTCAAGAGTGCGGGAGAGATCCTCCGGCGACTGGACATCAAACCGATCAGCTTTCACTGTGAATCGGAGTTGTCCATTTTCCTCTCCAGAAATATCCCCGCCGTCACGTTGGGCATCAGCCGGGGAAAGGACAATCACCTGGACAACGCAAGTTTGGAGATCGAACCGATATCAAAAGGAATCGCACAGGTTGTCGCGACGCTCATGGCCATCGACAACGGAGTTTGTGATGGAAAAAAGCTGGCTTGAAAGGAATACATTTCATTACACCGATTTTATGGATCTAAATCGTCTGGTCGGGGAAAAAAAAAGAAAAAACCTGACCATTTCGCTGTGTTTGCCGACCCTGAACGAAGAAAAGACCATCGCCAAGGAGATTGTCATCATGCGGTCGGAGCTGATGACACGGTTTCCCCTTCTGGATGAGATCGTGGTCATCGATTCCGGTTCATCCGACAGAACCCGCGACATCGCCAGTACGTTCGGTGCGGATGTTTACCGGGCGGACCAAATCCTGCCGGACCTGGAGCCCTTTAAGGGAAAGGGGGAAAACCTCTGGAAAGCGCTTTACATCACCAAGGGAGATATCATCATCTACCTGGATGCGGATATAAAAAATATCCACCACCGGTTTGCCTATGGTTTGATCGGCCCCCTCCTTGTGACGGACACCGTTAAATACACAAAAGCATTTTACGACAGACCCATCGCGGTGGGTAAAAGCAGAATGCGGCCCACCGGCGGGGGACGTGTTACGGAGTTGGTTATCAGACCGCTGTTCTCCCTGTTTTTCCCGGAGCTGACCCAGATTTTGCAGCCGCTGTCCGGTGAATATGCGGGATATCGGGAGATTTTTGAAAATATCCCCTTTCCCATCGGGTACGGGGTCGAAACCAGCATGATTCTGGATATCTTCGAAAATTGGGGACTGGATGTGATGGCGCAGGTCGATCTGGAGCGGCGCATCCATCGAAACCAGGACACCAAATCCCTTGGCAGGATGTCATTTGCCATTTTGAAAACATTTTTCAATCGCATCGAGAAACTGGACCTCCTGGACATCCGGAAAGAACTGTTTAATGATATGATCCAGTACAAGGTGGTAAAAAACGAACTGAAACCCGAGATGCATAATATGGCGGGACACGAGAGACCGCCCATCAACCGGATTCGAGAGTATCGAGAAAAATTTAACCATAGGGAACAAAATCTGTGAGCGACCATAAACTCATCGACCGGTTTCACCGGTATATCAACTATCTTCGCATTTCGATTACCGACCGATGCAACCTGGAGTGCGGCTATTGCGTTCCCCGTGAAACGGTACCAAAGCTATCACACAGGGACATACTGACCTATGAAGAGATCCTTCGAATCGTACGGATCGGAACGCAAATGGGAATTTCCAAGGTCAGGGTCACCGGGGGAGACCCGCTGGTCAGAAAAGGCGTCTATCAATTTCTAAAGGATCTTGCAGCCATACCGGAGATCAACGACGTATCCCTGACCACCAACGGGGTTTTTCTAAAAGACAACCTTCAGCGCATCTCTGCCGCCGGTATCAAGCGCATCAACATCAGTATGGATACCCTGAACCGGGAAAAATATATAAAACTCACCGGACATGATCATTTTGATCGTGTATGGGCAGGAATAGAGATGGCCCGGGAAACCGGTTTTTCTCCCATCAAATTGAATGTCGTGGCACTTCGCGGCATCAACGATGATGAATTGACAGACCTGGCTACCCTTTCCTATACCCGGTCGTACCACATCCGTTTCATCGAATACATGCCCATCGGTGCCCGGAATCTTAAGATCGAAAACCCGCTGCTCACACCGGAGATCAAAGCACGAATAGAGCGCCTCGGGCCTTTGGTTCCGGTTAAAAGCAGTCACCATGACGGACCTGCCAGGCGCTTCAAACTGGAAGGGGCAAAGGGAGAAATCGGATTCATCAGTGCCATGAGCCATCATTTCTGTGATTCCTGCAACCGGCTAAGATTGACCGCAGACGGACAATTGAGACCTTGCCTGCTTTCCGATAAACAGGAAAATATCAAAAAAGTGATCAGAAAAGGGTGCACGGACAGGGAACTATCAGATATTTTGCTGAGGGTGGTACGGTACAAACGATCCGCCCACAACCTGGCGCAAAGAGATCAGGAAAAAATTCATGGGCAGATGTCAAGTATTGGGGGATAATGGGAGGTATCCCTTGGCTCGAAGCAAAAAGGAAGCCCGGACCGTAAGGAGTGGGAGGCTACTTTTACTCGCGCACATCAACTGGATGCGGTCCGGGCTGCCAAAATGACATGAATCGCCAAGCGGCTCAGTTCAACTCAGAATAATCAGATTCAATTCAGAAGAGAAGGGATTCACATCAATTTCGCACGGCAGTAACAGTTTTTTTAAAACTAATCAAGCCTTTTTTTACTTTTTTACTTTTTTTAGGCATCTATGATCTCCAGTTATTCCCTTTCACACACCATCCAGCCACACATAAGGAGGACAAATGGGATCCAATCACCGTCATGGGATTGATGAGCTAATCCGGTTCGCCACGGATGTTATCCAACAATCGGGGCAGGAAGCGATGAATTTCTACGGCAAGGGAAAGTCGGATTTAAAATTTGACGAGGAACTCGTTACCGAGGCTGAACTTCATATTGCAAACTTTTTTCAGGACCAGGTTGAGGCGAAATTCCCGGATCACCAGGTATTCATGAACGACCAGATGGAAACTGAATACTCCCATGAGGGGAAGCGATATGTCTGGATCTTCGACCCCATTGATGGTGCGGATAATTTTCAGACCGGCATTCCGGTCTGGGGTATGTCCCTTGCCCTGCTTGAAAACTTCTGGCCCATTTTCGGACTGTTCAACATGCCGGCCACCGGCGACCTCTATCATGCGGCTGCCGACAAGAACGCTTTGAGGGGCGGAGAAGAGATGAAGATCACCGCCGACGAGAACGTGGATGATGAGAGTCTTCTCTTGACGTACTCCCGTTTCCATCAGCAATACCATGCCGCTTTCCCCGGCAAGATCCGTAATCTGGGATGCACCGGAGCTCACATCTGTTATGTGGCGATGGGTCGCGCAGATGCTGCCGTCATCTCAAACGAATCGTTTCAGGACCTGGCAGCCGCCCGCGTGATCATTGAATCCGCCGGCGGTAAATTTTTCAAAATGGACGGTACCGAATTTTTTTTAAATGACCATCTGGACGGCCAGAAGATCGGCGAACCCCTGATTGTGACATCCTCTGAAAAAATCAACTTCGTTATCGGATGCCTTGAGAAGATCCGTTAGTTTTCGACCGGACATGGCCTTTGTTTCCGAACGTGGTGTATAATGAATACCGATCAACTGCTGGCCGCAAAAAATCCGGGAAAAGCCCTGGTTGTTTTCATTGTCTGCATGGCCGTTCTACTGCTCTCCTGCATCGCGGCATCCAGGACACAGCAAGATTTCGGTCGAATCCGTGTGACCAACGTATCATATCCCAACGCCAATGGCATTGCCCTGCGTGCAAAACTATTGAAGCCCGCTAACGCGTCTTTGGACAACCCGGTCCCCGGCGTGGTTTATATCCACGGGTACCAAAACAATCGTGAGACCGGCGATGCATATTGTATCGAGGCGGCAAGGCGGGGCATCGCCGTGCTGAATATCGATGCCATCGGCAGGGGAAATTCCGGACTGCCGGGAGATCCCGGAGCACCCGATTTTGATGATACCTATGGCGGCAGATCATCCCTTGCCTATCTCCGCACCCTGCCTTTTGTAGACGGCATGCGAACCGGCATGATGGGTCACAGCCTGGGCGCCAGGATGGCATATGAGATCGCCCTTACGGATCCATCCGTTCAATGCCTCATCATCTCCGGCTTTGCCTACACCCTTACCGCCGACCGATCTTCCCCCAGGAACATGCTGATGATTTTCGGAAAATGGGATGAGTACCGGCAGAGGATGACCGGCACGAAAGACTTTGAAACGGAGTGGATGCAATCCTCCAGGACAGGGCAGGTCATCGATGCGGAAAACCCGAATTTCGGAGTGACCTACGGCAGCTTTGCCGACGGTTCCGCCCGGCGTGTATTCATGCCCGGTACCATTCATGTTCAGGAATCCCATGACAGCCGCTCCATCGCCCAAGCGGTTCTATGGATGAAATCGGCTCTTGCTCCGGACGATGCCATGTGGATCGAACCCGGGCGACAGATCTGGCCCGTCAAGGAATGGGCGACGCTCACGGCCATGCTCGCCGCTTTTGCAGCGCTGCTCCCACTCGGGCTGATGGTGCTGAGGATGGAACCGTTTCGGGAACTCCTGGGGCCGCCGGCGCCTTCCGGCTACACACGCACCGGAAAGGCCTACGTGATATCATCGATGACCAACGGGCTTCTGATGTGGTTGTATCTTCCCATCATTTACGTTTTGTTCGGTATTCACGTTTATCTCGTCCACATCGACAAAGCTTTCCCGCTGATGATGGCCAATGGCGTCATCTGGTGGTTTTTCTGGATCAACGTCATCGGGGGCATCATGATCTGGGTGTGGTATCGAAAAAATGCCGGGAGTAAAGGTCTTGACCTTCTGACGCTCGGCATCTCCTATGACGAAAAGCGGCTACTCCTGCACTGCCGGCGATTTTACAAAACCATTCTGGTCGCCCTGGTGCTGTTTCTTTTCACCTACGGGACGGAACACGTGCTGGAGTCCATTTTTATCGTCGACTACCGGTTTATCTTTCCCTTTGCCAGCGACCTGACCCCTGAAAGGGCCCGTCTTTTCCCCCGGTACTTCCCTTTTGTCCTGGTCGGATTTGTACTGCTCAGCCTGTTTCTTCACGGACAGATGCGAAGGCCATTAAAATCCACATGGCTTAAAACCTTCCTCAATTGGTCCGTTTTCAACGTACTGCTGCTGGCCATCCCCTTGATCCTGTTACTGGCGGTCCAGTATTTTCCCCTTTTCTCAGGGGGAAACGTTCTTTTCACCGGTCCCGGCGGCATGTTTGTTTCATTTATGCTCATGCTGTTTCATATGATCGGACTTTTGATCATGCTCATCCCCTTGTCGACCTGGTTTTTCCAGCTCACCGGCAGGGTATATCTCTCTGCCTTTTTAAATGCCCTCATCGTAACCTGGATGTTTGCTTCATCGCAGGTCATCGCCCCGATACCCATTTAGGGTTCGTGCAAAAACAAATTACATTGAACATCCCCATGCATCCCGTTCCGCAGCGTTGTGGAAACACGGAATATACCAGATATTCCCTGGTTTTCACGCCTCGCAGGCCGGTCGCCTGAACATCTGAAATTGCAAACTTATTTTTCAGCGAACCCTTGACATTGTGAAATTCATTTCCCAGTTTTATGAAAAAAACTACACAAATACCGGTTTCCAAAAAACCATCGGGGCTACAACCTGTTGTAAATATTACAATCTGCAATTTCATAGGTTGTGGCATGATATCTGCTTATCAAAAGAACACGACATCAGGCTCAAATCATTTTTACGCTCTGACCATCGGAGGCATACATGAATAAAAATGGGTTGAAAGCATTGATTAAAAAATACCGCAAAAAATTCCGCATCCCGGAAAACCTGGACCATTATGGTGAGGATGACTATCGACAGGCAGAGAAAAAATACCTCAAATTCTGTCTGAC
>CAZWAE010000207.1:3295-7325 GCA_964631805.1 uncultured Desulfobacteraceae bacterium | reverse complement strand
GAGATCTTGATATCCGGGCCAAACAGGACACCGCATGCATCATAGATTTCATTCAGGGTCGGGTTGTTCTCCATCTGTTCCCTCCAACTTAAGATACCCTGTATTATGTCGATATATAGAGGTTTTGTCAAGATGCGGGACAAGATGTGGTGTAAAGATCTAAACGGTTACCAGCTTATATGCCCGTCGCCCCAACCCCAGATCCTGGGCATAATCGAGCTGTATCGACCAATCCACCTTGGGATAGACGGCCCGGAACTTGTCCTCTCCGGCGCAGGTGTCCGTTTCAAGGACGCATCCGGGCAGGGCCGGTTCGCCGTTGACCAGATCCACTGAAGCCTGGTCTATGGCCACCGGATCGGTTGATGCCACCACCCCAATATCCCGAACCATGGGCGCATCGTTGTAGGGCAGACAGTCGCAGGCAGGGGAGACATCGGTGATAAAATTGATAAAAAAAGATTTTTTTCGCTTATTCTTCAACACCCCCAGGGTGTATTCAGCCATTTTTTCCTGAAATACCGGTATGTTCTGGTCCCATTGGATGGTGACGGCTTCATTAGGACACACGAGGATACATTCACCGCAGCCAATGCAGGCATCGGAATCGATGGCGGCCTTCTTGTCCTTCAGGGAGATGGCGTTCTGGGAACAGTGATCGGTGCATTCTCCGCAGCCAATACATTTTTTTCGTTTCACCTTGGGTGACACCGAGGAATGCTGGGCCAGTTTTCCCTTCCGGGATGCGCACCCCATCCCAAGATTTTTAATAGTGCCGCCGAATCCCGACAGTTCATGGCCCTTAAAATGGGCCATCGATATTAATGCATCCGCGTTGACGATTTCAGACCCGATGTACACCTTTTCATAATTTTTTTGATGGATTAAAATCTCTGTTTCGCTTTTTCCCCTAAGGCCGTCCGCGATAATCAGCGGCGCATCCACCACCGAATAGGCAAAGCCGTTTTCGATGGCCGTTTTCAAATGGCCGGGGGAGTCGCCCCGGGTGCCGGCATAAAGGGTATTGGCATCGGTGAGGAAGGGACTGCCCCCCCTTTTTTTTATTACAGAAACGATCTGTCGGACAAAGACCGGCCGGATAAAGGCGGTATTCCCCATCTCGCCGAAGTGGAGTTTGACCGCCACCAGATCCCTCTTCTTGAACGTTCTCAGGATGCCGGCTTTTTTGACCAGCTTTTCCAGTTTTTTAGCGAAGCTTTCCGTATACTTGGCCCTAAGGTCGATAAAATAGACTTTGCTTTTCATATCCGCCCCGACATGGAAAATGGTTGTAATATCGATGGGAAAATCGAAGCTCAAAGTAGCATGGCCGCCGGTTGCTGGCAATAAAAATACCAGATGGGATGCGGGCAGTTTCAAACCGGACGCACGGGGCGGGTTGTCTTTATCGGGACAAGGGGCATCCATCCATCCGATTGTTATTTTAGAGATGATGGTTATTTTATATCTAAATAAGTTTCGGCCGCTGCAACCGCCAGAAAGCACCTCTCATCATCAGCTCTTTCCGCTTTCCTGCAAGATGTCCTGAAAGGCTGTCCGCCTGAACCTGTTTTATTGAATGGTCTCCTGTTTTCTGTGCCCCTGTCGGAGTGCGACCAAACCCCATGGGCACCACGGCCCGCGATTGGCGGCCGGGTGTAGAAGGATAGATCGACATGCCCGTTTCAGGGCGGGGAGGCGTTTATGAAGAAATCACTCAGTATCCTGTTAGCTGTTCTGCTGGTGGCTGCGGCGGCAACCGGGGCCTTGTTTTTCAAACAGCGTAACGACCTCCGCAACGAGCTTGCGGCCGCCGAGCGGCAAATGACAGAGCTTAACCATACGGTTCTCATCTTAAATGAGGAGATTGACGGCCTGAGAGAAACCCTGTCTGCAGCGCAAAACCGGAACAAGATGACAACCCGGGCACTTGCCGGGGCCAGGGCGGAAAATCTCGAACTCGGAAACCGTCACCGGGCGACATTGGAGGAACTGGCCAAAGCACGGTACACCGCAAACAGGTTGGCGGCTGCCGGGAAAAAACTCAGCGCCAGAATTTCTTTCCATGAGGAGACCGCAAAGGAACAGTTGAAGCGGTTTCACCTCCTCTCCTCTGAAAAAGAACAACTGCTCTCGGAGCAGGCGGAACTGAAACGGCTGATGGCGGCCGATCGCCTGAACCTCCGCAGGGAAATGGACCTTCGGGATCGAGCGGCCGCTGATGTGGAAGCACAACGTCTCGCTGTGGAAAACGATCTGGCCGATGCCCTCACCGCCCTCCGATCTTTAAAAGCCAGGGGGGACGAATTGCAGGCCAGAATTGAGGCAGGTGAAAAAGCGGCCGGCGAACGTGAACAGCTCCTTGCCAACCTGCGGGCGGAAAAAAATGCCTTGGCCCACCAGAATAACACCCTGGAATCGGCACGGTCGGCTTTGTCACACCATATCGAAAAAATCGCCGTCCGTTGCCAGGTCGAACAGTTCCGGCGCGACACCACCATTGTATCGATGGAGGCCCGAAACCGGTCCCTGGAAAAGGCGCTGGCTGCGGGCAAAGAAACCATCGATGCGTTAAAGGGCGCCGGGCAAAAACTTCTATCCAGGGTGTCGACTGTTGAAAAGGCGGCAGCGACATATGAATTGCAGCTTTCCGACGAGAAGATGGCGTACCGCAAATTGGCAGATGCGTACAAAACGGCGACCGCAATCCAGTCCAAACTTGAGCAGAAGATTGCGGCGCAGAGATCTGTCAACCTGGCGGAGCTTGCTGACCGGGATCAAAAAGTGGCGCAGCTTGAAAAGCGAATTCGGAGAAAATCGTTTCAACTGACCGGAGTGTTGTCGAAAAACCAGGAACTCGAAAACAGGCTGACGGAAAAACACCAAGCTGTCAACGCATACAGACAGCAACTCGACAGCCTCCGGTCGGAGATTCCAACCTTGGAGGACCGGTTAAACGACTCCCGTGTCCGGTACATCTCTTTGCGGCATCGGCTGGACAGCGCTAAAGATCAACAACTTCATCTCCAAGAACAGACCCGTCAGATGCGGACGACATATGATACACTGGTGACCGAACTGCGCCACCAGATCGGAAAACAGCAGGCATTTATCCAGGAGTATCAGGAAAAACTCAAAGTCACCTTCCTCAACCGGATTTTATTCGGCTTTTCAAAGGTAACCATCAGTGACGAAGGGAAAATTGTGCTTCGAAAAGTTGCGGATGTACTGCAAACGATTCCTGCGGGCAGAATCAAGGTGGTGGGTTACACGGACAGTGTCCCCATTGCCCGTCAGTTCAGGTACCGATATCCCTCCAACTGGGAACTCTCATCCGCCCGGGCGGCTGCTGTGGTCCGGTATCTTGAACGGGAGGGGGGTCTTGCTCCCGAGACAATGGAGGCAGCGGGTCATGGCCGACACCATCCCATTGGTGACAACGACACGGAGAAAGGCAGAGCCCTGAACAGAAGGGTTGAAATTGTTATCATGCCGGAACTGATAACGGCGGCAGCCCGTTAGGGTGGAATTGTTGCCGTCCGGACCACAGGGCTCTTCGGAGTCCTGTTTCAAAACAACGCTTAATCTTCCTTTCGACCGAAATAGAGCTGTATGACGGCGGCAAGAGATGTACCCACAATGAGCAGAAACGAGATGGCGTTGATCACCGGCGTGCTGCCGTCCCGCACCTGGAGATAAAGGTTGATGGGCAGGGTGGCTTCGGGACCCACAAGAAAAAGCGTGGTGTTGAAATTTTCAAAGGACATGAGAAATGCCAAAGCGCCGCCGCCGAAGATGGCCGGTCTTAAGAATTTCAACGTAATGTGCCAGATCACGGAAAACCGGTTGGCCCCCAAGTTGAGGGCCGCTTCCTCCAGGGTCCGGTCAAATTTTTTGAGGCGGGCGGAAACCACCAGGGTCACAAGGGTCGTTATAAATGAAAACTGACCCAGCACCACCAGCCAGAAACCGGGCCGGAAAAGACCGATATCAAGATCCCACCTCATTTCAAAATAGGTGCCCAGGGTGT
>CAZWAE010000207.1:0-3195 GCA_964631805.1 uncultured Desulfobacteraceae bacterium | reverse complement strand
CGGAAAAGACCGATATCAAGATCCCACCTCATTTCAAAATAGGTGCCCAGGGTGTTGCTGAAGAGCAGGATGGAAATACCCAGAATGACGCCGGGGATGACCAATGGCGCGAGCATGAGAAAATAGAGCAGCGGTTTGAACCTGAAATCCTCCTGCTCGAACAGGAAGGAAGCGCAGGTTCCAACAGGCACCGACAACAGGGTCACAAAAAAAGCCACCTGGGCGCTGACCCATATACTGTCCAGGTTGATCTGGTCATGGAATATGCCGATACGGTCGGGTCGGTCGGCCGTAAACCAGTCAAAGGTAAATCCCTTCCAGGGAAGCGCCGGAAACTGGGAATCGTTAAAGGCCAGAATACAGGTGACCAACAACGGGGCGAACAGGAAGCAAAAATAGAAAAGGACATACAGCCTGAACCCGTTGTCGTAGATTTTGGATGTCGGCAGGGAGCGAATCATTTGGCCACCACCTTTAACGTCTGTCCGGTCAACTTCAACCCGAGCCAGACAATGATCGAAGAGAGGAGAAGCAATAGGAACCCGAAAGCGGAACCCTGGTTCCAGTTGAAACTGGCGATGAACTGGTTGTAGATCTGTTCGGTAAACCAGAGTGAATTTTTCCCCCCCATGAGATTGGGGGTCAGGTAATTGCCCAGCGTCAGCATAAACACCACGATGGATCCGGATACGATCCCCGGTTTGGCGTGGGGGATAATGATTTTAAAAAGAACCGACCACATGTTGGCCCCCAGGTCGAACGCCGCCTCGATCATACTGTCATCCAGGCTGTCCAGAACCGAGATGAGCGGAATCACCATGAACAGCATCGAGGTGTAGATCAGGCCAAGCACCATGGTCACATCATTATACAGCATCTCCACGGGCTGGTTTAAAATGCCCGAACTGATCAAAAAGTGGTTGATCACGCCGCTTTCCCGCAACAGGATCATCCAGCCGTAGACCCGGACGAGTTCACTGACCCAGAACGGCAGGAGCAGCAGAAGCGTCAGCGAGCCCTTGATTCTCGGAGCCGCCACTTTCGTGATGAAAAAAGCGATGGGCAATGCCACGACAAAGGTCAAACCGGTAACCAGAATAGAGTAAAGGGCTGTCCGCACAAAGGTGAACCAGTAGATGGGTTCATCAAAAAAATTGATGTAATTGGCCAGACTCCAGACCATCTTTTCCTCATCATTCTCAACGCGAAAAGACATGATGAGAAGATCGATATGGGGTAGTACGATCATCAGAAACAACCATAGCACTACCGGCGTCAGGAAGAAAAAAAGGGTCCACGGTTTCTGGTTTTTCATGGTATCACGTCTTTCCCGCAAAACAGATGCCGGATTTTCGATCCCATCCGATGACAATTTTATCTCCGGCTTTGATATAATCATACTGCCGGTTCTGCGGCAGGGCGATGAGGAGTTCCTTTTCCGAATCCAGGGGATGAGCCAGCAGATGACTGTTCGCCCCGTCAAAAAGGATGGCCTTGACGATCACTTCAAACCGGTTCAAATCGGAAAGCCCGGCATCGGGCTCGATGAGCATCGCTTCTGGTCTCAAATATAGGAGGACGCCGGCGTCCGGTGTAAAATCTTCGCCCCTGATATAGAAAATGTTACCCTCTTCGGTTTTAATTTCTACCGTTCCGTCGCTGCATTTTATCACTCTTCCCGACCATGCATTGTTATCGCCTACGAATTGGGCCACAAAAGGGGTGAGCGGCTTGCTGTAGAGATTCGACGGTGTATCGATCTGCTCAAAGACGCCTTCATTCATCACGGCCACGTAATCGGACATGACCAGCGCTTCCGACTGGTCATGGGTGATGTAGACAAAAGTGGTGCCAACCTTGGCCTGTAGTTTTTTCAACTCCACCTTCATCTGTTCCCGAAGTTTGAGATCCAGTGCGCCAAGGGGTTCATCCAGCAGAAGAACGGCAGGTTCCAGCACAAGGCACCTTGCGATGGCAACGCGCTGTCTCTGCCCGCCGGAGAGCTGGTCCACCTTTTTCTCTTCAAAACCCGAAAGGTCCACCCGCTCCAGAATGGCGCCGACTTTTCTTCCGATTTCAGATTTTTTATCCCCCCGTCGCTTCAAGCCAAAGGCGACGTTCTCGCCGACATTCATCATGGGAAACAGGGCGAGATGCTGGAAAATAAGGTTGACGGGCCTTTTGTTGGGGGGAATGCCGAGCATGCTTTTTCCCCGAATCTCGATATCTCCTTCGGTGGGTTCGGCCAGGCCGGCGATCATGCGGAGCAAGGTCGTTTTCCCGCAGCCCGACGGCCCGAGAATGGAAAAAAACTGCCCATCCTGTACATCGAAGGAAACCGATTTGACGGCGGTAAATGTATCAAACTTTTTGGTAACGCTCTGAACGGATAGGTCGGTCTGCATGACATTCCTCGGGTGAGGGGTTAGGGCCACGGGAAAAATAATTCGCGGCTATCCGCAAAGCTCCAGCGCGACAGTCCGGCCGGCCGATGGGTATCGGTCCTCCTGCCGGCCAAAACTCGCCGCTAAGGCCACCTATGGACCGCCGCTGATGGATTCTCTATATAGCGATTTAAATATAAGCACTTAGGAAACTGTTCAGCCACACCGAGTAGCGGCGATCCCAACGTGGCCTAACCGGCTCAGACAGTTGCCCGGCATACGGCCCGATGCCCATTGGCCTCATTGCAGAGATAACTTGAGAACCGCAAAATAATTTTTCCGCAGCGCTTACAGGCAAATTCCGGATGCTCGATACTGGATTCCGGATTTATCACCCGTATCCAGTATCGCCGGCATGAGCATCGGTCTTTTTCTTCAAGTTAAGGGCAGGCCCTCGTTGGTGTCCGTCCGCGATAGCCTGGCGAATAAAAAAATGTCCGATTCAGAAATGAGCAATTTTTTCGTTGAGCAAGGATCGATCCGCCGTCGCCCAAATAGGCTATGGCGGGACAAGCAAGTAACCGGTCGCCTTGTGGGGGCGAAGCTCATAGAGCGGAGCCTCAAGCCGGGAAACCCGCGGCCTGTCAGGGCGTAGCCTGAAAGGCGAAGACTGAAGGACGCCGCTCAGCGGGAAAAGGGCCATTTCTGGACGGATACTAGTTGGCGGCCTTCACCTTATCCAAGATCTTTCCCTCAATCGATTCCAGTTTTGCCGGAACCGGGGGATACCATTTCATGTTATCCATTACTG
>CAZWAE010000206.1:0-7344 GCA_964631805.1 uncultured Desulfobacteraceae bacterium | reverse complement strand
CGGGTCTCGCAGGGTGAACGGATGATCGTTGTCGAATCGGCAGGCATTAGCGATGTCGGAAAAAAACGGACAGAAAACGAGGATTCCATTTTCTGGGACGATGAGATGGGGCTCTACGTCGTTGCCGATGGAATGGGGGGCCACAAGGCCGGGGAGGTGGCCAGCAAGATCGTCGCCGATACACTTCGGGACCAGATGAAGCGGTTCCGGGATAACCTGGATTCAGAAAAACTGGTGGAAAATGCTGCAGACCTTTCCACTGAAGCGTTGCACCTCGATTCAACCATTCAAATCGCAAATCGTATCATTTTTGACCAGGGCGAGGAAATTCCGGAACAGAAAGGGATGGGGTCCACGGTATCGGCCGTCTATCTCACCGATCATTCCACCATTATCGGCAATGTCGGCGACAGCCCGATCTATCTGATTCGCGACGGTGAAATGAAATTGGTGTCCGTTCTCCACACCATGATGGCGGAATATGAAGCCATGGCGCCCGAAGGGGCCAAAAATTTGTCCGAACAGTTCCGGCACATGATTACACGGGGCATGGGGCTTGAAAAAACGGTCAAACCCGACGTCAGTGAGATTCAGTGTCAGAAAAACGACATGCTGATATTGAGTTCAGATGGACTGACGGACATGGTGGAGCCGGAAAAGATCCATGAGGTTGCCAAAAAAGGCGGCGTAAAGCAGATCTGTCGTGCCCTGGTGGACCTGGCGAATGAAAACGGGGGGAAAGACAACATCACCGTTATCGTATTGAAAATCGTCGACCAGGCGGGAAAAAAAGATGCGGGAGCCAACGGGAAGCCCATACCGGAAACCACGGCACCTCCCCGAAAGACGGCACGCCTCCCGGTTAACATTGATACGGAGGATGCCTCTTTCAGCGCTTTTATCCACAATATTGAAATGGATGGCGCCTTTGTCGAAACCAACGATCCATTTTCAGTGGGGTCTGAAATATATCTCACGGTTTCGGATCCGGATGAAGAGGACCCTTTTATGATCATTGCCACTGTTGCCAAAAGGCGTTCCCGGGGAATCGAGGTCTCCTTCGACAACCTTACCGAGAAAAAAAAGGGGTTGATCCGGGCCCTTATCGAGAAGCTGTAAATAGTGTCCGTCCAGAAATAGGGATTTTTGCGTGAGATCAAGGGGGGCGTCAGATTTAACCCGGAGGAATAGCTTGCTATTTTGAGGAGTTAAATCATGTCGGCCGACGCCGATATCGCGGAAAAAGACCATTTATGGATGGGCACGAACCAACCGTTCTTCCCCGCAAAACACATACAACCCGTCATTTTCGGAAAGGCATGCCAGGGTCATGTTCAAACCTCCGGCCAACTCGACGGCCAGAGTGGTGGGGCGGGAAACCGACAATATGACCGGAATTCTTGCCCTTGCCGCCTTCTGCACCAGCTCGTAGCTGATGCGGGAGGAAAGGGTCAGAAAAGCGGCTTCGTTCAATTTTTGATCCAGAAACAGCCGCCCCACGGTCTTGTCCAGCGCATTGTGACGGCCGACATCTTCGGCCACCGCCATCAGCCGGTAATCGGTGCCATAAATGGCCGCCGCGTGGGAAGCGTGGGTGTGGCGCCGGAGGGGTTGATGGTCCCCGATGGACAGAAGTGCATTCAGTACCTGTTCTGTATCCAGGCGGCTGTGGTCCTTCATGGGGTCGAGGTCAGAACGAAGATCCTCCACCAGTTCCTTCCCACAGATGCCGCAACTGGTCTGACTGATATACCCGCGCCGATCGAGAAGGTTCGAGATCCGTTTTTTGCAGGGATCGTTTACCGTCACCGTGACGACGTTGGTATCCGATCCATCGCAGAAACCGATGGTGGTGATATCTTCGGGTGAATCCACGATCCCTTCCCCGAGGCAGAAACCCGCCGCATGGGCGATCTCATCCCCGGGTGTCCTCAGGACCACGGAATAGGGTTTTCCCTGAACACGTATCGATAGCGGTTCTTCACCGATCAGATCGCGCTCTACACGGATCGACCGCCTATTTTCCCGGACAAGGGCCGGATATTTTATATTCGCTTCCATTATCAGCTCCGTTCACCAGCGTATTGGATAGGTTGCCCAAAAACGGTTTCCATTGACTTATCAATAAGATGACAAGTGGGAAACGGTGTTTTGACATTCGGTGGCGTCGTTGCTACTCAATACCGAATTTTAGTCCCGACGACAACCTGGCATGAATTCGATAATTTTTCTTGACAAAAAAGCTGAGTGTAATAAATATAGATGTTTTTTAAAATACTCATTTAATGATGACGTGACAAGGAGGCCAAAGCTAATGTACGCTGTGGTTAAGACAGGTGGAAAACAATACCGGGTCGAAACGGGCCAGACCATACGGGTCGAAAAAATAGATGGCGACGTCGGCACAACCGTCACATTGGACAATGTGCTGATGTATTCGGATGGCGAAAACGTGAATGTCGGTCAGCCGAACCTGGACAATGTAACCGTCAGCGGTTATATCGTTGAACAGGATAAAGCCAGAAAAATTCTCGTTTTCAAATATAAAAAACGAAAACGCTACCGGCGGAAACAGGGTCACAGGCAACCCTTTACCGCGATTAAAATCGACAGTATCCAGGGGTAACACCTTTATATTCATGGGGCAGGAAACAGGGGCATGGTCCATCCATCTCCTCGTGTCCTAGGTCCCTTTCGGAGAGACGAACATGGCACACAAGAAAGCAGGCGGCAGTTCAAAAAACGGACGGGACAGCAACGGACAGCGCCGTGGTGTGAAGCGCTATGGCGGAGAAAATGTTAAAGCCGGCAACATCCTGGTTCGCCAGGTCGGGACCCGGATCCACCCGGGCAATAATGTCGGAATGGGAAAAGATTACACCCTGTTTGCCAAAATCGACGGTATTGTCGCATATGAGCGCCTGGGCCGTTCCCGTAAAAAAGTCAGTGTATATGACGCGTGAAATTCATAGATGAAGTAGTCATCACCGCTCAATCCGGAGATGGTGGACGCGGATGTGTCAGTTTCAGGCGCGAAAAGTTCATCCCCAAAGGGGGACCGGATGGCGGTGACGGCGGCAAAGGTGGCGATGTCGTTTTTAAAACCACCTCCCGCAAACGCACACTGTACCAATTCCGGCATGCCCGGCATCTGAAAGCCAAAAACGGGATGCCCGGCATGGGAAAACGCCGGGCAGGCAAAAACGGGGCCGATTACTCTGCGGAGATCCCACCCGGCACCCTCATCACCGATGCCGATTCCGGCCAAATCCTCCATGATTTTAACAGCCCCGGGCAACACGTCGTTCTACTGAAGGGCGGAAGGGGCGGACGCGGGAACCATCGATTCAAGTCGTCCACCAACCGGGCTCCCCGTTATGCCCAGCCGGGGGAACCGGGTGAAACCCGGACACTGAAACTGGAATTGAAACTCCTGGCGGATGTCGGTATCGTCGGGCTTCCCAATGCCGGCAAATCCACCCTGATCGCCCGGATCTCATCTGCACGTCCCAAGATCGCCGATTATCCATTTACCACCCTCATCCCCAATCTCGGTGTTGTAAAGACCGGCTGGGGCGAGCCTTTCGTTGTGGCGGATATCCCCGGTCTCGTTGAGGGGGCGCATAGCGGTACCGGTCTGGGTATCCGTTTTCTCAAACACATCGAAAGAACCCGCATTTTGATACACCTGGTCGACGGGGCCGCAATCGATGCAGCCCAACCGCTGGTCTCCTATGAAACCATTCAGACCGAACTGTCATCCTATGACGGGGAACTTGTCCGAAAGCCTCAGATTGTGGTACTCAACAAGATGGATTTGCCGGACTGCAAGGAAAATGCCGCCCGGTTCCGGGAGGCACTCGGTGACCTGAAAGTCGTGACGATATCCGCCGCCACCGGACAAGGAGTTGACCAACTGATGTCTGAAATTCAACGGTTGATGGACCGGGAAGATGAAAACCAGCAGAGCTGAATACTTCAAAGGGATCAACCGCATCGTTGTCAAGGTGGGGAGCAATGTGCTGACACAGGATAACGGGCTTAACCTGGCGGCCATCCATTCCGTAAGCCGGCAGATCTCCAGGCTCGATAACAATGGCATCGAAGTGATTCTGGTTTCTTCCGGGGCCATGGCGGCCGGTGTTCGCAAAGTGGGGCTCGACAGAAGACCGGACGAGATCCCCAAACGCCAGGCGGTGGCGGCTGTCGGACAGGCCGGCCTGATCATGGAATATGAAAAATCCTTTGCCCGATACGGGAAAAAAGTAGCTCAAATCCTCCTAACCCGTGACGATTTGAGCCATCGGAAACGTTACTTGAACGGCCGCAACACACTGCTTACCCTGCTGGCCTGGAAAATCGTACCGATTATCAATGAGAACGATACCGTTGCGGTGGAAGAGATCAAGGTGGGGGACAACGATAATTTGGCGGCCATGATCACGCTTTTGATGGATGCGGACCTGTTGATCAACCTGACCGATATAGACGGGCTTTTTGAAGCGGACCCCCATACCCATCCCGATGCCGTTTTGATTCGGGAAGTCGCAACCATCGGCAGGCATATCGAAAAAATTGCCGGTGAGATCCCCGGAGCCCTGGGCACGGGCGGGATGCGCAGCAAAATCACCGCTGCCAGGAAGGTGACGGCAGCCGGTGTTCCCATGATTATCGCCAACGGGGGGGAAAAGGATATTCTGTTGCGCCTTTCTTCCGGTGAACCCCACGGCACCTTTTTTGTCCCCAATAGAAAAAAACTGGCCAGCCGCAAGTGCTGGATCGCGTTTTCATCCAAACCCAAAGGTGCTGTAACCATCGACAAGGGTGCAGCCGTGGCCATTTTGGACAACGGCAAGAGCCTTTTGCCCAGCGGTATCATCGGTGTCGAGGGGGAATTCGGCGTTGGTGCGCCCGTCCAATTCATCCTGAAAGGGGGCGGGGTCCTCGGCACCGGGCTCGTCAACTACAACGCCACGGATATCCGCAAAATCATGGGGAAAAAAACCAACCGGATTGAAGCGGTGCTCGGCTCCAAACCATATGATGAGGTGATACACCGGAACAATCTGGTGGTGGTGGCGGACAACTGATGGGTGGCCACCCGCCAGCCGGTACAAATCGTATCGGTCTTTTCGGGGGTACTTTCGACCCGATCCACATGGGGCACCTGCAGGTTGCGGAAGAGGTGCGGAATCATTTTGATATGGAAGCGGTTTTCCTGATCCCGGCAGCGCTGCCGCCCCACAAGACAGCTCATCGGCTGGCCAGTGCCCGGGACCGGAAGGAGATGATCCTGCGGGCGCTTTCCCGGTACAGGGGATTGTCGGTATCCGATGTCGAGTTGAACCGTTCGGGACCCTCTTACACCGTCGATACCATCAACTATTTTAAGGAACGCCTTGGAAATGGCACCGAACTCTTTTTCATTCTCGGAATCGATGCCTTTTGGGAGATCGACACCTGGAAATCTTTCAAGACCCTTTTTGACCTGGTACCCTTTATCGTGATGTCCCGTCCCGGGAGCGACCCTGTGGTTGACCCTTTGGAAATAGAGACGATAGAAGCGTTTATCAAAACCCAAATACACCCGGATTACCGGCCTACGGAAGATGGCACCGGTCTTTTCCATCCTGACAAACAGCGGATTTACGTTCATGAAACCTGTCGGGTCGACGTTTCTTCGACGCAGATACGCCATCGCATCGGCAAGGGGCTTTCTATCGATGGCCTGGTGCCTGAACGGGTGAAAAAGTATATTGAAAGAAAAGGACTTTATGATGACCGTCGAACTTGATCCGTACCGGGATCCCTATGTCCGGGCCGTCAAAGGAAGAAAAGCCTACGACATCGTGATGCTGGATGTCCGGGAGCAAACCACCGTCGCAGACCTTTTTATCATCTGCAGCGGACGATCCACCCGCCAGGTTACGGCCATTGCGGAGCATATCAACATAGAACTGAAAAAGGAGGGAAAACGCACCCTCCAGGTGGAAGGACGAAAAGAGGGAATGTGGGTTTTGCTGGATTATGGGGATGTGGTGATCCATATTTTCTATGAACCGGTAAGGGCGTTTTACGATCTGGAGGGCCTTTGGTCGGAAGCGAAACGGATTGAAATGGGCGATGGAGATGACGCCAATTCCATGGATCCCACCGATACGGGAGACCATTTCATCGACGAATTGATTGAGTAGACGGAAGGACTTAAAACCGATGGCGGATAACCGGAAAACAACCATGCTGATCATTCTGGACGGATGGGGAATCAATCCCGAACATGATGGGAATGCGGTTACTCAGGCGGAAACGCCATGCCTGGACCGGATCATGACAGCGTATCCCCACACCGAACTGATCTGTTCGGGCGAAGCGGTGGGGCTGCCCCCCGGCATCATGGGAAACTCGGAGGTCGGGCATTTGAATATCGGGGCGGGGCGTATCGTTTACCAGGACCTGCTCAGAATCGACCAGGCCATCGAAGACCGGTCCTTCTTTGGCAATGCGTCGTTCAACCGGGTCATGGAAGCGGTAAAGGGGGCCGGCGCCACCCTCCACCTGATGGGGCTGGTATCGGACGGCGGTGTGCACAGCCAGTTCACCCATCTGCTGGCCCTTCTGGACATGGCCAAAGAAAAGGGGCTCGACATTTGTGTCCATGCCATTCTCGATGGCCGGGACACTCCACCTGACGCCGGCGTGGGGTATATCCGGGAATTGGATCGGCATATCGGGAACGACGGCTCCGCCCGGATTGCCACCATCTGCGGACGGTTTTACGCAATGGACCGGGATAAGCGCTGGGACAGGATAGAAAAAGCCTATCATCTCTATGCCATGGGCGAGGGAACCGTCCACAGCGATCCCGTGGAAGCGGTCCGAGCCGCCTACGAAAAGGGCGAGACCGATGAGTTTATAACTCCCATCCTCATTAAAGATGGAGGGAACCCTGCCCCGGGGGTCATCCGGGACGGAGACGGCATCATTTTTTTCAATTTCCGGGCGGACCGGGCACGGGAGATCACGCGGACTCTAACCGATCCTGAATTCAACGAATTCCATCGTGACGTCCCACCGGTGCTTTGCGGCTTTGTTTGCATGACCCTTTATGATGAGAACTTCACGTTGCCCCTTGCGTTTCCACCGGTTCGTCTGAACCGGATACTTGGAGAAGTGATCAGCGATGCGGGACTGCGGCAACTGAGGATCGCGGAGACTGAAAAATATGCGCATGTGACCTATTTTTTTAACGGCGGGGAGGAAAAACCCTTTCCGCTGGAAGAGCGATGCCTGATCCCCTCTCCAAGAGAGGTTGCAACCTATGATTTGAAACCGGAGATGAGCGCT
>CAZWAE010000205.1:0-7377 GCA_964631805.1 uncultured Desulfobacteraceae bacterium | reverse complement strand
CGGGGCGGTGATCAAAGAGTGGCGGATCGATCCCGATACCGGGGAACTTTCCATCGAAGATCTAAGGACGTTGATCGGCGGCCGGACCCGTCTGGTCTGTTTTTCCCTCTGTTCCAACATCGTGGGGACCATGAACGATGTGGATGCCATCTGCGGCATTGCCCATGATGCCGGGGCGCTTGCCATCGGCGACGGAGTCTCCTTTGCCCCGCACCGGGTGCTGGACGTCCGCACCAGCGGCCTGGATCTCTACCTGTTCAGCACCTACAAGACCTTCGGGCCTCATGTGGGGGTCATGTGGGGCCGGCCGTCGGTTCTCGAAATTCTTGAACCCCAGGGGCATTATTTCAACCGGGACCTGCCCCACTACCGGTTCAACCCGGCAGGGCCCCTGCACGCGGAGATTGCCGCCCTGGCAGGGATTGAGGAGTATCTGGAATCGATATATACACACCATTTCGATGGGGCGGAGACCGATTTCCACACCAAAACGACACGGGTCTTCGATCTTTTTGCCCGGCATGAAACCACCCAGGCCAATCGGATATTGGAGGCCATCACAGCGATCCCCGGTGCCCATATCATCGGGAAGAAAACCGCTGTTTCCGGTGGGCGGGCTGCCACCATTTCGTTTACCATGGAGGGGTTGTCCTCGGGCGAGGTCGTACAGCGGTTGGTGAAAAAGGATATTGCGGTCCGGAACGGACATTTCTACGCGGTACGGTGTTTGGAAGCACTGGGGATCGAGGACACGGCCGACGGGGTGGTCCGCATCAGCCTGGTTCACTACAATACCGAAGGGGATGTGGACAGGCTGGTGGAAGCTCTTTCAGAGACGTGCCGGTAGGGTTCAGCTTTTCGAAGATGTTGCGGTGGAGACTATAGCGGTTGCCAGCAGAAAAAGGCAAATCATGACTGCGACACCGGACACAGTTGCACCGTAAGTAAAGGATTTGGGCTTGTACTCCATGATAACCGAATGTTGTCCCTTTTCGAGATAAACCGCACGCATGAAAACGTTTGCCGGTAAAATGGATTTCGTTTTGCCGTTCACCCGCACTTCCCAGCCTGGATAGATGTTATCGCTCACAACGAGAAAGCCGGGTTTGACAAGTTCGGCTTTGATATGGATTTCGTTAGGGGTGTAGGAAATGATCTCCGCTTTTTCAAGTTTTCGTTCCGCGTCATCGATCGGTTCCAGATCTCTTCGGTCAGCGCTTTCGATAACGGTTCCTGTGACGGCGCCCCGCTTCAACAACCCGGGCATGAGCTTTACCGCATCGTCCACCGAATCGGCCCATCTGACTTCATGAATGATAAAGGCCCGGGCAAGGGCGGTGGTCCGCGAAAACAGCCCATATTTACCCGAAACGCTTTCGTGTACGATAGTATTACCGGCCCCTTCGCCCGGTTTTTTATCCGTTATGGGGCTCAGTAGGTATTTTACGTTCAGCATGTCATAAACCGTCTCGTGATAGGGGAGCTGCATGAAAATGTTGTTCCATGACGATTGCCCTTCAGTGAGTTCCCTGGCAAAGGCATCGTACCGTTTGAGCACGTGGTTCTCATAGCCACCGATCTCGTGCAGACGATCGTAAATGAATCGATTTAAAAATTCGAAACGTGCCCCCATGGCTGCTATCCGCATCGGAGGCTGTTCGTTAGGCGCTCCCCCCCGGCCGGTTTTCGTGAGGACCGGGATGGGTGGCCCTGCTTTGCTTCGCTCGATATACCGGAAATCGTAACGATAGAGTTCGACGGCCAGTATCGACAGCAGGATGACGGGAACCACCTGAATGCATCTGGACGCCGGGCTCATCCAGAAGATGACTGCCAAGGCGGCACCGGTAATTGCCAGTGCGCTTGCGAGAAGGCTTTCCATTATACATTTGAAAGCATATGGGGTAAATTCCCCGGCCTGCGCTGCGGTCAGGGTGAACGCGGTCGTATGGCTTTCCTGCACCCATTGTATGAGGTTCGGCAGGAATGCAAACGGCGCCAGTCTTCCTTTCAATGCCAAAAGCGAGATGGCGATTCCGGCAAAACCGGCCGTCAATGCGATGTATATCACCACGCGGATGTAAAGGGACTTTTTTTCGGGATCTTTTGCCAGGAGAATGTCAAGCCCCTTTCCCGCTAAAACGCCCACTGCGAATATGGAAAAAAAGCGAAACTTTGCCACCGCCTTAAACAGGTTTATGCCGGGTACGAAATGGTATGCCATGTCATATATCGGTGAGTGCTTTCCCAGGCCGATGCCCATCATGAGGAGCCCGGTAAGGGTCCAGAATGCGATAAATCTATCCTGGCCGATGCGGACCAGCGAGATCATGCCAAGCAACAGGGGAATCGCACCGCAGAAAGCCATGCTGTCCCATATGAAAACAGGCCCCCAGTACATGGTTTGAATCAGGTTGCCGTAAAAATCGGGAATGATGAAGGTGATCAGATTCTGCAGCGGGAAAGAGTGAGTCGTGGCAATTTCGTAGCTCAGCACCCCGCGATGGGAGTTATTTAAAAACTCGAGGGTTGGAAAAAACTGGATGGCGATCAGCGCAAAGGAAAGAACCGCACTTGCTGTCAGCATCAGAAGTAGTTTTAGGTTGCGCTCAGAGCGCCATCTCTTACCGAATTCGAAACCGAACACGAATACATATGGTATCAGGATCAGGGCGAGACCCAGTGTAAAAATGGGGAATCCCGCCAGAAACTGGCAACTCAGAGTTGCGATGAGCGCCAGCATTCGCAAAACGGTTCTTTGTTCAAAGCACTTATCGGTGCAAAAAAAGATCAGAGGAAGCCATGCCAATGAAGCGACTATGGACATGTGCCCCGCCCATAAATGGAGGATCATCGGACCTGAAAAGCCGTAGACCATTGCGGGTATCAGTGCTCCAGGGACCGACATCGCACGGTTCCGGCCATACAGAAAGGCGCCTGTAAAGGCCAGGCCCATGTGAAAAAGCACCAGCAGATTAAAAGCCTGGCTCGATGGGCACAGCAGGTGGATCCAGTGGGGCGGATAGAACAAGCCGATTTCGATGGAGGATGCCAGCGGCATGCCGCAATTGATGTAAGGGTTCCATAAGGGAAGTTCCCCCCGGGAGATCATATCGAATCCAAGATCGGTGAGCGGCATAAAATACTGGTATAAATCGGTACGGATGCCATGATCAAGGAGCACGTTTGTTCTGATGAAGAACAGATACAGCAGCGCTAAAATCAAAAAACCGGCGGGAGCGAAAATAAGCGCACTGATGGTGAGATATCGATTGCGACCTCCCGGCATGGTAGAATCAACCCTTTTCATCTGTCATTCGGTGAAACCGGGCGCCGACTTATCACTACTACACCCATATCGCAGCCTGAGGGTCACGATCGTTATCACGTAGCGCCACCCTCTTTTAAAATAGGTCCATAAATCCGGCCCCGATTTAGATTGGCCCGCTTCTCTGGGCTGGCACAGGTACGGAATTTCCGCGACCTTTACTCCGTCGTGGCAAAGTTGAACCATCAGTTCAATAAAATATTCCCCGTAATTCCCTTTCAGCGGATATTTGTCCAAAACGCCCTTGTTAACAATGATAAAACCGCTGGTATAATCTCGAACGCAGTCTCCTAATACCCATATGGCAAAGTGATTCAGCAACATGCTCAACAGGATTCCAGAGAGGGAGTCCGGTCCCCCAGTCATGAAAACCACCCCGCCGCCGGCAACATATCGGGATCCGATTACGCAATCATAGCCGTTCTCGATTTTACTGATCATCCTTGGAATCTCGGACGGCGGCATGGATAGGTCACAGTCCATCCAGGAAACCAGATCACCCCGCGAGGCGTTGATTCCTTCCTGGAGAGAAGGTGTCAATCCCGGATCCTCCATCCGCAGAATCAAACGAACCCGGGGATCTTTGGCCGCCATTTTTTCTACCAGTTGCCACGTGCCGTCTCCTGAGTTGTCATCGACAACAATATATTCCTTTTCAAAGTCCTCGACATAACGGTCGATTTCGGAGATTAAACGCTCAATATTGCCGGCCTCATTGTAGGTCGGTAAAACGAATGAAAGTATTTTGTCAGACAATGTACACCTCAACGCGCCATTCATGCTGCGGCAGTCCACTCGGGATTTCCCCGCGTATCGGGTTCAGATCTTACGTGCCAAGATCAAAATGCTCGACCCCATGGGCAAACGGTATCGAAGGGCAAATCTGGCTTCCCAGCGAAGCAATCTGACCAACAGGCTGTTCAGAATGGGAGAAACCGGTTTGACATCCGACTCAGTCCGAATCGGTTTCCAAATGCTTTTTTTCAGCAAACGAACGATGAGTACAAACGGAAATGTGACCAGGTAGGTATATGTTTGGTGGATGACGGCAAACCCTGACTGCTGCAATCGGTTTCCCATGGTTTTCAAGGTATAGCGTTCCCGGGTCTCTACGGCGATATCGTGGGAGCTTTTCAGGAAATTATACGCGGAATCCGTTAGCAGCAGCCATCCGTTTGATTTCAATACTCTGTGGAACTCCTTCAGAACCGCGACATCATCTTTTATCGATCGGTGGTAGAGGACATCTAGGGCCGTTACCAAATCGAAGCTATCATAGAAGATCGAAAGGTCGCTGATATTCGCCTTTTTAACCATTTTCTTAAATCCATTCCGTGTGCAATAATCGATGGCGTTATCACTGTTGTCGATGCCCAGTACCGTCCCAAATTGTGAAAGGAAGGCCAAATTGTTACCGGTTCCGCACCCGCAGTCCAAGATTGCAAAATGGGCTTTGTTTTCAACAGGTAGATGTCGGTTTATGACCTGCCGGATATATTCTCGTTTGGCGCAGAACCACCAATAGCCCGATTCCATGGTATACATCGCTTTAAAAGCATCAGGGTGCATCATCACCTCTCCATTTTTCGGAGTGTAGCGCAAATATGACGAATATCAGTCTCTTCCAAGGTGGGTGAGGAGGGGAAGTATAACCCTTGACGACTCAGTCTATTGGAAAAGGGAAAACGGGCATTGGCGGGAATCAGTTTTTTTTCAGCAATAAACGGCTGTTCATCGGCACCGAAAAAGAATCGGCGGGTTTCAATTCCCTGGGTCTCGAGTCTTTCCGCCAGGAGGTCCCGGCAGCCATAAACGACTTCATCGATTAAAAATCCGAACATCCAATATACATTCAGGCAATGTTCAGGGCTCTGTCTGAATAGAATGCCCCTGGAATCGGCCAGATTCTCAAGATACCTCTCTGCCATTTGAATCCGTAATTCAACGAGATGTTCAAAGTTTTCCATCTGGGCCAGGCCGATGGCGGCCTGAATGTTTGTCATCCTGAAGTTGAAGCCAACATCCTTGTGTAAAAATCTTTTTTCGGGATTCGGAGAAAAACACATATTTCTGAAATAGGCAAGACGCTCGGCAATGGCTGGTTCATCGGTCACCACCATACCGCCTTCACCAGTTGTTATGATCTTATTGGCATAAAACAAAAAACATGAGACATCGCCAAATGAACCTGCGGGCCTGTCCTTGTAAGTTGCCCCATGGGCTTCGGCAGCATCTTCAATAATGCTGAGCATGTTTTTTCGGGCAATCATCTGAATCCGGTCCAGATCGCACATGAGGCCATAATTATGGACAACCATGACCGCCGAAGTGTTGCTATTGATCAAAGTGGATATTTTCTCCGGATCCATATTCCAGGTGTCATCCACGTCTACAAAAACAGGTTTCAGTCCGGAGTGGATAACGGCCATAACCGGAGCGCTCATGCAAAAAGAAGGACATATGACTTCACTGCGAGGGGGAAGATCAAGGGCGCGAAGAGCCAGTATCAATGCAGCCATACCGTTGCAGACACTACAGCCAAATCGCCTGTTTACCTTTGCTGCGAATACGTCTTCAAAAGCGCTGATATATTTCCCCGAAGAAGAAATCCAATTGCTCGCAAGGCAGTCGGACACATATTTTTTCTCATTCCCCATCAGTAAGGGTTCGCTGACAGGATATAATATCTTGTTATTCTTATTATTTTTCAATTCTTGTTTTTTCCATATCCCCGATATAAGGGCCTTGTTTTACTTCTATAAAAAAACCTTCCTCTAGGAATGAAAATTGGTGTCGTCTAACAAATGTCGTATCCGCCACCGTCAGTAAGATGTAGTGTTGCGGAAACAGCATTGATTTCATGGGACAATCCGGTATTGACACCCCGGGGTGCTTGCCGGTACATTTGCCATTGTTGACAATGACCGGCGTGTCAGCCCCGAATAAAACGGCGACCTGTCAGCGAATCACCCCACAGAATGTTGCGGTTCGGAATTCCGGAATCGACAGCGGATCATCTCATGCTGGTAATTCGAAAAAAACAATTCACCGCCATCAAGGAGGACGCCGGTTCATTTTATGCGGCCTTTGAAACCAGTATGATCTCTCACATCAAGACGGTTTTTCCCGATCAGGCGGAGGTCATGACTGACGAGGAGATTCGAGTCCTTGTCCGGGAAGGTGTGGAAAAAGCCGCCGCCTACCGGATCGCCCGCTCGGAAAACGTGGCGCTGTTTATCGATCTCCTGGTTGGCCTTGCACCGGACTTCGATACCCGTGAAGATATCGCCTGGATTCGGGATATTCTGGAGGATGGGCAGTTAAGCGAGGATGTCCGGATGACGCTTATATACAGGGAATTGCCCGGACGGGCAGGTTAGTGTGGTGAGGCGGCACCCGGTTCAGCGAAAGGTACAAGGATGACCCATTGGTCTGAAAAGGCAATGGAACAGGCCCAATCTGAGATGGGCGGTTCCGATATGGACAGTGGCGCGAGTGGTTGTCCTGCGGAAAAAACAGGCCTCATTGTCCAGGTACTGCGTCCCGAAGCCGAACAATATATCGGGAAAGCCAAGGTGACGGTGGACGGTACTGACAAACGCCATGGCGTCACCTCATCACGCCTTGGTGTGACCGCCTTTCAACCGATTTTAGGCGGCAACTACCAGGTGACCGTCGATTTTGACGGGGAGATGGAGAAGAACTACACGGTTTCTCCGGACACACCACCGACCCACGCCGTCGAAACCGGCAAGATCGGTTACGTCAGCTTCGAAGTCGGCGTCTGGATCGAAATCGAACTGACGGATGAAAAAGGGCAACCGGCCAAGGATTACAAATACCGCATCGAGCAGCCCGAAGGCACCGTGATCAAGGAGGGTACCCTGTCCGCAAGCGGTACCGCGGAGGTCCGGGATGTCGGGGAACTCAACATCGGTGAGGCTAAAATCACTTTTGTTCCCCCCGACCAGGTGCTGCCGGCACCGGCTCCAGACAAGAACTGGATCACCGTAGAGCTGATCGGAAAAGACGGCAAGCCTGCCAAGGAC
>CAZWAE010000204.1:0-7422 GCA_964631805.1 uncultured Desulfobacteraceae bacterium | reverse complement strand
TCATATGGCGTCAGCGGATTATTCATTGCGCGGGGTAACGAATCCCGAAAGTTGAATTGAAATCCCATCATGTTTGAGCATGATTTTCGAAGGAATGGGTGCTTTGGATTCAAAAACAACAGACAGAGCGAAGCGATACTACGAATTAAAAATTGTCAATTGATAATTATTAACTATTAGTTGGGTTCCGGCTCAGACCATGGGGGCTCGGGAGTAGACATCATCATCCGGTCGACCGCGCCTGCCCTCCTTTAGATAATGGTAGCCCACCGCTGCAATCATGGCCGCATTATCCCCGCACAGCTCGTAAGTGGGAATATGAACCGTCAACCCCTCGCTGGCGGCATCCTGACACAGCCGATCCCTTAATCGCTGATTGGCCGCCACACCGCCGACCAAGGCCATATGATCGCACTTTTTCCGTTTGGCCGCATTGATGAGCTTGTAGGCCAGTACCTCCACAACCGATTCCTGGAAACCGGCGACGATATCGGGTATCCGGCCTTCAATATCCTGATCATGGGTCTTGATGTATCTTCCCACAGCGGTCTTGATCCCGCTGAAGCTGAAATCGAATGCGGACTTGTCCAGATAGGATCTTGGGAATTCAATCCTGCCGGGATCTCCCCCAAGGGACAATCGGCCGATGATCCCCCCTCCCGGATAACCCAGGTCAAGCATCTTGGCCACCTTGTCAAACGCTTCGCCTGCCGCATCATCCCGGGTGCGGCCCATCAATTCCATTTCTGTGTGGCCGGTCACATGATAGATCGCCGTGTGCCCCCCCGAGGCCAGGAGGGCCACAAAGGGAAAAGGGGGCGGATCAGGGTCCAGAAACAGGGAGTTGATATGCCCCTTCAAATGGTTGACGCCCACCCATGGGATTTTTCGGGCCACCGCAAATGCCCTGGCAAAGGAAAACCCGACCAGCAGGGCGCCGACAAGGCCGGGACCCCGAGTCACCGCAACGGCATCGATTCCGCCCGTGTTGATTTCCGCATTTGAAACCGCCTCTTCCACCACCGGGAGGATGGCCCGAATATGATCCCTGGAAGCCAGTTCCGGGACAACACCGCCGTAGGGGCGATGGATCGCAATCTGGGAAGAAACCACCGAGGATAATGTGACGGTACCGTCTGCAACCACAGCAGCCGCTGTTTCATCGCAGGATGTTTCGATGCCGAGAATAATCATAAGATTGACATGGGCCTAAACCCAGCGGATGCGGGGGTTCTTTTTCCCATGTTCGACGATCCTGCCAATAATGAACGCTTGCTCCTTCATGACACTGAGTCGTTCCAGGATCTCCTGTGCGGCGGTATTCGGAACAACGGCGATCATACCGATGCCGTTGTTGAAAGTTCGCATCATCTCGCTATCTGTAACATTTCCGGCTTCCTGCAAAAAATGAAAAATCGCCGGGATCTCCCAACTCTCTTTTTTGATCTCAACGCCGCAGGCATTGGGAATGATGCGAAGGACGTTTTCCACAATCCCCCCCCCGGTAATGTGTGCGAGACCATGGACCGGCAGGTCCCTGAGCAGGCTGCGGACGGTGTCCACGTATATCTTGGTCGGTTGGAGAAGCTCCTCCCCAATGGTTCTGCCAAGCTCGGGGATATGGTCATCGATTTTCAGCTTCAACCGGTCAAAGCAGATTTTGCGAACCAGGGAATAGCCATTGCTGTGAAGTCCACTTGAGGCAATCCCGATCAACTTGTGCCCGACCCTGATTTCGGATCCATCCACGATCTTGTTGTTGTCCACGACTCCCACCGTGAAACCGGCCAGATCGTACTCGCCCGGCTGGTACAACCCCGGCATCTCTGCCGTCTCACCCCCGATTAATGCGCATCCCGCCTGCCGGCACCCGTCGCCGATCCCCCGAACGATCTCTTCGGCCACGCCGATATCCAGATTTCCCATGGAAAGATAGTCGAGAAAGAACAGTGGTTTCGCACCCTGGACAATGATATCGTTAATGCACATCGCCACAAGATCAATACCGATGGTATCGTGGCGGTGGGTCATAAATGCAATTTTCAGTTTCGTTCCGACACCGTCGGTGGAACTGACAAGAACCGGTCTTTCATAGTTGTCGGCATTAAGGGAAAACAACCCCCCGAAACCCCCTATTTCGCCCATGACACGGGTCCGCGGTGTCTGCCGTGCGATCTCTTTGACCGCCTCCACAAATGAATTGGCTTTATCGATATCCACACCGGCATCGGCGTAGGTCAAAGATTTGCCCATGTTGTCATCTCCTCATGTCGCTCTTGCTTCAACAGCTAAAAAGAAAAAAGTTAAACGCAACCACCGTAAAAGTCAAACTTTTATTGGCCACTCATTGAATTGACATTAGGGGCGTCCTATTGTAATTGAGGGCTTTGGTGACGCCTGTAAGTATTTATTGGAACCGGTTTGTCTCATAGGATTGAAAAGATGAAAGAGTTTGCAAGACTGGACCGTCTGCCGCCGTATGTCTTTGCCACCGTGAATGAAATCAAAATGGAGGCCCGCCGGGCCGGGCAGGACATCATAGACCTGGGAATGGGCAACCCGGATATCGGAACGCCGGACCATATTGTCGAGAAACTGGTTGAATCCGCGAGAAAACCTCATAACCACAGGTACTCGGCATCCATGGGCATCACCAAACTGAGGATGGCCATCACCGGCTGGTACAAACGCCGGTTTAACGTCGACCTCGATCCGGGCAGCGAAGCGATTGCAACAATCGGGGTAAAGGAGGGGATGTCGCACCTGATTCTGGTGACCATCCGTCCCGGGGATGTGGTGTTTACACCAAATCCCACCTATCCGATTCACCCCTACTCCGTCATTATCTCAGGCGGTGATGTCAGGGGAATACCGGTGGGACCGGACCAGGATTTTTTTGAGAACCTTTTAAACGCCACTCGCCAGACCTGGCCCCGCCCCAAGGTGTTGATCCTCAGCTATCCCCACAATCCCACCACCGAGGTAGTGGATCTTGCATTTTTTGAAAAAATCGTCGATTTCGCAAAAGAGCACGACATCATGGTGATCCATGACTTTGCCTATGCGGATCTCGTGTTCGACGGGTATCGCGCACCGAGCTTTCTCCAGGCAAAGGGTGCCAAGGAGGTCGGGGTGGAGTTTTTCTCCCTGTCCAAAAGCTACAGCATGCCCGGTTGGCGCGTGGGGTTTTGCGTCGGCAATCCCGAAATTGTTTTTGCCCTGAAACGTATCAAGAGTTATCTAGACTACGGCATTTTCCAACCGATACAGATCGCCTCCATCATCGCGCTGAACGGATCGGATGAAGAAGATGACCAAACCGGGCTGACGACGCGCCAGGCATGTGTCCGGGAGATCTGCGACACCTACAAATCCAGGCGGGACGCCCTTATTTCGGGACTGGCACGGGTGGGGTGGGACATCACACCGCCCCTTGGAACCATGTTTGTATGGGGAAAAATCCCCGGGAAATTTCAAAAAATGGGATCTGTTGAGTTTTCCAAATTCCTGATTAAGGAGGCCCAGGTCGCCGTTGCACCGGGTCTGGGCTTTGGCGAATACGGGGATGAATATGTCCGGTTCGCCCTCATCGAAAACAATATGCGGATCAACCAGGCGATTCGGGGAATTCGCAAAATCATGTAGTCCCCATCCATGAAAGGGAAAATTTCATGAAACAGATCAATATCGGCATGTTGGGTTGCGGGACGGTGGGAACCGGAGTGGCAAAAATGTTGATCCACAGCAGCGACCTTTTATCCTCCCGGCTCGGGATCCGGCTGAATTTGAAACATGTCGCCGACCTGGACGATACCACCGATCGCGGCATCCGGTTTGAGGAGGGGGTTTTCGTGACCGATGCCTTTCAGGTGGTGAAGGACCCCGAGATCGATATCATCCTGGAGATGATCGGGGGCGAAGGTATCGCCAAAGAACTCATATTGCAAGCCATCGAAAATGGAAAGCACGTCGTAACGGCCAATAAAGCGTTGCTGGCAGGACACGGGAATGAACTGTTTGAGGCCGCGGCCCAAAGGGGCGTGGATCTGGCCTTTGAAGCCAGTGTCGGCGGGTGCATGCCGGTTATCAAAACCATTCGGGAATCTCTGGTCGGGAACAAAATCGGCGCCATGACCGGGATACTAAACGGCACCTGCAACTATATTCTGTCAAAAATCACCGATGACGGCAGCTATTTTGAAGATGCCCTTGCAGAGGCCCAGGCGAAGGGTTATGCCGAGGCAGACCCGACCCTTGATGTGGAGGGAATCGACACCGCCCACAAGCTGGCGCTTCTGACCGCCCTTGCATACGGAATGAAAATCAACCTTGGCGATATCTATATCGAAGGTATTTCCAGGATCAAACCGATGGATATCGATTTTGCCCGGCAATTCGGGTATCGGATCAAACTGTTGGCCATCGGAAAAGACAGGGGTGATGCGATTGAGGCAAGGGTGCATCCGACCATGATACCGGTGGACAACCCTCTTACCCATGTCAACGGTACCTTGAATGCCATTAAAATATCGGGGGATGCCGTGGATGACATCGTCCTCAATGGTCACGGTGCTGGAATGATGCCGACGGCAAGCGCCGTTATCGGGGACATTGCGGACCTTGCGAGAAACATCATGACCGGTGCCGTCCGCAGAGTGCCTCCCCTTGCCTGTTTAAGGGAGAATATCAGGGAAATCCCCATCCTGACCATGCAGGACCTGTCAACCCACTACTACATCCGGTTTGCCGCTGCAGATAGCCCTGGAGTTCTTTCAAAGATTTCCGGGATACTGGGTCAGAACGGCATCAGCATCAAATCGGTTCACCAAAAAGGAAGAAAATCAAACGGCGCCGTACCCATCGTGATGCTGACGCACCGTGCAAAGGAGGCGGACGTGCAAAAAGCGCTGGATGAG
This sequence comes from uncultured Desulfobacteraceae bacterium, assembly GCA_964631805.1. Classification (GTDB taxonomy): domain Bacteria; phylum Desulfobacterota; class Desulfobacteria; order Desulfobacterales; family CAZWAE01; genus CAZWAE01. The sequence continues at coordinate 2,506 of CAZWAE010000204.1, read as the reverse complement.
ATATCCGTGCTGGATGTGGTGGCGGATATGCCGATGCTGATCCGGATCGAAAATTCGGACAGAGAGGAATAAACCAAATAGGGTGCGACACGCCCCTTATATCAACCCCAACCTGACATTTTAATTTTGCGAGGCCCCATGCATATCGTTTGTGCTGATCTTGAAGGAATTTTCACACCCGAAGTTTGGATCAATGTTGCGGAAAAAACGGGTATCCCCGAACTGAAGCTGACCACCCGCGACATATCCGATTACGATGTCCTGATGAAAAAAAGATTGAAGATACTCGATGAAAACGGTTTGAAACTGACCGATATCGAGGAGGTCATCGCCACCCTGGATCCCCTTGAGGGTGCCGCTGAATTCCTTACGTGGGTCCGGTCCAACACCCAGATCGTCATCGTGTCGGATACCTTTACCCAGTTCGCAGGCCCCCTGATGGAAAAGCTGGGATGGCCGACCCTGATTTGCAATACCCTTTCGGTCAACCCGGACGGTTCCATATCGGACTATCATCTGCGTCAGAAAGATGGAAAACGGATGACCGTTATCGCCATGAAAAATCTGTATTATAAAACCATATCCATCGGAGATTCCTATAACGATATCAGCATGCTGAAAGAAGCGGATACAGGGATTCTCTATAATCCCCCCGCCAATGTAACGGAGGAATACCCGGAACTTCCCGCCACCTACAACTATGGTGAGCTGAAAGAAAAGATCCGGCTCTCGTTGTCCAATGGAGCCGATTGATCCGAAGATATCCTGCACCGGAGCCCCGATGTCTGCTCACAGGACGACATATCGTGTCATTTACGGCGATACCGACAAAATGGGGTACGCCTATAATGCCAACTATTTAAGATGGTTTGAGATCGGACGGGCGGAACTGTTCAGGGCACATGGGGTCCCTTATAAAACCATCGAAAAAAAGGGTATTTTCCTGCCGTTATCTGAAGTTCACTGCAAATTTACGGCACCGGTACAATACGATGATCTGCTCATCATCGAAACCCGTATCGATACCACCGTCAAAGGCGGAATGAAGTTCGATTACACGATTTTCACGGAAAACAGCGACATCCCCAGCGCCAGGGGGTACACCAAGCACGCTTGCGTTAACCCCAACGGTAAAGTGGTCCGGCCTCCGGCCTTTTTGAGAAAAGCGATTGCCAAAATATGCCGCACCGAATAGTATTTCCGGCAGGTGGCAAAAGGTAAAAATGGACGTTTCCCGATTCAGCGACTGCAGCATCCTGGTGGTGGGCGATCTGATGATCGATGAATATCTGTGGGGTGAGGTGGATAGGATCTCTCCGGAGGCACCGGTGCCGGTGGTGTCGGCCAGGAGGGAGGAATTCATCCCCGGAGGTGCCGGCAATGTCGTAAACAACCTCGTGGCCCTGGGGGCCGGCGTCTTTCCGGTGGGGGTGATTGGAACCGGCAGAAACGGCAGGCGTCTGACTGAGCTGTTTAAAAAGCTCGGCCTGGATACAGACGGGATATTCGAGGATGCGGACCGGCCGACCACCCGCAAAACACGCGTCATCGCCGGCAGCCAGCATGTCCTGAGAATCGATCATGAAAGCAACCAGGAGGTTTCGGCGGATACCTTTGATGCTCTGCTGAATTATCTGGAAAGCAGGATACCGTCTGTGGATGCGGTGCTGGTCTCCGACTACGACAAGGGCACGGTCACCCGGAACCTGCTCTCCCACATCGTCCGCATGGCGAAAATTCACGGCAAGAAGGTCATCGCCGATCCCAAGGGATTGGATTTTACCAAATACAGAGGGGTTTCTTTGCTCACGCCGAACCGAAAGGAAGCGGGAATGGCATCGGGCCTGAACCTTGCCGACAAAGCCACGTTGTTTGACGCCGGGCGACATCTTATACAGCTTGCAGAACTCGACAACCTCCTGATCACCTGTGGAAAGGACGGCATGGTGTTCTTTCGACCCGGGGAAGAACCATTTGAAATCCGTTCGCAGGCCAGGCAGGTCTATGATGTTTCCGGTGCCGGCGATACGGTGCTGGCCCTTTTGGGGCTTTCAACCGCCGCCGGGGCGACATTGGAAGAAGCCGCCGCGTGCGCCAACGCGGCAGCCGGTATCGTGGTCGGTAAAGTGGGGACAGCGACACTTTCCCGACAGGAATTGGCCGGGGCTCTGGGCGTTGGCACCGATGCACAACCGGAGAAGCTGAAAACCATGGAAGAGTTGGCATCCATCGTCTCCGATCTCAAAAAAAAGGGTAATCGGATCGTTTTGACAAACGGATGTTTCGATCTTTTGCACGCCGGACATGTGGATCTCCTCACAGCCGCCAAACGGATTGGAGATAAACTGGTGGTTGCCATTGACGATGATGATTCGGTGGCCCGGCTGAAAGGCCCGGGAAGACCGGTCATTCCCCAAAGGGAAAGAGTCCGGGTTTTGAACGCCATGGATTCGGTGGACTATGTGGTCGTTTTTTCATCCGAGCAGCTTGAGGCGCTTATCCGGAC
>CAZWAE010000203.1:6080-7447 GCA_964631805.1 uncultured Desulfobacteraceae bacterium | reverse complement strand
AGATAAAGTAACCGGATCGGTCACAAGATGAGGCTTATTTAAGGGATACGCGGCCTGGTGTCAAACCGGATGTCCTCCATTTATCTTCTTTTCCCCCGGCAAGTTATTAACAATTTTTATCCTTTTGATTTCACTCTTAAAAACAAAGTAGAAACCGGGCATCGCCCATAACCACAGAGTTTTTTCAACGGCGGATTTTTCTTAAACATTTTAGCCATACCCATCCGCTTTGCACAAAAGTGGACGGAATAAAATAACTCGCGGATACTGCCATATCCTCGCTATTTCTTTTATTTTCAAAATAATGATATTTCTTTTGGGTTCCCCCATTTCATCGTTTAATTCCGCCGATGCGGTAGATAATCATCCTCCCTGTTATTTACAAATCTCTCTGATACCTGCTAACATGATGGGTTATGAAATTGGAAAAAATCCTTATAAAAGGCGCGAGACAGCACAACCTCAAAAATATCGATGTGATTCTTCCCCGGGACAAGATGGTGGTCATCACGGGCCTCTCCGGATCTGGAAAATCATCCCTGGCATTTGATACCCTCTACGCTGAAGGACAGCGTAGATACGTCGAATCCCTATCCACTTACGCCCGGCAGTTTTTAGAGCGCCTGGAAAAGCCGGATGTGGAATTCATAGAGGGGTTGTCTCCCGCAATCGCCATCGAGCAAAAATCTGCAAGCCACAATCCCCGGTCAACTGTGGGAACCGTGACCGAAATCTACGACTACCTTCGCCTTCTGTTCGCCCGGATAGGGAGTGTCCACTGCCATTTATGCGGAGGTCCCATCACGTCAAAGAGCCTGGACGAGATGATCGACCGGGTGATGTCTCTTAAACCCGGTACCCGCATCGTCATTATCGCGCCTCTGGTTGTCGCCGCAAAGGGAAACCATGCAAAATTGATGAAAAGGCTTCAGCGAGAAGGATTTGCCCGGGTCCGGATAGATGGAGAGCAACTGGAAATCGAGTCAGCACCCCTTTTGAAGAGCCATCAGAAACATACCATTGAAGTGGTGGTGGATCGGCTGATCGTAAAGGAAAGCGTGCAAAATCGTTTGGCCGATTCCCTGGAGCTGGCTCTTTCCCAATCCGATGGCATGGCGGTTGTCGATGTCCTGGGAGGAACGCCGGTCACCTTTAGTGAAAAAGCGGTGTGTAGCAGATGCAACACCAGCTACCCGCCTTTCATACCGGCCTCCTTCTCATTCAACTCGCCAAGGGGTGCTTGTCCGGAATGTGACGGTATCGGATCCACCACCGAATTCGACCCGGACCTGATTGTACCCAACCCCATTCTCTCATTGAGAGAGGGGGCAATCGTTCCCTGGGCCAATCGGCATACGGTATTTTTT
>CAZWAE010000203.1:0-5980 GCA_964631805.1 uncultured Desulfobacteraceae bacterium | reverse complement strand
TGTCCGTGGAACAGGCCGCTGATTTTTTCCGGAAACTGCATCTGGAACCCAAAAAGCGGCTCATTGGCGACCGCATCCTAAAGGAGATCATGGATCGCCTTGGCTTTCTCGTGGATGTGGGACTCGGTTATCTGACCCTGGACAGATCCGCGGCCACGCTTTCAGGTGGTGAAAGCCAACGAATCCGGCTGGCAACCCAAATCGGATCAAAGCTCGCTGGTGTCTTGTATGTTCTGGACGAGCCGAGTATCGGGCTGCACCAGAGGGACAACCGACGCCTGCTGTCAACGCTCTTCAAAATGCGGGATCTTGGCAATACCGTACTGGTGGTTGAACACGATGAAGATACCATTCTATCTTCCGACTGGGTGGTGGATATGGGCCCCGGAGCCGGCATCAATGGGGGTCACGTGGTGTTTTCAGGAAGCCCGGCGGATCTGCTGAAAGATGAAAATTCCCTGACAGGACAATACCTTTCCGGGAATAAACGCATCGACATTCCGGATGTTCGCCGCAAAAGCAACCGGTATCTCACCATCCGCGAGGCCTGCGCGCACAATCTGAAAAAGATCGATGCGGCTTTTCCACTGGGCTGTTTCACCTGTGTCACCGGCGTGTCCGGTTCCGGCAAATCGACATTGGTCCTGGAAACATTATATCACATCCTGGCGCAACAACTTTACCGCGCCAGGATTCAGGCCGGGAGCCACACGGCGGTTTCCGGACTCGAGCACGTCGACAAAGTGGTTCATATTGATCAATCTCCCATCGGTCGGACGCCCCGCTCAAATCCCGGGACCTACACCGGCGTCTTCAATTTCATCCGGGAGCTTTTCTCAAAAACCGCAGATGCCAGAATGCGGGGATACAAACCCGGGCGCTTCAGCTTTAATATAAAAGGGGGCCGGTGCGAAGCCTGCGGTGGTGACGGACTTGTCCGGATCGAAATGCACTTTCTACCGGACGTTTACGTGACCTGTGATATCTGTCAGGGGAAACGGTATAACCGGGAAACCCTTGAGATCCGGTACAAAGGCAAGAACGTCTCTGATGTTCTGGACATGACGATAAACCAAACGCTGCTCTTTTTTCAGAGGGTCCCTCAGATTCGTCGAAAACTGGAAACCATGATCGATGTCGGCCTCGGCTACATTCGCCTCGGCCAACCGGCCACAACGCTTTCCGGCGGGGAAGCGCAGCGGATCAAACTAGCACGGGAACTCAGCAAGAAGGGTACCGGGCGCACCGTCTATATCCTAGATGAGCCCACCACCGGTCTCCATGTGGATGACAACAAAAAACTGGTCCAGGTCTTAAATCGCCTGGTGGACGGCGGCAATACGGTCATTGTCATCGAACATAACATGGATGTGATTAAAACCGCCGATTTTATTATCGACCTGGGTCCGGAGGGCGGGGAAAACGGCGGTCGCGTTGTGGGTTGCGGGACACCGGAGGAGATAGCGGATCTGGAGACATCCTATACAGGACAGTATTTGAAAAAAGTACTGTCAGCCTCTTCCCGACCGTCATAGAAAATGGTTGGCATAAAAATGCCGGATCCACAAAAAAACGGGGTTGCGCCCGAATGGGTACAACCCCGTTTCGATTCCCCTAAAGAGGATTAATTACCGCCGGCGAAAAGTCCGGCAATGGCTGCTGCTTGCGGGTGCGCATAAATCAGGATCAGTGCGACAACCAGTGCATAGATACAAAGAGACTCGATCATGGCGAGACCGATCAGCAGGGTAACGGTAACCTTGCCCGAAGCTTCGGGGTTTCTGGCAATCCCCTCAACCGCTGATCTCAGGCCGATGCCCTGTCCGATACCGCAACCAAATGCCGCAATGGCAATTCCGAAACCTGCTGCCGTGACAGCCGCAATAAAAAATTGAAGTGCTTGTGCTTCCATACTTTGTCCTTCCTCCTTTAATGGTGTTATTCAGGGCTTCTTCCATTAACCCCTTTTGAAAATCCGGGGATGCCGTAAACAACCCCGGCATGATTTAGCCGGTATATCCACAATCCGTATTTCCAGTTGCTGCAAAAAAAGCGGACATCCTAATGGGCATGTTCCATGGCGCCCTGGAAATAGATGATCGACAGCAAAAAAAACACAAACCCCTGCACAAACGCCACGAAGATCCCAAGGGCCATGATGGGCAGCGGGGCAAAAAAAGCGCCGGCGAGCCCGAAAAGGATACTCAAAACGATCTCGTGTCCCATCATGTTCCCAAACAACCTGAAGGAGAGGGACAGGATCCGCGCCGCGTGGCCGATCAGTTCGATCACGAAAATCAGGGGGCTCATCCACCAGACAGGCCCCAGGAAATGCTTGATATATTTTGCCCCGTGATACTTGATGCCGATCACATGGGTGAACACAACCACCGTCAGCGCACAGGATCCCGTGGTGTTCAAATTGGCGGTGGGTGGAAAGAATCCGGGAACAAGACCGATCAGGTTGCCGATAAATACATAGAGAAATATGGTGGCGGCCAGGGGAAACAGCCAACGGCCCTCCTCCCCGACGGTATCCACCATAAAATCCTCGAGGCCGGAAATCACGACCTCAAAAAAATTTTGGCCACCGGTTGGAATCATTTTGAGCCCCTTGGCACACAAAGCACCCGAAATGATCAGGATCGCCATCACCACCCATGAATAAACCACATGGGTGTAGGTGTGGGCAAAATGTCCCAGACCGATCAGTTCAAACAATTTAACAAAAAACAGATAGGGATGTTCCACCTTAAGACGCCTCCTTGAATATAAGTTTGCTGAATTCACACATGCTGGCCAGCATGATGCTGGCGACAACCACTGAAAGACCGATAAAAAGACCGAACGGGTCCACCATATGCCTGAAAATCAGTAGGAAGATGATGACGCCGCTCAACACGAAACGAATGTAATACTTAGCGAGAATCGAGCCGACGGATGAAACGTGCGGCGGCTGAAGGGATTTTTTCAGGGTCCGGTGCAGAAGATGGAAATTGACCGTCACCAGAAGCCCACCGGACACCACCCCCAAAGCAAAATCGGTAGAGGCGATGATAAATCCCAGGCTGCTTGCGATGAAAAAAAGTACCCAGTTGGTCCGGGTGATAAATGTTAAAACGCGTTGTTGTATCTCCAAACCAGATCCCGTCAATCTCGATTGATGGTTGATGACGCCCCTTGTTTGTATGAAGACCCGAATCAACCGGTACGGCGTATCAGAAACCCGTTCCCGGCTTATCTGCTCTTCATCAAATGATTCGTTTTATCCCGGGCGGGCGGTCAAAGTTTCCGGGATTTCCGGATGGCCAGCCCGATATTCTTGAAGCCTGCGGCGATCCCCAGCCCCAAGCCCAGGAACAGCAAGTACGGGTGCGTTCCAAACCGTTTGTCCAGATATAATCCCAGCGCCAGTCCGATCACGATGGACAGGGCGACCTGCAACCCCAGGCTGCTGTAATAAGCAAACTCCTTCAAGGAGCGCAGTGTTTCCCGTTTCATGAAATAAAAAACCCTCCGGATACAGCAGAAGGTTTTTCCATATTCGGGAACATGAGCCACCTAACACAGGGATGTGAACAAGTCAACGAAAATTGCATTTCAACTCCTTGACATCCATGACGGGCCCGTCCATACAAGCATGAAGATACCGCGTAGGATCGGTCCCGCTTTCAACGGCACACCCCAGGCAGGCGCCCATACCACAAGCCATAAGGGTTTCGATGGATATCTGGCAGGGCACGCCATGGGCTTTTGCAATGCCGGCCACACACGCCAGCATCCCCTCCGGCCCGCAGGCATAAATCACATCCGGTGGTTGATCCCTCACACCCTGTTCCAGGGGGTTGGTAATCAGGCACTGCTGTCCGGCGCTCCCGTCGTCCGTGGTGGTCACCACACGTAACCCGATCCGGGAAAAATCGGTCTCACACAACAGATCTTCCCGGGATCTCCCGCCGATATAGACCGTAATGGCTTCGGGCCTCACCTGCTTTTCCAACAGATAGTCCCCCAGAAAAAGCAGTGGTGCAACGCCGATGCCCCCGGCAGCGATACAGATCGTATCACGGTGCTCGGGGAGAACAAACCCCCGACCCAGGGGGCCGACGACGTTAAGGGTCTTGTCCACCGTTACCGTGGAAAGGGCCAACGTTGTAACACCGACCACACGATATAGCATTTCAAACCCGGATACCCGCCCGTTTTCCCGGATCAGACGGTGGATAGAAAACGGCCGTCTCAACAAGGGAACCGGCCGATCCGAAACCCTGACCATGACAAACTGACCCGGTATGGCAGTCCTGTACCCACCGGGGCAGGCCACCCCCATCCGGTAGGTATCCGGTGCTATCTTTCGGTTGTATAATACGCGGACGGTTTCCTGAAACATTTTTTATGTCTCCCTTACCCCGGGTCTCAACCCGATGACGGCGGCAGATCGGCCGGTGACACCTTCCCCCCGGTAGGAATAAAACAGATCCGTCCGGCAACGGGTACATAACCCGCCGTTTTCGATCCGATCCTCCCGGACACCGGCTCGACGGAGCTGGTCCCGGGTGAGGGCCCAGAAGTCAAACCGGTGCGCCTCATCCCCATATTTCCAGAACCGGTCCGGAATCTCCTTTTGATAATGGACGAACTCGGCGCAGCACGGTCCGAGAGAGGGACCAATGCCTGCAACAATATCCGCAGGGTGAGTTGCATACCGGGTTTTCATCACCGCCACCGTCCTGCCAACAATATTTTGGACACTGCCTCGCCAACCCGAATGAATGTTGGCAACGATTTTCCGACGGGTGTCGAACAGCAACACCGCCTGGCAGTCCGCCGCCTGGATGGCCAGCCCGCAGCCGGGCCGGTCTGTCATCATGGCGTCTCCCCTCTTTTCCCCGTTTATACGCCGGTATCCGGAGGCGTCATCAGAGCCGGGATTGACCCTTATGTCTACCCCATGCACCTGATCCAGAAAAACGAGCTCGCGCAGGCCGAAAAACCGGGAGATTTTATCTCTGTTGCGGTAAACTTTTCCGGCGTCATCCCCCAGCCCGAGGCCGACGTTCAGGCTGTTGAAGGGTGCCGGACTGGACCCGCCGCTCCGGGCAAAGAATCCGTGAATAATCTCCCCGTACCCGGAAAGGTTTTTAAACCGATAACAGGCCAGCCCCCCTCTGTTGTCGACACGCATTCCTTACGACGCTCCCTTCTCATCCCTCTTACCGTACAACCGGACAATCCGGTCGATTAAACCGGTGGTGGAGGCCCCGCCCACTATTGGGACACGGGCCACACGCCCCCCATCCGCTTTCACAATATCCGCCCCAATGATCTCATCTTCGGCCCAGTCGGCACCTTTGACCAGGACGTCCGGCCGGATGGTCTCGATCAGGGTAAAGGGATCCGGATCGTCAAAGATGATAACATACCCGACGCAGGCGACGGCGGCAAGCACTTCGGCACGCTGAAGTTCCGGGACAATGGGCCGCTTCTCCCCCTTGATCGCTTTTACGGACCGGTCCGAATTCAGTCCCACCACCAGCACATCTCCCAAAAGAGCGGCACTTTCCAGATACCGGACATGCCCAACGTGCAGAATATCAAAACAACCGTTTGTAAAAACGAGTTTTAAGCCTTTGCGGTGGAGGGGTTGTATCACATCCCCCAGTTTCGCAGCCGTCAGAAGCTTTTTCAGTGTCCCGGCATCGGCATTTTTCCCTTTCGAGCCTGTCCCCACCATATCAAAATCCCTCTTTCGCGGGTCTGGTTACTGGGTTCTCGCCAGTGTCAGAACATCCACCCGTTCGGCCCCGCCTTTGAGCAGCACCCTGGCACACTCCTCAACGGTGGTCCCGGTGGTAAAAATATCGTCCACGAGCAGGATGCGCTGTCCCCCGACATCTGTACCGCGGCTCAGGCTGAATGCATTTTTCACGTTCTGAATCCGCATCTTACGGCCAAGACCCGATTGCGGGAGGGTCGGCCG
>CAZWAE010000202.1:0-7500 GCA_964631805.1 uncultured Desulfobacteraceae bacterium | reverse complement strand
GGAGATGCCATTTCAAAAAGCCACTGGGAGACCTGGGGCAAGCAATATACAACCCGGCTGGTCAAGCTCGTCAAACCGACCGGCATCAAGACCCTCATGCATATTTGCGGGGACAATTCGGATCGGCTCGAGAGCATGGCAGAAACAGGTGTAGACGGGTTGAGCCTCGATGAGGGAGTCAATTTTGAGGATGCACGGAAACGGTTGGGACCTGAATATTGTCTCATGGGCAATGTCAGCACTTCCCTGCTGTCCATGGGCAATCCTGATGAGGTGGCATCGGCCACCAAAGAGGTCATCGCTAAAGCCGGTCAGAACGGTGGACTTCTGGTCAGCGGTGGATGCATCCTTCCGGACCTTTGCCCCCCAGAGAACATCCAGGCCATGGTGGAAACCGCCAAAGCCCACCCATACGGGTAATCAGGCGAAGCACGATTGCATAATGTGATAAAACACATTTTCACGTGGTCTTTATGTTTCCCCTTGGCGCACCTGTTCTATCAATACGATGACAAATGAAACAGGATTTTCTTAAAAAGTTGGGAAATAGGGGGCCGGGGATTCAGACCCACCCGAAGTTCTGCCGGTGCCGCTCTGAAAACTGCTCTTTGGTAAACCGATGCTCCTGGGTTCCCTGGATCTCAACCGCAAAACTGGCGCAGGTGGCCCCCAGGGTCGCCGCATAGTACAGGTCCTTTCCGGTTGCAAGGCCTTTTAATAGACCGGACCGGTATGCGTCACCGGCACCGGTGGGATCCGCCACACCGTCGGCTTTTGCCACCGGGATCTCTTCGAGATCGTCACGGGTCCGAATTGTTGAACCGTCCTCTCCGAGTGTCGTGATGATGACCCGTGTATGTTCGAGAAGTTCCGAATTCGCCAGTCCGGTTGCCTTGACGATCATTTCAAGCTCATAGTCGTTTGAAATCAGTATGTTAGACCCATCGATCATCTCCTCGATATGCCCGGACGGGAGAATGGGAATCTGCTGCCCCGGATCGAATATGTAGGGGATGCCCAACTCCTTGTACCGCCGGCTGTACCCCAGCATGTCATCGGGATTTCCCGGGGAGATGATGGCCCAGGTATTCGAGGGATCCACATCGGACAGGTTGTACTCCGAAGGATATTTCATGGCACCGGGATTGAAACCGGTTATCTGATTGTCGGCCATATCCGTTGTAATATAGGCCCCGGCGGTGAACTCATCGGATATCTGCCGGATTCCGTCCAGTGGAAGTCCGTGGGATTCGAGCCACGCCCGGTACTGATCGAAATCCTTTCCGGCAGACGCCAGAATGGTCGGCCGTTCATCCAGCAGTGCGAGGCTGTAGGCGATATTTCCCGCCGTACCACCAAAATTTTCCGCCAGACCCGATACGGTGAAACAAACGTTAAGGATGTGGATCTTTTCCGGGAGAATGTGATCTTCAAATTTTCCGGGGAAATCCATAATCCGGTCATATGCCAGAGACCCCGATACGAGGATTTTCATTGTAAAACTCCATTGAAGGTTGAGGGTAAGAGCAATCCGGGATACTATGGAATTCACGCGACCATGTCAATTTTTTTTGGGCCCACAACTGTTTCCGACCGTTTCCAAACACCATCAAAGGGTATTGCTTCGGGATATCATATCCATCGGCTTGACTTTTAGGGGGATGCACCGTCATCCAGCACTTCACGTAGTGTTTCCGCCAGCGCTTTGGGCATCAGCGGTTTGGTAATCAAGTTGGCCCGATCTTCTAGAAGTTTCTGAATCGTATGGGTATCTTCCGTGTACCCCGACATGAATACCACCTTGATGTCAGGATATTGCGCCAGCACTTTTTGGGCCAGTTCAACCCCACTCATCTTAGGCATGACGACGTCTGTCAGCAGCAAATTTATGGTTTCTTTATTTTCGTCGACTAAATCCATGGCCTGGAGGCCGTCCCGGGCAACCAGAACCCGGTAGCCGATCCTGTCGAGGAAATCCATGGCAAAATTCCTGACAACGGTTTCATCCTCAACCAAAAGGATGGTCTCCGATCCACAGGGCAGGTCATTCTTTTTTTCTTTTTTAGCTGCGGTTGATTTTTCTCCGATGGAGGGGAAATAAAGTTTAAACGTGGTGCCTTTCCCAGGGATGCTGAACAGATCGATATCACCTCTATGTTGCTTCACAATCCCATGAACGGTCGACAAGCCGAGCCCGGTTCCTTTTCCGACCTCTTTGGTGGTAAAAAACGGCTCAAACACATGCTCCTGCACATCCGGCGCCATCCCACAGCCTGTATCTGAAATTTTCAACATCACGTATTGGCCAGGATTTAAACCAACACGCAGTCGGGTTGCTTTTTCGTCCATGATGACATTGCGAGTTTCGATGGACAATTGTCCGCCCTCCGGCATGGCGTCCCTGGCGTTTACGGCAAGGTTCATAATCACCTGATTCATGTGGGTGGCATCCGCCTTGATACTCCAGACAGGTTCCATTTTTTCGATATGAATGGCGATATCCTCACCAATAATGCGGCTGAGGATCTTCAGACTGTTGTCGATCATGTTGTTGAAGTTCACAATTTCCGGTTTGATCATCTGCTTACGGCTAAAGGCCAGCAACTGCCGGGTAAGATCAGCGGCTCTTTCCCCCGCAGTTGAGATGTTGTTGAAATATTCCTGAAAATCGGAAAACCCCTCGGAATTCAGGCTGCCAAGCTGGGCATAACCGTTGATAGCACTAAGCAAATTATTGAAATCATGGGCTATTCCACCTGCTAACCGTCCAACCGAATCTATTTTCTGGGCTTCTACAAGCTGGTCATGAAGTGTTTTTTTCTCCTCTTCGGCCCTGTAGAGCTCGATGATGCCGGCCAGTGTTCGGGCAATGGTTAAAAAGCTTTTATCCGTTTTGGCTCCATCCCGGCCGGATTTTTCTGCACACAGCGAAATGACGCCGATCAGTTTTTCACCCGAAAGGATGGGAATGGCATAATGGGTGTGGCTCTCCACCCCCTTTAGTTTGATTTCATGCAGCTCATGATCAGAATCCAGGCTGATAAACGCACGCTGTTTTGCGGCCCTGCCGCACACACAAACACCGATGGGGACTTTTTTACATACCTCTTTTTGCTGACTGTTAAGACCTCTCGATACCTTCATGGCCAGCTTGTCCGGCTCGTTCTCATCCACCAGAAATATCGAACCGGATCCAAGCAGACTATAGTCCGGCAGTGAAAGGATGATATCCAGCGTTCTCCCCAAATACTGTTCCAGGGAAATATCCTCCAAAGCTCCCTTTAAAATACCATTAATCGCCATTTGCATTTGATAGGCCTGTTTAAGCCTGACCTCCGAGCTTTGATACCGGACAACCGCCTTTTTAAGCTTGATCGTCCTTTCTTTGACAAGGTCTTCAAGTTGTTGTCGGTACCTGTTGAGTTCTTCCTCCTCTTTTCGACGGGAAATGGCATTTTCCACCGTCATCGCCATGATCTTCAGGTAATTGCCGTTCGGATCTTTTTCCAGATAATCGAAAGCGCCTTTTTTCATCGCCTGAATGGCGATCTCCACATCCCCTTTACCGGTTACCATGATGATGGAAGCATTCTTTATGCTTTCAAACAGATCGAAAGCGGTTCCATCCCCAAGGGAATAATCCAGTATTACGGCATCAAAGCTGCCGGACGCGAGTTTTCCGGAGGCCTCTGAGACAGACCCCGCAAGCTCGTATGCATATGGAAAATCATTTTCCCTTGCATGGCGTGTAAAGGCCATTCTGTCGACGCTGTCATCCTCAACGAACAGGATGGTGCCTTTGGTCTTAACCATAACTATCCTCCGTCCGGCGGCAATTCGCTTTCCGTCCAATAGAGATCAATGGTTCTAACGATATCCATAACTCTCGAGTAATCAAAGGACTTGATCATGTATCCGGCAACACCGAGATCGAAACTGCTGAGTTTATCCTCTTCATCTTTTGAGGTCGTCATGATCACCACCGGTATTCTTCTCAATTTTTTATTTTTTTTGACGACGGATAGAAATTCCAGGCCGTTCATCTTCGGCATGTTCAAATCCAGCAGTATGATGCAGGGTTTCTCATTTTTGGTATCGCTGAGATAAGCGATGGCCTCCTCACCGTTATCAACGATTTCGAGTTTGTTGTAGACCTTAAGATCCCTGAATGCCCTTTTTAGGGTCATGGCGTCAACATGGTCATCTTCGACAAGCAAAACTGGTTTTTGGGAGTGCATTTTTCACCTGACTTCAAATCTCATTTTGCGATGGTAAAGATAAATGTTGCGCCTTTACCCAATTCAGATTTCAACCGGACTTCACCGCCATGCAATTCCACCACTTTCTTGACGATGGTCAGCCCGACGCCGGTACTCTCGTACTCATCTCGGGGTATAAGGGTCTGGAAAATCTGGAAGATCTTCTTGTGATACTTTTTAGCGATACCGGGGCCGTTATCGGAAACGCTAAATTGCCAATGGGTATTTGTATCCGACCATTCAATGGATATGATACCCTCCGGTTTATCCAAAAACTTGATGGCATTGCTCAACAGATTTTGGAAAACCTGTTGAATTCGAGTCCTCTCGCAAACAACGGTCGGTAATTCCTCCGGAATAACCACCCGTATGTTTTCTGGAATGGATAGAATGTCGATCACCTCTTTGACCAAAAAGTCGAGAGGCACCTGTTCATGTTTTTCCCGTATTCGGCCCACTCTGGAGTACTGAAGGATGCCGTCAATAAGGGCATGCATTCGCTGTGAACGTCCATTAAGCAGGAGCAATTGTTCTTTGCCCTCTGCATCCAATCGATCCCCATGGTCTTGATACAACCATGTGGACAGCTGGCTTATGGCACGAAGCGGTGCCTTAAGATCATGGGATACCACATAGGCAAAATCTTTCAACTCTCGGTTGACGGCTTCAAGTGCTGCGGTTCTTGTTTTAACCGCGGAAATGAGTTCATGAAACTGTTCTTCGAGCACTTTCAGCTGATCTCCGGTTTTCCCTTTCGCCATCGGGACACTGCCCAGTGTCTCTCCTGAAAAATCAGTGATCCGGACTCCCAACCGCTCGATCCGCCGGGTCAGGCCAATCATTACCAGGGCAAAAGCTGCAATGAATAGAGCGGCCTGAATTGCTCGACGCATTCGATCATTGTTGATCAACTTGCTTGTAAGGGGTTCCACGATATCGGTGGATACCAGGGTGACGAATCTAAAGCTCATCTCTGACGCGCCATATTCAAAAAATTCCTGCTTGCTGAAAAGCAGGTGTCGGGGCAGATCGCTCACCAAAGTGCCTTTGGGCAATTTTCGCATATCGCTGCTGACAAGGATCCTCGATGCACTATCTCTTAATGGATCCCCATCTGTTGAAGTGGTGGCAATCGTTTCATCGGTAACCAGTGCAACATCGAAACCCTTTGCCGGGTTTTTTTGGGATGCCAGAAGAAAATCCTGGTCAATGGGGCTGGCGAGGACCAGACTGCCCAGAATCCTTCCGGAAGGATTTCGTATGGGCTGGGTGGAAACCAGATAGGGGCCTTCGGCAAAAGGAATCAGATAATTTTCATTTTCGCTCAGGCTGAGCAACCGCCGTGAAGGAGGCAGCAGACCCTTTGGTGGTATCATCGGCCGGTCCCTGTATATCTCCCTGACCTTGCCCCACCGATCCAGCAAAAGGACCATTCGGGGGGCCAGAAGCGTTCGTTGAAGCGACTTTTTCGCAAACCAGGAAGGCGGTGCCTGGTGATACAACGCGTCGCCAGAATCGTTTCTGCGCCAGGTCACCCGTTCCATGTAATCTACCAGGTTCCAAAGCGAGGCATATACTTTTCCAGCTTCACGGTAGCTGTATACATACCGGCTGAACCGAAACCGATCGTCCGCAGCGCGGTTCAACAACTCCTGGTTAAGTTGTGTCTGAAAAGCATCCTCAACAGACACTCTGCTGAGGTAATCCGAAATGCCCCACACCACCAATCCGACCGCAAAGGTTGCCATCAAAGCCTGGAGCGTTAGCGGAAGTTTTTGATACATTGGGTTTCCTAAAACGTGACGCAAACATTAGTTTATCTTGTTGGGCTCACCGATCAGTTCGTTGCCCTTAAACCGCCAACCGGCCTTTTTTAGCCTTGACGCGGTAATCAGTCCATATTGTTCAGGCTGTATGAGCTCGATCTGTTTCAGCAGAAAAGCCACGAGTGCTTTCGCTTTTGGATTGTTGACGGTATCCCCCTCCCATGTCGTGATATCGAACGTGCGGTAGGCCGGATACCCGCCCGCCAGCATGTGGTCCAGATCTTTCGGAGAATGCCCGTCTATCTTCAGCGGTTTGACCTGGCCCCTGTCTTTGAAACGTTCAGCCACGTAGAGTACCTCATAGCCGATGGTCCATGGATTGGCGGCTACATGATGGATCATATCGGACATCTCGCCGACTTCTTTGACGGAGGTCCCAAAAAGTTCTTCATTGTCGAGAATCAGCCGCCAATGCCCCGGTCTCATCCGGCAATGGAAGGATGAAGAGGGTTTGATCGGCTGATCGGGTCCATCTACCGCAGACCAGTTTGTGATGCTCCCCTGGAAGATGCCCTTTAGCTGGGCGAAAGTGACGTTGTCCACGGGATTGTCCGGGTGGATGAAGATGGCCAATGGGATAATCCCCAGGGTGTGAAACCGCAGTCCGGGGAGGCGATCCAAATCGCCCGGCGGGCAGCAGGCACCGCCGATATCGATCTCCTTGCGGTTGAGCATCCCGAAGGATTTCCCGCAAGTGCCCTTGCTGTAGGCAATTTTCAGGTTATTCGCCTTGCCGAATTTCTGCACCAAGGGCAGGATGAAGGGATAGAGCTGCTGATTGATGTCAATGGCAATGTCAACCCGGCCAACTTCAGATTTGTACTGTATCGGCTTTTTCTCCCAACCGGCCGGCATTTCAGTGGTTTGAAGGGGGTCTGAAAAGGCTTTTCCCCTTAGTTCATCATGCGCCTGCAAAGGGGATGTTAACGATAAAAACAGAGTTACAGCCAGGGTACATACCGTACCTGGCAAGAAAAGTTTGTAAATCATGGGTTTATCCTCCTCTCCGTTACGACATTCCCATTAATGCCACATTGTAACACCCATTACAGCGAAACGCAAGACGTCGCAATCTATACCGGAAAAATTAATAAAATATAACTACTTGAATTTAATACTAAATTTCTTTTGCCCCGAATGCTCTGCCAACGACGGCTTCATTTTTATACCTTTCAGTTAATATTTTGGGAAAAACCCTTTTACGGTTATCCGCGATACTCCAGTGTCATCGTCGGGCCGGCCTATGGGCATCTTTTCGGAGACAACTGGTGCTTTATAAAGAACCGTAAACCTTTTTTTGTTTGCCTTGATGTGGTTACAGTTATAATGACTGTATTGAATAAAACGAACAACAGCACTGTGGTTTCTTTATATTCGGGAGGTGGAGTAAATGAAACTCGGCATTACCGGTTTAG
>CAZWAE010000201.1:5446-7509 GCA_964631805.1 uncultured Desulfobacteraceae bacterium | reverse complement strand
GGATCCCCAGGCGCGGTTTTCCGGAAGGACGGCGGAAACGGTTGTCGGGGAGATCCTGAAAACCCTGCCGGTACCGGCCTGATTTATTCAGCCTGAAAAACCCGGTCCTCCAGGCCAGGTAAGAGACAAATGGCTATGGCGAAATAAATTGAACCAAAATTAGAAGCACGAAATACGAAATTCGAAACAAAGACCAATGACCAAAATTCTAATATTCCAAACAGATTCACTGTTATGGATTAAATACCATCGTGATTGTTTAGAGCTTTTGAGCATTCGAATTTAGGATTTGTTTCGGATTTCGATATTCGAATTTCGTATTTAAACCGTTCAATAGTAAGGCATCCACTTCCAAGGGTAACAAAAAGCCCGGTCCTCTGGGTCATGATTGTTTACTTGCCGGAGACTGCGGGACGCGGCGGGAATGATTGCCGCCGAATACCAACTTGAAAACAATACTCTATAAAAGCTACCGTGTCTTCGAACGCATCGACCAGGCCTTACGCCATCGTCTCACACCCGCCGGGCGCCTTGCAGTGGCCGGTACTATTGTTACCGCCGCGGTGGGTGTCGACACCCATTTGAGCGTGGTTTACCAGATATTTACCTTCCTGTTGTCTCTTTTGGCCTTTTCCGCGTTGTGGTCTATTTTCTTCCGCTGCCGCTTTCGGGCGGTCCGGGAGCTTCCGAAGTTCGGGTCCGCAGAGCAGGAAGTTCGCTATAAATTCGTTCTCACCAACGGAATGGATCGGCAGCAGGCCGGTCTTTCGGCCATTGAAGAGATGGCGGATGGCAAACCCTCCTTTGAAGCCTTCGCCTCCAGCCGCGAGCCGGGGGAGGCCCGGAGAAATATCTTTGACAGAATCATGGGATATCATCGCTGGAACTGGCTTGTCCGGAAAAACAGGAACACCCGGACCCGGAAATACCCATTGCCGGCTTTTCAGCCCAACGAAAGCCGGGAGATAGAGGTCGCCACGACCCCCTTCAACCGGGGACGCCTCAGGTTCGAGGGGATCAGCATATTAAGACCGGACCCGCTGGGCCTGGTGAACGCCAGAGCATGGGTGCCGGTGAAACAGACGATTCCCGTATTCCCGAAACGATATCGCCTGCCCTTCATAAAGCTATCCGGCGCCCGGCGATATCAGCCCGGAGGGGTGGCACTGGCCTCTTCCATCGGGGATTCGGAAGAGTTCGCTTCCATGAGGGATTACCGGCCCGGCGATCCTTTGCGGAAAATTCACTGGAAGAGCTGGGCGAAAACCGGCAAGCCCATCGTAAAGGAGTTTCAGGATGAGTTCTATGTGCGGCACGGTCTTGTCCTCGACACCTTTCATGATGTCCAGCATGACGAAATCTTCGAGGAAGCGGTTTCCATTGCGGCGTCATTCGCCTGCTCGGTCCAGACCCAGGAATCACTTTTGGACCTGATATTTGTGGGTCCTGAGACCTATTGCTTCACCTCCGGGAGAAGTCTCGCACAGGTTGACCGGACCCTGGAGATCCTCTCCTCGGTCAACGTCTGTATCGACAAACCGTTCGGAATCCTACCGCCGCTGGTTCTGGAGCGGTCTTCTCTCCTCAGCAGCTGCATCTGTATTCTGCTGACGTGGGATGAAGAGAGACGACAGTTCATTCAATCTCTTAAGGCGGCAGGGGTGCCGCTGCTGGTACTGGTGGTCACGCAAAACGGCCGTCTGCCGGATATCAGCGGTTTTGACGAGACGCCGGGAACGATTCATGCCATTGAGATCGGGAAAGTTCAGGAATGTCTGAGTATGTTATGAAAACGTCGCCGCTATTGATGGCGGCGGGCCTGATTTTCTGGGGGTGGCAGACGGGCCATCTGATGGCCGCCGGTCTGCTCGCCGCGGTGGTCGAAGGCGCCGGCATCACCTCCTATCGTTGGGAGTTTTCCTTTTCCGACTGCAGCCGCGCCGCGGATCTGTGCACGGTACTGTTGCTGAGTTTTTCCGTTTACTTTTTTTTCACGATTCCGATCATCGACATCATACTCGCCGTTATCCGGTGGCTCCCGGTGATATTGCTTCCCCTCATCG
>CAZWAE010000201.1:0-5346 GCA_964631805.1 uncultured Desulfobacteraceae bacterium | reverse complement strand
CTCCTCCTTGGCACGGGCGCGGGGTACGTCGGTCACATCGGGCTTCACGGGTTGCAGCTTCTGATCGAAGAGAAAGGTCCCGGCTGGTTTGCCGACCTGACAAGGGAGGATACCGACCCTTTTCGAAACCGGACGGCTATCGGTGAAATCGGTGATCTCAAGCTTTCAGACCGGATCCTGTTCCGGGTCAAGCCCGAAAAGCCGTACCGGCTGCCGATTCTGCTGCGGGATTCCAGCTTCAATGTCTATCGGTTTTCCACCTGGTATGCCAGAAAGGCAACCTTTTCCCGTATATTTCCGGAAAACGATGGAACCACGTGGAGATTGGATCTGCAACCGGCCATAGATAGAGGTATTACCATCACCATGCCCGTCCGTTTTGAAAAAAGCGTGCTGAAACTGCCGAGACATTCCCTGATGGTTTCGGATCTGCCGGTTTCGATGGTGGAGCGGAATCGACTGGGCACCGTTCGCGCCACCGGAGGCCCCGGTCTGCTATCCTACACGGTACGGGGAGATAACGGATTTTCACTGGCATCGGCTCCCGATGAAACCGACCTTACACTGCCGGCCATGGAGGCCGGCGTATTGCAGGATGTGGCGGCGGCGCTGCATTTGAGGTCCAAACCGCCTGAAGAGATGCTGGCGGCTGTCGAATCATTTTTCAGCGGCCGGTTCAACTACTCACTGACCCTTACCGCCGGTACCTTCGATGCGTCACCCATTTCGACCTTCCTGCTTAAAACGCGCGCCGGGCATTGTGAGTATTTCGCCACTGCAGGGGTTTTGCTCCTGCGGGCGGCAGGTCTGCCCGCCAGGTATGCCAGCGGTTACTCCGTGCAGGAGTTCAGCCGGTTGGAAAAACAGTTTGTGGTCCGGGCCCGGCATGCCCATGCGTGGGTCCTGGTATTTTACGACGGGAGCTGGCACGATTTCGATCCGACGCCCCCAGATTGGCGAGGCATAGAGGCGGATGAAGCCCCGTTTTATCAGCCGATCTCCGATTTGATCTCCCTTGCCGGGCTCCATGTTTCACGCCTGAGATGGTTGAAAGACGATAGCAGTGTCTCGTGGAAGCTGGGTTGGATTCCTGTTTTTCTGGTCTTCTATCTTGGATGGAGACTGAGAAAGCGAAAGGCGGTGAAAAGGGGAGGGCGCAGAATGGATAAGGACGCAACCCGGCGGGCCATAACCGGTTCCGATTCCGATTTTTACCGGGTGGAACGACAACTGAATAAAATGGGCTATCGCCGGCCACCCGGAGAGACGTTTCTATCCTGGATAGCGCGCATCGACAGGGAAACCACCGGATCCGTCATCACCCGGCAAGAGGTATCCCGGGCGTTGGATCTCCATTACCGGTACCGGTTCGATCCAGCCGGTATAGATGACGAGGAGGTCTCCCGGCTCAACCGGGCCGTATCATCCTGGCTGGAGCGTGTCCGTTAATAATCATCGGTAAACCACAAGCTTCGGGCTGCGTCCGACAGATCGCTGGGGGAGACTCACATCGTTTGACATCATCCCAAATTGATTTAAAAAAGGGCGGAGCCGATAGGCCCCGCCTTTTAGCCATCAAGGTATTTTCCAATTCAACTTAGTTATTGTCATGCTTGCACCAATTCCTTTTGCGGGACCTTTCAAAGAAGTCCTTGTAAATGTCCCGCTTCCTGTCATGCCAGTACATTTTCCAGTGCCCCCAATTATAGTGAAAGTTCCTTTAGCGACACCACCTACCCCCAATTTACCGGTTGCTTCGTAAGATAGAAATATTTGGTCCCCATCAGGTCGTGTATATGCGCAAAGGCCGGAATCATTTTTATATACACCTTTTATTGCTTGCAATGAGCCAACACATTGACCTGATGCCTTGTACATGGGGCTGGTTTCGTTATCCGAGGCGGATACACCACGGGCATCATAATTCATTTGCACATATTCTTTTCCCTTCGCAAGAACCTGATATGTAGTTGTAAAATAAGTGCCGCCCTCACCCGAGCCTTCTTTTGCCATTTCTGCACTGGTGAACTGACCAAAAGCGATTGAAACTGCTAAAGCAAGTATTGATGCTATAATTATTTTCTTCATAACATCCCCCTTTGATTTAGATTAATGGCTAGGTTCATCCACCTAATTGCTCAATATGACTAAAATGGTATGATTTTAATTCTGCAATAAGCATCACCTCCCCTTTAAAATATAGGTAAATAGGGGATGGCGGCCGTTAACACCACCCCCATTACCGTGCTACAAGAAAATTGGAGGTGCCAATGGCAATAACGGCTTTCCTGTAACACAGAAGGTTTTTCGGATTAGGAAATGAATGCAGGATCAGTTTAAGAGTGGGATAAAAAGGGGAATGCCAGTGGAATAAAATGAGATCAGTTATGAACGGAAAATGAATTCAAGACTCATTGTTTAGTTATCTAAATTGTTCGGGATTTAAAATATTTAATACCACAAATTAGTGTGCTGTCAATACTGAATTTGGGCTGAAAAATACGGATATGAAATATGTAATGGGAAGAAATATTATTTAAAAAGCTTAATGTTATAAACAGATAAAAGGTCCGTATTTTGAAAATCAGTATTTAAAATGGAACTTGTAAAACAGCTATGTATTTACCAGCAAAAATGATGATTTTGGGATTGTTTCTATGTTTCGTTGTAAGGGGCGGAATATCCACCTAACCGAACTGAAGCTTTCTCCCTTCATTTAACAGTGCTGCCATATCCGTTACAGACAGAGGCTTGCTGAACAGGTAGCCCTGGATCTCATCACAGCCCTCTTGGCGCAGAAAGGTGAGCTGTTCCCGGGTTTCCACACCTTCCGCAACGGTTTTCAAATTCAGGCTCTTTGCCAGTGAAAGAATGGTCTTTACGATGACCGAGGCTTCAACATCGTCAGGGGTATCATCAATGAATGATTTATCGATTTTCAATTCGCTCAATGGCATTTTTTTCAGGTAAGACAGGGACGAGTATCCTGTTCCGAAATCGTCAATGGACACATGGATGCCCAAATCCTTTAACGAACTGAGTATTTTGATGGTCTCCTTGATATCCGTTATGACGATGCCTTCCGTAATTTCTAAGGTAAGGAGGTTTGGCGGAAAGTCCTCCCTGCCCAGTGTTTTCTTTATCATGTTAAAGAGATTTTCATCACGGAACTGTCTGACTGAAAGATTAACGGCCACAAAAATATCGTGCCCGCAGGAAGCACTGAATTCCCTCGCATTGCGGCAGGCGGTTGACAAAACCCACTCGCCCATGGGCGAAATAACACCGATATCTTCTGCCAGGGGGATGAATTCAAAAGGCGGTATCATTTTTTTGTTAAAACGATTCCACCGAATCAGCGCTTCCATCCCGACCACAGCACCCGTTCGGATATCCACTTTAGGCTGATAGTGCAAAATGAACTCTTCGCGTTCTAACGCCCCCCTGAGATCGTTGCTCAGGGCAATCTTCCGCATCACCTCTTGATTCAACGTATGCGTGAACAGTTGAAACTGGTTTTTTCCGCTGCCCTTGGCCCGGTACATGGCGACATCTGCATTTTTCACCAGTGTCTCAATATCTCCGCCGTCATCAGGAAAAATAGTGATACCAATGCTTGCATTGACATGAACCTGGTTTTCTCCCAATATAAACGGGGTACCGAAGGAGTCGATGATTCTTTCGGCAAGCTTGGCCGCTGCTGGCTCCTCTTTACGGACAAACTGGGCGATCAGCAAAAACTCGTCACCACCGAGGCGGGCTACCGTGTCCTCCTCGCGACAGCACTTGAGCAAACGCTGGGCGACTTGCTGAAGCAACAGGTCGCCATTATAATGCCCCAGACTGTCGTTGATATTTTTAAAATCATCCAGATCGAGAAACAGTACCCCTATGGGCAAATTATTTCTAGCCGCATGGGCGATGGACATGTTTAGCCGGTCGTTGAACAGCTGGCGGTTCGGAAGACCTGTCAAAGCATCATAATTGGCTTGGTATTTAAGTTTTTCTTCACTGTGTTTGATATCCGTGATGTCGTGAAACAGCCCCACGTAGTGGATGGTATTATTTTCAGAATCCTTGATTGCGTTGATCGAAAGCCACTCAGGATAGGTTTCGCCATTTTTACGGCGGTTCCAGATTTCACCTTCCCACATTCCGTGACGCACCAATGATTTCCACATTTCCTTGTAAAATCCACCGTCGTGCCGGTCCGACTTCAGGATGCGTGGATTCTGTCCGACAACCTCTTCAGGTTGATAACCGGTAATGGTTGTGAAAGCATTATTGACCCTTTGGATAAGTCCGTCGCTGTCAGTGATCACGATTCCTTCAATGGTGTTTTCGAAAACGCTGGCGGCAAGCATCATCTGTTTCTCATATTGCTTGCGCTCAGCAATCTCATTTTCAAGTTTAACATTTGAAAGCCGGAGAGCCTTGGTACGATCCTGGACTTGCTGTTCGACTTCATCATAGGCTGTCTTCAATTGCATCTGTGCTTGCTGAAGCAGACGGAGATTTTTTCCGGCGTTCGCCGACACTCCTACCATCAAGGCCACTAATACCAAACAGAAAGGGAGAAGGGTCGCATACAGGCTTCGCATCAGCATATTGAGCTTCTTTTTTCTAACACTGACATCATAGTAAAGCTCAAAAGCACCGGCAAATTTTCCTTGACGCATTATGGGTACATAGGACTCCACCACATCGATTTTTGAAATGTTACCCTCAGCAGTCTTCGATTCCTTGATCACCGTTTTTGTGAAGGGCCTTCCCTTTGCCACGATATCCACAAAGTAATCCTTTTGGTTTATCTGGCCGATCTCCTTTTTCACGGTGGAAAAAACGATCTCTCCTGTTGATGAAAATAGCCTCAGCTTATATATCTCCATATCTTGAACGGTCTTTATAACCATTGGCAGATTTTCATTTGAGATGCTCTCTTGTGTAACCATTGACCCCTTTTCCACGAAGAGCATATGTGCTATGTGGGCCCCGGTTCGCAGGGCCTCTTCCTCGGTATTTTCCACCATCAAGTTGGAATACTTTGGAGAGATGACCAGCACAGTGTATAACAACAAGGCGACAACTCCGGCGATGGAAATTGTCAGTGACGCGATGATATAATTAAAATTTTTCATTTTTTCCCAGTCCGATTACTTTGGTAGGCCGGTTAATAATTATCAACTTCCAATTGTTATCTTTTCCCGCATCCGTTACAGGAAGCCAAATCACAAACTGCTCACTATGTAACAAATTATCAGCCTGCACTATTCTTGCATTAAGGGTTCGCGCAAAAATAAGTTCGCAGAATTTGGTGTTCAGGCGCCCGGCTGGCAAGGCGCGAAA
>CAZWAE010000200.1:0-7531 GCA_964631805.1 uncultured Desulfobacteraceae bacterium | reverse complement strand
TAGTTGCATTATACTCCGGTATGGCCGGGGTTTTACTACGAAAGGGGAGGACATGCGATTATTCAGATTGATACTGGCATCAGCGATGATTTTCTTTATAACGGTCTCATTTTCCAACGCTGCAGATGTGGCCAAAATCGGTGTAGTTGATTTTCAAAAGATTCTGGCGACTTCGGGTGCAGGAAAGAAGGCGCAGACCGAAATCAATAAAAAGGGACGCGAAATGGAAACCGAACTCAAGACAAAGGGTGCGGCCATTGAAAAATCCAAGGAAAGCCTCGAGCGGGAAGCGCTGGTGATGAGCAAACAGATGCGCGGCGAAAAGGAGCGGGAACTGCGGATCATGATCAATGATTTTAAAACCCTTCAAAAAAGGTACATGCAGGATTTCAAGCTGTATGAGAAGCGGATGGTTCAGCGCATACGGGGAGACATTCTGAAGATAGTGGAGGATATAGCGAAAAAAGAGGGTTACCTGCTGATCATCGAAAGAAGGGAGGGCGGTCTGCTCTACTTTCCCAACGCGCTCAACCTGACCGATCAGATTATTCAGAAATTCAATGCCAAGGTTGCCACCGAAGGCGGTAAAGAGGAATCCGGTGCCACACAACCTTAATGCGGAGACGATGGACCGTACCGTTGACGACATGCCGATTGGCCGAATTGCCAAAGCGGTGAACGGACATATTTCCGGAGACGCTTCGCTTTTGATCTGTGGCGCGGCACCTTTTGAAACCGCCGGTCCTGACGAGATTACACTTGCCGGAAGCGGCAAGTTTTTAAAACGCATAGAACAGACCGCCGCCGGTGCCGTCATTGTTCCCACAGCATTTCGATGCCAGGGGAAGACCATCGTCGGCGTGGAAAACCCTCAGGCGGCATTTGCCAGGGTTCTGGCCCTTTTCGACCGGTCGGTGAATCCCGACCCCGGCATTAGCCCCAAAGCAGAGATCGGAGCCAATTTCACCTGCGGGAACGGTGTCTCCATCGCGCCTTTTGCCGCGGTGGGGGAAAATGTCACATTCGGGAACCGGGTGACCCTGTATCCGGGTGTTTTTGTGGGCAATGACGTGGTCTTGGGCGATGATGTCAAGATCTTTCCCAATGTGACGATAATGGGGCGTACCAGAATCGGCAACCGGGTGTGTATCCACGCGGGGACGGTGATCGGAAGCGACGGGTTCGGTTATGCGCCCGACGGCTCCGAATATATAAAAATTCCCCATACCGGCAGGGTCCAGATTGATGACGATGTGGAGATCGGATCGTGTAACACCATCGACCGGGCGAAGTTCGGAAAGACCCATATTTGCCGGGGGGTTAAGACCGATAATCTGATCCATATCGGACACAATGTGACGGTGGGACAAGATACCGTTATCGTGGCCCTTGTGGGGATATCGGGAAGCGTTACCATCGGGAACCATGCCGTTCTGGCCGGCCAGGCAGGTGTGGCGGGACACCTTCAAATCGGCGACAATGCAATCATTGGCCCCCGTGCCGGGGTGATGAAACCGGTCCCGGCCGGAAGTGTTGTATCGGGAACACCGGCCATGCCGCACCGGCAATGGCTCAAACGGCTTCACCTGAAGCCGAAGTTGCCGGAAATGGATAAAAGGCTGTCCGCTCTTGAGCAGCGGCTGAAAAAGATAGAGGAAACGCAACCGTAAAACAGGAAAAAGGGCATATGAATATGGGACAAAGTTACGATATTCACGAAATCATGAAATCCCTGCCGCACCGTTATCCATTCCTGCTCATTGACCGTATCACGGAACTTGAACCGGGGAAAAAAGCGGCTGGACTGAAGAACGTGAGCATCAACGAACCTTTTTTTCAGGGTCATTTCCCGGGCGCTCCCGTGATGCCGGGCGTTCTTCAGGTCGAGGCCATCGGACAGGTGGGCGGCGTTCTGGTGTATATGTCCCAGCCTCCGGAAAAGAGGGGGGCGCTTGTTTTTTTTACCGGGCTGGACAAAGTCCGGTTCCGGAAGCCGGTTCTTCCCGGAGACCAGATGATCATTGAATGCCGGATATTGAAGCAGAGATCTAAAATTGTCAAAATGGCCGGAACGGCAACCGTTGACGGACAGCTTGTCGTAGAAGCGGAGTTGATGGCGGCCTATGGAGATAAACCGTGATACATCAAACAGCGATTGTGAGTAATAAGGCGGAGTTGGATACCGATATCGAAATCGGGCCCTATTCCGTGGTCGGAGATAACGTATTCATCGGCAAGGGGACGAAAGTGGGTTCTCACGTCGTGATCGAGCCCTACGTCACCATCGGCCGGGATTGTCACATTTATCAATACGCCGCCATCGGCGCGGTGCCCCAATCCCTTAAATTCGAAGGGGAAAAGACCCATACCAAGATCGGGGATCGCACGATCATTCGCGAATTTGTGACCATTCACCGGGGGACCGGTTTCGGCGGCGGGGTCACCTCTGTCGGTGAGGAAAATTTTCTGATGGCGTATACCCATATCGCCCACGATTGCCG
Organism: uncultured Desulfobacteraceae bacterium; assembly: GCA_964631805.1. Taxonomy (GTDB): domain Bacteria; phylum Desulfobacterota; class Desulfobacteria; order Desulfobacterales; family CAZWAE01; genus CAZWAE01. The sequence continues at coordinate 5,030 of CAZWAE010000200.1, read as the reverse complement.
GACCGGCAGGAATGTGGTGATGGCCAACAATGCCACTTTGGCCGGGCATATCACCATTGATGATTATGCCACTGTCGGCGGACTGGTAGCCATTCACCAGTTTGTCAGGGTGGGGGAACACGCCTTTATCGGGGGCAAATCCGCAGTGGTCAAGGATATTCCCCCTTATGTCATCGCCGCCGGCGATAGAGCGAGTCTTCGCGGTCTGAACAGCGTCGGATTAAAGCGTCACGGCTTTTCGCCCCAAACCCTGCTGGCCCTGAAAAAAACCTATCGCATTATTTTTCGTATCGGTTTGACGTTGAACGAAGCCCTTGAAAGGGTGAAGGCGGAGGTGGAACAGGTACCCGAGGTCATCGATTTCATCGATTTCATCAAACAATCCAAACGGGGCATAACCCGTTGATGGATGGGCAGACGGGACAACCGACCGGGCGCCACCGGATATTGGGATAGATGAAACGTATAGGATTGATAGCGGGGAGCGGGCAGTTCCCCTTAATTTTTTGTAAGGCCGCCAAAGCCAGAGGGTATGCTGTTTATGCGCTGGGGTTCATTAAAGAGGCGCCGCTGGAACTTAAGGAATACGTCGATACCATCGAGTGGGCGCATCTCGGACAATTAAAAAAACTGATCAATTTTTTTAAGAAAAATTCCATACATGAAGCGGTCATGCTGGGCGCCATTACCAAAACGAGGATGTTCACAGACGTCAAGCCCGACCTTAAAGCCATCGCCCTTGTGGCCGGGATGAGGCATACCCATGATGATGGAATACTCAGCACCTTTGCAGATGCCCTGGAAAAGGAGGGGATCTCCATCCGTCCCTCCACCTTCCTGTTGCCGGACCTCTTGGCAGATGAGGGCTGCTGGACCCAAAGAAAACCCTCCGGATCAGAAAAGGCGGATATCGAGGTCGGGTGGGAGATGGCCAAAGCCATCGGCCGGCTGGATATCGGACAATGCGTGGTTGTTAAAGGCGGCTCTGTCCTGGCTGTTGAGGCCATCGACGGTACGGATGCCACAATCAAAAGGGGCGGCGAATTGGCCAAAGGAAATGCTGTGGTGGTCAAGGTGTGCAAACCCATTCAGGATATCCGGTTTGACATGCCCGCTGTGGGGTTGACGACCATCGCCGTGATGGCCAAAGCCGGTGTGTCGGCACTGGCGGTTGAGGCGGGAGGGGCCGTTGTTTTCGAAAAAGAGGAGATGATCGCCCATGCGGACCGGCATCGTATCGCTATCGTGGCGCTTCCGGGTGACGGGTCTTCTTTAGGAAAAGGGAATTAATCCATTGGGAAAACTTCGCATTGGCGTTGTCGGCATCGGATACCTCGGTTCATTTCATGCAGAAAAATATGCCGCCATGGATCATGTCGCTCTTGTGGGAATCGTGGATACCGACAAGGACCGCGTTGATGAAGTTGCCCGGCGGTTGGGCACAGAAGCCTTTTTCCACCACACCGATCTCATGGGTAAAGTAGATGCCGTGAGCGTTGTGGTGCCGACCCCCGAACATTTTGACATCAGCCGGGATTTTTTAGTCAACGATGTGGACGTCCTGGTTGAAAAACCGATGACGGTTACCCTTGAGGAAGCGGATCAGCTGATAGCGGTGGCCGAAAGCCGGGGGCGGATTATTCAGGTGGGTCACCTGGAACGCTTTAATCCCGCCGTCATGGCATTGCAGGAATTCCTGAAGGAACCAAGGTTTATCGAATCCCACAGGCTCAGCATCTACAAAGAGCGGTGCAACGATGTGAGCGTGGTGCTGGATCTGATGATACACGATATCGATATCATCCTGAACCTCGTCAAATCCGACGTCACCCATATCCAGGCGGCAGGTATTCCGGTTGTATCCGGACATGTGGACATTGCCAATGCGCGGCTGACCTTTCAAAACGGGTGTGTGGCCAATGTCACAGCCAGCCGTATTTCTACTAAAAATGAAAGGAAAATCAGGCTTTTTCAGCGGGATGCCTATATATCCGTCGATTTTGCCAATCATGACATTACGTTGGTTCAGAAACAGGAGGATACCTGTTCGGAGGATGGATCCCGCAAAGAGACGGTCTATCCCCGGAACGGATCCCAGCTACCCGAACTCATTCCCGGAATGAAGATAAATCAGTTTAGCTTTTCAAAGGGGGATGCCCTGGCGGAAGAGATCAGATCCTTTGTCTCCGCCGTGAACCATCGCCTCGAACCGGCGGTAACGGGACGTATGGGGCGGGATGCCCTGAAGATTGCCCTTGAGATTATGGATCAGATCCGTTCGTCACAAAAACCCGGATTTGACCGGTAGAGAGACCTATGGGTTTTTCATCCCATCGAAAATGTGTCATGATTATCGCCGGTGAAACTTCCGGCGATCAGCACGGGGCTAAGCTGGTCCGGGCGATGCGGGAAGCGGACGGTTCAATCGTTTTTTACGGAATTGGCGGACAGGCCTTGAAGCGTGCCGGTGTGCATATCCTTGTCGACGCCTCAACCCTTTCCGTGGTGGGTATCACAGAGGTGTTTGCCCGAATCCCCGACCTTTTCAGGGGGCTTTCCCTGGCCAAACAGTCCCTGGCGCGGTTACAGCCTAACCTGCTGATTTTGATAGATTTTCCGGATTTCAATCTCAACGTTGCACTGCGGGCCAAAAAACTTCGCATACCGGTTTTATACTATATCAGCCCGCAGATCTGGGCCTGGCGTCCGGGCCGCGTCAAGAAGATCGGCCGGCGAGTTGACCATGTGGCGGTGATCCTGCCCTTTGAAGAGGAATTTTACCGGAAACACCACATTCCCGTCACCTTTGTCGGCCATCCGCTGGTGGACAGCGTTCTCCCCTCTTCCGAAGCCATCCCTTCCGATGGTGAAGGCGGATCGGTTGTCATCGGTCTTCTTCCAGGATCACGGAACCGGGAGATCGTTCAACATCTGCCGATCATGCTTGAATCGGCAGGATTGCTGGAAAATCGTGTGGGAGCGATTAAAATCATTGTATCCCAGGCCCCATCCGTTGCCGGGGATCTGATCTCGGGCATTATACGCAAAAGTGCGGTTTCAGAAAGCGTTGAACTGTCGGATGATCCCATATACGAGGTGCTGAAAAGGTGCCGGATGGTGATCGCGGCATCCGGTACCGTCACCCTTCAAGCCACCTTGTCGGGGACCCCCATGGTGATCATCTACCGGGTATCCGCGGTCAGTTTCAGGCTGGCAAAGGCCCTGGTGCGCGTCCGATTTGCGGGTCTGGCCAATCTTATCGCCGGCCGGGAAGTGGTTCCCGAACTTATTCAGGATGATGCCACTCCTGAAAAGATCGCCTCAAAAGCCTATGATTTGTTAAGGGATCCGGACCGGTTAGAACATATGCGTCGTCAGATGCTCGCGGTTAGAAAAAAGCTGGGGGTGCCGGGTGCATCCGTACGTGTGGCACGGATCGCCCTTTCGATGATGAACCCATTTGCGAAATAAGAACATGATGAAAATGAACCGATTGGAAGATAAACATCGGCAGTTGGTTCGGATGATTCTGGACAACCGGTACCGGTTGATCGCCGCATCTGTATTCAGCCTGCTCATTGCCGGCACCAATTCCGCCATTCCCTTTTTGCTAAAACCGGTTGTGGACGACATCTTCATCAACAAGGATGTAACCCTGCTTGTGATGCTGCCTGTTGCCGTCCTTCTCGTCTTTTTCCTCAAGGGTATCGGGATGTACGGATCCGAATTCATGATGAACTACGTCGGCGAAAACGTGATCCGCCGACTTCGGGACCGCTTGTACGACCATATTCAGGATATGCCCCTTGCTTTTTTCCACAAAGAGAGAACGGGTGTGCTGATGTCCCGCATCACCAACGACGTCAATATCGTAAAGGCGCTGATGTCAACGGCGGTGACCAGCACCATGAAAGATTTTTTTTCCATTATCGGTCTGACTTGTGCGACATTTTATATGGACTGGAAAATGGCGCTGCTGGCTTTCGTCGTTCTGCCTGTGGCGTTTTATCCGGTGGTGGAGTTCGGTCGCAGGGTGCGCCGGGCCAGCACGGGGTGCCAGGAAGCCATGGCCGAAATGAACGCCTTCCTTCACGAAACGCTCTCGGGCAATAAAATTGTCAAGGCTTTCCTGAGGGAGTCTTACGAAAAAAAGCGGTTTTTTAGCAAAACGAAACACCTTTTCCGGCTGGAGATGAAGGCCGTCATCGCCCGATCCCTCTCATCGCCCATCATGGAGTTTCTGGCCGGTGTCGGCATTTCCCTTGTCCTTTGGTACGGAGGTTCCCGGGTTATCGCGGGAACCCTTACAGCCGGGGAGTTTTCCGCCTTTCTTGCAGCCGTCATGCTCCTTTATGATCCGGTGAAAAAACTGAGCCATCTGAACAACTCCATTCAGCAGGGGTTCGCTGCGGTGGATCGTATATACAATATCCTGGAAATCCGATCCGATGTCGCGGAGTGTGACCACCCCGTCCGTATCAAAGCCGGTCCTCACCGGGTGGCGTTTCGGCATGTGGCCTTCAAATATGAAAAGGAGCGTGTGCTAGAAGACATCAACCTCGAGGTGAACTCCGGCGAGATCCTCGCCCTGGTGGGCATGAGCGGGGGCGGAAAGACATCACTGGTAAATCTGATCCCCCGGTTTTACGATGTCACCGACGGTTGCATCGAGCTGGACGGGATGGATATCCGGAGCGCCACCATCAAATCCCTGCGGCGGCAGATCGCTATTGTAACCCAGGAGCCGATCCTTTTCAATGATACGGTGCGCGCCAATATTGCCTATGGGAAGCAAAATGCGACGGAAGCGGAAATAGAGACCGCTGCCAAAGCCGCCTACGCACTGGATTTCATCAGCAGTTTTCCCCAGGGTTTCGACACCATGATCGGTGAACTGGGCGCCCGCCTTTCCGGAGGGGAAAAACAGCGACTCTGCATCGCCAGGGCGCTGCTCAAAGATGCGCCGATTCTGATCCTGGACGAAGCCACCTCGTCTCTGGACACCGAGGCGGAGCAACTGGTCCAGCAGG
>CAZWAE010000199.1:0-7635 GCA_964631805.1 uncultured Desulfobacteraceae bacterium | reverse complement strand
CACCGCCTTTTTCGTAAGCACGGGCGTACGCCGCCGGATCCAGATCGGGACAGATTGGCCCTTTGGACGGAGAGGCCCGTTTGATCTCTGCAACGACGCTGACCGGACAACCCTTCACGCAGCCGAGACGCTTCATAAGCGACCGCCGGTCCTTCCGCTGCTCCGCCAGCCTCCTCAACTTTACAAGGGGTGTCTTTTTTTCCGCTTCCGCCACTTCCCGTTTTTTATGACCGACGATTTTTTCAAGGATATCCATGTCTCAAGATCCCGGTATTCTGGTTGTTATCTTCCGTTTTTTTTATGAGCGCCATGGGCGGCAGATCTCCCTTGGCAGGGTTCAGCCGGCGGTATACCGCACCAGGGCGTCCAGCTTCTCTTTTGCAGCCCCGCTGTCGATGGATGTCGATGCCGTCTGGATGCCGCTTTCTAAATGGTCCGCCCGGCCCGCGGCAAGAAGGGCTGCCGCCGCATTCAGCAGCACAATATTGCGCCGGGGGCCTGTCTCGCCACCAAGAATTTTTTTGGTGATTTCGGCGTTCTCTGCCGGCCCGCCCCCGGCAAGATCCTCCGGATCAGCCAGCTCCCCAAAGAATGCTTCCGGCGAAATATCATAAGTTCGTATCAATCCGTCGTTCAGCTCGGACACCCTTGTGGCATCGCAGACCGATATTTCATCAAGGCCGTCGTGACCGTGCACCACCAGGGCACGCCGGGCACCCAGCAGCTTTAAGGCCCCAGCGAACATTTCGGTAAGTCGGGGGTCGTACACCCCCAGCAATTGGCAGTTGGCACCGGCCGGATTGGTCAGGGGACCCAGCATGTTGAAGATGCTGCGAAGCCCCACCTCTTTTCGAGGTCCGGCCGCATGGCGCATGGCGCTGTGGTAATGGGGGGCGAACAGGAATCCGATGCCGATCTCACCGATCGCCTCTTCGACCACTTCCGGATCGACGTTCAGATTGACCCCGAGGGATTCCAGAAGATCGGCGCTGCCGCATTTGCTGGAGACCGACCGGTTGCCATGCTTGGCGACGGGGATCCCGCAGCCGGCCACCACAAAGGCGGTGGTGGTGGAGATGTTGAAAGTGGACAGGCCGTCCCCGCCGGTGCCGCAGGTATCCACCACCACCGGCGCCGTTACCTGGAGCCGGGTGGCCTTCCGCCGCATGGCACGTGCCGCACCGGCCACCTCCTCAAATGTCTCCCCCTTGGTGGCAAGCCCCGCCATAAACGCCCCGATCTGGGCGTCGGTGGCCTCCCCTGAAAGAATCTCTTCCAGCATAGCCGTCATTTCGTTTTCCGTTAAATCGGTTCCGCCGATGATTTTGCTCAAACTGTCTCGGAACATGGCTGTGGGTTCTCCTTTCCGTAACGTTCGGTGTTCTGGTTTTCTTTGTTCAGGGACAAAAAATTACGCAGCAGCCGTTTCCCCGCCGGCGTCATGATCGATTCCGGATGAAACTGGATCCCCTCGGTCAAATGGGTCTTATGCCGAAGACCCATGATTTCACCATCGTCGGCTGTGGCGCTGATCTCAAGACAGTCCGGCAGGTCCTTTCCGGAAACGGCCAGGGAGTGATAGCGCATCGCCTTGAAGGGACTGCGGATCCCGGAAAAAAGGGTCCGGCCGTCCGATTCAATCCTGGAGGTTTTGCCGTGCATCAGACGGGCGGCACTGACGATCTTCCCTCCGTAGGCGGCCGCGATGGCCTGGTGTCCCAGGCAGACGCCGAGGACAGGGATTTCACCGGAAAACTGCCGGATGGCGTCCATGGAGATCCCGGCGTTTTCCGGCCGTCCCGGGCCCGGAGAGATGACAATGCCGGAAGGGTTGAGGATTTTGATCTCTTCCACGGTAACGGTGTCGTTTCTGAATACGGCCACCGGTGTGCCCACCTCCTCGATATATTGGACGAGGTTGTAGGTAAAAGAATCGTAGTTGTCGATGATCGCGATCATAATGCTATCCTCCCGTTGTCCCGGTGCCCGCCGCCGCCGGCCGTTGCCACCATTCGGAGTGCCCGGTGAAGGGCTTTGGCTTTATTCACTGTTTCGAGGCGTTCTTTTTCCGGGTTCGAATCCGCCACGATCCCGGCCCCGGCGCGCACCGTCAGGCGATCCCCCTGGATACAGGCGGTGCGGATGGTGATGGCCATGTCCATGTTTCCGTGAAAAGAGACATATCCGACGGCCCCGCCGTATGGCCCGCGGGGGAATTTTTCCAATTCGGCAATAATCTCCATGGCACGGACCTTGGGCGCTCCCGAAAGCGTTCCCGCCGGAAAGGCGGCCCGGACAAGGTCCCAGGCATCGCTATCGGCTTTCAGGTCGCAGTGGATGTTGGAGACCAGGTGCATCACGTGGGAGTATCGCTCCACCACCATCAATTCCGTGACCTGGACCGTTCCGGTCCGGGCGACGCGTCCCAGATCGTTACGTCCCAGATCCACCAGCATGAGGTGCTCGGCACGCTCCTTTTCATCACGGAGCAGGTCATCGGCATGTGTCCGGTCCGCCTGCTCGGTGTTCCCCCGCGGGCGGGTGCCGGCGATGGGCCGCAGGGTGGCGACCCCGTTTTCCAGACGAACCATGGTTTCCGGAGAGGATCCCACCAGGGTGACATCGTCGATCTGCATAAAGAAAAGATAGGGCGAGGGATTGATGTATCGCTGGGCTCGATAAAGGGAGACGGGATCCTGGGGCGCCCTGCCCTCAAAGGGCTGGGAGATCACCGTCTGGATCACGTCCCCGGCCCGGATATAGGCTTTCACCTTTTGCACACGTGCCCGGTATGCTTCGGGTGTAATGCGGGAAACCGGTTCGAACCGGGTATCCTCAGCGGTGGAATTCCCGGAGAGATCGGGTCCGCAGTTTCCTTTTCTACCCAGGGTCGCGCGCAGGGAATCGATGCGCTGCAACGCCTGTTCATAGGCCTGTTCCGGCGATGAGACGTCGTCTAAAAAAGCCAGGGCCACCAGCATAAGGGTATTCCGGACATTGTCGAAGATCAGCAGGTTACCGGGTATGAAAAACCGGGCCAGTGGCTGATTTTCCGGGAGCCGGGAGGGGATCTTTTCAATAAAGGAGACCATCTCGTAGGTCATATATCCCACAAGCCCCCCCCAGAAGCGGGGAAGCTCTTTGATATCCGCAGGGGTAAAGCCTTTCATGATCGATCTTAGGACGGCAAAAGGATCGTCGTTGTGGGGAATGTCCGTCGTTTCGCCCGCCGTATCGATGCTGACCCGGTCGCGGTAAACGCAGATCCGGCTTCGGGCGGAAAGTCCCATAAAACTGTACCGCCCCCACCTTTCGCCGCCCTCGACGCTTTCAAACAAAAACACACATCCCCTGCGGCTGTAGATTCTGGCCATCAGGGAAACCGGCGTTTCCATATCCGCCAGGGTCTCCGCGCAAACGGGAATGACGTTGCACCGGTCCGCCAGTTTGACGAACGCCGCTTTGTCCGGAAATTGCCTCAACATCATTTTGACACCTCTCTTGCCCCACAAAAAAAGGGCCGCGGTTGTCCGCGACCCTTTAATAAAAAAAAAGCCGCGGGATTCGGGATCTCCCACGGCCGTTGTTTGTCGGTTGTTATGCTCTCAGACGCATATCTCTCCGCCGGTGGATCCCTGGTTCAGGGGCCACCACCACCAGCCGGTAAAAATGGCTTCTGTCGTCTGGTATAAAGCGGTTGTCTGCATGGTTTTCTGTCTCCTGTGCATGTTGAGCGCACAGAAAGAACATATTTTTTCGCTCATGTCAAGGACCTTTTTTTCATCCATTCCGGTTATTCGGCCTCACTGCCCCACGGCATCGCCGATGAACAAAATGGCGGTCTTGTAATCATCCGCAGCGTTCACTCGCCGTTTCATAAATTTATCCAACATCTCCTGCAGAACCAGACGGGCTTCGCGAATCGCAGTTTCCCTTGCATTTTCAGCGCGGGTAAATACGACCTGTTTTTCTTTCACACCGGCATCGGCTTTGAGAAGTTCAGCTTTACTGTTCTCCGCTTTCGTTTTGGCATCGGTGACCTGCTTTTCGAGGTTGGCTATCGCCTCTGGTGTTGCGCTCCCGCTTTTTACCGCTGCTTCCCGGTCCTTGGTTTTTTGTTCAAGGTCTTTCGCGTCATTCTCCGATTTTGTTTGAATTTCGTCTCTATGGTCTTTAGCAGCTTTTAACTCATCTGACGGTTTTTGGGTAACCGGAATGTCGCTGATCTGACGCAGCACCACCACGCCGAACCGTTTGATACCGTTCATCCCGTCGATGATCCGGACCGACGGCCGTGTTTCCTCGCCCTCCTTCTCCTTTTCCTCCAATGCGTCATGGGCATCCTGCAGGATGGATTCATTCCCGTCGAGTTTGTCCGTCAACTGTGCAAGGTATTTGTCGGTCCCCGTGATATCCTCGCTGGCCGACCATCGGTTGACGATCAGACCGGTGATCTCTTTCCCATTTTCTTTCAACAATGTGAGCAGGTCGGCTTTATCCTTCTCGGTCTGTTTTTGATAGGCATCTTCATATTTAAGGAAAAGCGCCTCCATCGGGGTGGCCTGGGACGGCGGCAGGTCGGCAGGGGCGGGTTTTCCCGACGCAGCGGCTGTTCGCTTCTCCCGCTCCGCATTCAGCCGGGACAACAGATCGGTCCCCATCTTGGAGCCGATGCCGAACATTGCCAGGTTCTGTGCTGATTGGATGATGGGTCCCGGATCCGCTTCATACGCTTTGACGTACCAGTTGCCGATATCGTCCTTGGCGATCACATAGTTGGTATTGCCGCCCCCCTGCACCCGTACGCTGTTGATGTTCTGCCAGAACTGCTGGTCGATGGCGCTGATGAGTTTCATTCGGTTTTCTTCTCTCGGATCGGGCGTGCGGACCTCGGCCAGCATGTTCTTCCAGAACAGGCCCGGATCTTTTTGCAGGGAGGTGGAGGGATAACTGCTGCGAAGATAAGCGCCCGACGGACGGATATAGACCATGGTGGAGCGGTGGGCGGCAGCCGCCGATATCGCCTCGGCCAGAAACTTGGCGGTGGGTGATTTTTTCCCGTTGGCCTGAACCGCCTGAACGTACTGGTAGCGAAGGGTGGATAGCAACTGGTCCAGCACACGCCGGGGGTCTTTATCCGTTTCGTCGACATCGCCTATAGTGGTCAAACGGTACTTGCGGTTTTCCATGACTATGGCAAGATCCCGTAGTTTCTGAGAATTCTTGTCTGGGGATCCAGGGGTAGCGGCTGCACCAAGTATCTTGGCATCATGTTTGAGTTGTTTCACCAACCGGTCTATCAAACCAACGGCATCCACGGGAAAGGGGGCATCCGATACTGGAGGCCTGGAACGATAAGCTTGCAGTATGGTGAGCCGATCATCCATTACCTGAATTTTCTTACCAAGATCAATTTTTTTAGCCTCAAGACGGCCCTGAGCCCCATCACTCTCTTCGTGCTGTGAATTTTCAGGTTTCTTTCCAGTGGTTGCCGTTTCAACAGCGTTCTCGGCAGGGGGCTCCAGCTTTACCTCTGATTTCTCTTCTGTTTGGCCCTTATTTTCAGATGCGGATTGATCTTTCTGGATCTCTTCGTTCTGTTTTTTCTTCTCAAATTCTTCAGATGATGGTTTTGGCTCTTCTATGGTTTTTTTCTTCGGGACCGCAATATCCGCTAAGCTCTTCTCAACTTTTTTCAGTTCCGCCATCAAAACCATTTTTTCCTCTTGAATGATTTCCATATGAGCCGAAATCACACTCCAGGCATCCCGCAGAAAGGATTGCTTTAGTGAATTGATCTCGGTCGTCCAACGCGGTTCCAACTCACGTTTGAAAGTTGACTGGTGATGCAGTTCGTCCGCCTGGTTGAGGATGGAGTTCCCCACGGCCTGGAGCACGAGGGTATAGTTCTCGATCTCGTCATCCGCGGTTTTATCATTATTTCCAGGCTTACCTTTTCGGGTTCTCAACAATTGGGAATAGTTGGCGATATATCGCACTTTTTGGGCAAATCGAACGAGGGCGCCGATCAGTCGTTCCTGCTCTTTGTGGCATTTCCCATCTTCACAGTGCAATGAGTCCGATTTATCCAGGTACTGTTCGATGAGCGTTTCAAGCCCTAAAACCAAACGCCCGTTATCCAAGCCGGAGCCTGTACTCATGCCAACTATATCTTTATAGAATCTATCGTTAGCCTTGGGGTCTAATAATGTACTGGATCCAACACCTTCTGCAAAAAAAGCTGTGATTCCAAACCTTCTTCTTCCTGCCGGATATTGTTCTTCAGAGTTTGGTGTATTAACAGGATGCCAGCGGGTTTCATCGCTCCAGGTAAAATATCGATGGGTATTTAGTAGCTGGTCTGCTGTACTTTCCGCATTTTTTCGAAATCTTGCTCTAAGTTCATTTTTCAAGCTATCGAGGTTAAAACGATTTTCATTGATCTGCTTCAAGTATTTTTGAGTCAAATCACTGAAGCCGGAAACCAGACCCTTTTCATCCATTTTATGTGCCGCAAGCAGAAAGAAATCTCCTTTGAGCATGGAAAGCACGAATTCCATGGTATATTCCGTCATCCTCTCACGATTGGCGATCTGGTCTCTCAATGGCGGTCGATTAATATCTTTTATGAACTGAAGGTTTGTGCTAAACAATTTTTCAATCACCGTGCGTACTTGAATAAAAGCATTCGCGATCTCTTGTGTCCGTTTTTCAAATTGCCCCTTCCCTACGATATTGTTTCCTTTGTCACTAAACAGATATGTCGCATGATCCTTAACTGTCAACATATCCGTATCAGCTAAAATACTGAACATTTCGTTTGTGGATAAATTCTCTTTATGCTCCAATAGGAATTGATAGTTTTCCAAATTAAGCCGGGCACCTTGTCCCGTTGACCTATCATTTAATTGTCTACTATGGATGAACTCGGGAATTTTCGGCAACCCGGCCCAAATGTCCCGGACATCCCCCCGTTGCCGTTTGCTGGCGTCCGGAGCATGCAAATTCATGTAGGCTGTTTTAAACCCCTCATAGGCATCGGCCAAGACATCTATGTCGCCCTTGATTTTTGCCAATTCCGCTTCTTTTTTTTCTACAGTGTCCTTCATCTCAGGTGCGATTTTTTCAGCCTTCAGTTCCTCAAGCTCTTTGCTGAGTGTTGTCCTTTCCTGAACCAGATGGCTTACAATCGGATGATCGAATCCTCCCTCGGTGTTATAAAAATATTTTTCATATTCTCTCCAGATAGCGGAATCCCGGGCTTTTCTATCTGGATCGGGAATGATTACCGGATAGTATTCGGCGTAGCGCCTGACGAGTCTGCTGATTTCATCCAGGTATGCTTTGTTATCCAAGGCAATTTTATCTTCGTAGAGACACAAAACACCGTTAACACGTTCAGCTTCATCACTAATGAACCAACTTGCAGTATCGGCTTCATCCGGTCTCAGGTGACAAGGGGCCAACCCATCCATTTTTTTATAGAACGCAAAAAGCTCTTCGAAATAGCCTTCGACAGAGATACCTGCCCCAACTGCCTCCGCCGCCCTTTGATCTCTTTTTATCTTCTCAAGCCGCTCCCGCAACTCGATCAACAATGGCTTGGCCCCGATGGCCATGGCGGCCATCTGCTCC
>CAZWAE010000198.1:3824-7657 GCA_964631805.1 uncultured Desulfobacteraceae bacterium | reverse complement strand
TGAGGATTTTTTTTGTTGAGCAAGGACTGACAAGGGTTTCCGGCGAGGCGTACTGCTGTACGCCGCAGCCGGAAAACCCGCGGAAGACGCCGCTCAACGGGAAAAAGACCATTTCTGGACGGACACTATGCGTTCATTCGCCGATCCCACTCAAACTCCGGACCGGTCACCGTGTCCTCCATCCGTTGAACCCTGCGGTCGAGATTGACAAACCGGCGTTTCAATCGACGGGCCGCTCCCTCCCTGGAATGGATGTAGCTGTCATAGAAATCTTTCTCCTCTTCCGTTTCGAACGGGCGCACCGGTTCAGGCTTCATCAGAAGGGAGGCGATGATGTAGATGGCGACAACGGGCCACAGGCCACTGAGCAGAAGCACAAGAACAGCGATGGTTCTCACCCAGAATACATTGAAATCGAAGTATTCGGCGATCCCCCTGCAGACGCCGAGGATTGCACCTTTACGGGACCTGTAAGGCCCCCTTTTTCGTCGGTGATTAAATCTTCTCATGGTTTCTGGTCCTCTCCTTTCCGATCAAGCAAAATGGTTTCAAGAGCCTCCACCCGCTCCTCCATACGCGACATTCCATGATAAATTTCCTGGATCATACCGGCTTCATCGGTCTGATGCTGCCGGTCCTTGCGGGAAATTCCGCCATGTCTCAGCCGGATGGCCATGAGGATGGTGCCGCCGATGACGGCCAGGGACAATACGATCCCCCCGAATATGATGGCTAAAATAAAAACAGCATTCATGATGTATTAGCTCCGGACGCTGGTGTAATGGTCATGCCCGCTGGCCGGGGAAGGCGCATGACCGGTTTAGTCTAAAATGATGAGCAGCTTTTACCCATGGTTGATCTGTTGTGGGTGTGACGACTGTTAAGGGGCGCCATCCCCCTCCTTGCCCTTTCTGGAGGATTTCAATGCTTCCAGTTCCTCCTCTATATCGTCGTCGTGGAGCAATTTGTCAAATTCTTCATCCAGATCGGTTTTCCGGCCGAAATTGACCATGTCGGCTTCCGCCTCCATACGTTCGATCCGGTTTTCCAGATCATCGAATTTGGCAACGGTCTCATAATTGTCCGCGCGGCGAATCTCCTCCTGGGCCCGCTTTTTCCGCCGGGCATGGATGTGCCGTTGTACGAGCATGCGCTGTTTTTCCCGTGCGTTTCCCAGCTTGGTCTCCAACTGGCGGATATCATCCTGGTATTGTTGGATGATGGTGCTGTGTTCCATGAGTTCCGAATCCAGTGAAATCGCCAAATCGGCAAACCGCTTCTTTTCCTTCAACGCTTCCCGGGCCAGACCGTCCCTGCCTTTATCCACGGCAAGTTCGGCCCGATCCTGCCAATATCCCTCCCGGGACCGCACCTTTTCCAATCGACGTTCCAGTTTTTTCCGTTCCGCCATGACGCCGGCACAAGAGGCTTTCAACTCCACCAGCGTATCCTCCATCTCACGGATCATCATTTTGATTAATTTTTCAGGATCCTCCGCCTTGTCGAGCATGGCATTGAAATTGGAGCTGATAATGTCGCGAAACCGTGTGAATATTCCCATGATAGATCCTCCTTTTTTAAGTGTTGCGATCCTATAGAGCAGAATCCGTGCCAGAGTCCACCGAAGCAGGAAATGCCTGATTTTATGTGAAATTCAGAATGTCCCACCATCGAGGAATTTGTTGACATTTACCATAATTTGGTTGTATTTACCGTATAATAGTAAATATAACCGTTTATGAAATTTTTAAGAGGGAGGCATATGCCGGGATCGGTACGGGAAAGAAGCCCCTTGGAATCCAGGGAGGCACTGGGGCAGTCCGAAGTTTTTCTCGAATTCCAGGAACGTTTGTCCCGTGTGGCCGCCATCTCCCGGCCGGTCCTGCTGGTGGGAGAGCGGGGTACGGGCAAAGAACTGGCAGCTGTTCGACTCCACTATCTCTCCCGCCGATGGCAGGGCCCCCTGGTCTCTCTCAATTGCGCCGCCCTGAATCCCGCCTTGCTCGAGTCCGAGCTTTTTGGCCACGAGGTTGGTGCTTTTACCGGTGCACTGAAGCAGCGTACCGGGCGGTTTGAAGCGGCGGACGGCGGCACTTTGTTTCTGGATGAGATCGGCTCCATACCCATGGAGGTTCAGGAGAAGATCCTTCGTGTGGTGGAATACGGCTCCTTTGAGCGGGTGGGCGGCTCGGTGTCCGTTGAGGTGGATGCGAGGATCATCGGGGCAACCCATGCAGATCTGATAAAACTGGCGGAAAAGGGGCGTTTTAAAAGGGATTTGCTGGACCGGCTCTCTTTCGAGGTTCTCACCCTGCCGCCCTTAAGGGAACGGGCCGGGGATATCCTCTTCCTGGCGGATCATTTTGCCCGCCGCATGGCATACGAGCTGGGCCGCGAAAAGATGCCGGTATTCAAACCAATGGCGAAGGAGATCCTCCTTAAGTATCCGTGGCCGGGCAATATCCGGGAATTGAAGAATGTGGTGGAGCGGGCGGTTTACCGGTCTGACGCCGATGAAATCGTCGAGGTGGTTCTGGATCCGTTTCAATCCTTTTCGAACCGGCAACCGCCGGAGGCAGATCGGAAAAAGGGAACTGGAAAAGCGGCAGCGCCCGATTTCACCGGTCAGCCGTTAAAATCCGCAGTTCGGGAGCTGGAAATTCACATGATCCGAAAAGCCCTGGAATCGACACGGTATAACCAGAAAAGGGCAGCGGCCGTGCTGGGTCTGACCTATGACCAGTTTCGCGGTATCCGGAGGAAGTATCGAGAAGTTCTCGATGCCTGAACAAAATTCGGGTTCATCGTCGTTATACAATTCGGTGGGGCAGGCTCTCGACCCGGCTGGCCGGAGTGATATGGATATAGTCCAGTTTCCGCTGGAGTTCCCGGATGGTGACGCCGCCGCCGTAGGTCAACCCGGAACGGAGGCCGCCGATGACATCCGCGATGATCTCATTCTCGGTTTCCAGATAGGGCACATCCGTTGAAACCCCCTCGGCGGTTTTCCATTCCGCCATTCCGCCGTGATAATCATCATGGACTTCACTGCACGCCATGCCGCGATACACTTTTACGGGGTACTCCCTGCCGGTATCGTCCTTCCGAATCACCACGTTTCCCGGAGTGGGCCGGGTCCCGGCCATCATGCTGCCGATCATCACAAAGTCGGCACCGAACGCAAGGGCCTTGACAATATCACCGGGATATCGGATTCCGCCGTCCGCCACAATGGAGCGGTCGGCCCGGGCACAATGGCGGATGGCCGTCAGATTGGGAACGCCGAAACCGGTCTTGATTCGCGTGGTACAGACCGAACCGCCGCCGATACCCACTTTAACGATATCCGCACTGCAGGAGGCAAGGTAATCGGCACCGGCATAGGTGGCGACATTCCCGGCCATGAGACAGGCCTCCTTGCCGAGCATGTTTCTCAATTTCTTGAGGGTTCGTCCCACATACCGGGCGTGCCCGTGGGCAACGTCCACGCAAAACATGCCGGCACCGGCATCCCTCAGCGCCTCGGTGCGAACGAGATCCCCTTTTCCACACCCGATGGAGACAAACACGGGGTGGTCGCAGGCCTTGAACATCCGGACATTGTCCTCGATGGACATAAACCGGTGCAGGACCCCGATTCCCCCTTTGCCGCCGATAAAATTCGCCATGGACTCTTCGGTAATGGTGTCCATGTTTGCGGTCATCACCGGCAGGTCCAAAGATAGTTTTCCCGACTTATCGGTGATGGAGATGTCGACAACCCTTCGGGATTCCCAATGATTGTAGGAGGGTACGAGCAGAACGTCATCGTAGGTCAGTGCGTCGGCTTCCAT
>CAZWAE010000198.1:0-3724 GCA_964631805.1 uncultured Desulfobacteraceae bacterium | reverse complement strand
CTGCTGATGGCATCCGGGATGGACAACACCAGCCCCCCGGCCTGGAATATGGGATGCTCGCCGCCGATGCCCTCGAGCTGTTCCACAATTTTGTCGACGGTGACACCGGATCGAAGCGCCAGGGACACCAGCCGTCCGATGGCTTCCGTTTTTGCGGTGGTGGATCTGCCGGATTTGCCGATGGTCGCAAAAACCTCAAAAGGGTTCCCATTGAACTCCGTGACCGTGACATAAAGGTACCCATACCCGGTTTTGATCCGGGTCGTAAACCCCTCTAAGGTTTCGGGCCGATCCTTTATGTTGATCACACCCTGGTTCTCATCCTTTTTAGCATCGGAAAAGGAGAGCACCTGATTGTCCTTGCTGCCGTCCCTGTAAATGGTCACACCCTTGCACCCCAGATCATACGCGAGGTCGTACACTTCCTTGACATCTCTCAGCGTTGCATCCAAGGGGAGATTGACGGTTTTGGAAACCGCATTGTCGGTATATTTCTGAAAAGCGGCCTGCATGCGGATGTGCCAGTTGGGGGAGATGTCGTGGGCTGTCACAAATACTTTCCGGATCTCTTCCGGAATCTCCTCCATATCGTGGATGCTGCCTTTTTCGGCAATCCTGTCCATCAGTTCCCGGCTGTAAAACCCGCCCGCTTTGGCCACCGCCTCAAAATGGGGATTGACTTCGACCAGTTTGTCGTTGTCCATGACGTTGCGGACATAGCTCAATGCAAAGAGCGGTTCGATCCCGCTTGAACAGTTGGCGATGATGCTCAGGGTACCGGTGGGGGCGATGGTGGTGGCGGTGGCGTTCCGGTAGATGGATCCATCCCGGTTTTTGTATATACTCTTATCGAAATTCTCGAAAACACCCCGCTCTCCGGCCAGTGACTTTGACGCTTCGCGGGCCGTCTCCTGGACAAAGCGCATCACCTCCCCAGCGGTTTCAAGGGCTTCTTCGGAATTGTAGGGAATCTTGAGTTGATACAAAAGGTCGGCGAATCCCATGACGCCCAGGCCGATTTTTCGATTGCCTTTCACCATCTTGTCGATCTCTTTGATGGGGTATCTGGACATGTCGATGGTATTGTCCAAAAACCGTACGGCATCGGTAATGGTGCGTCCCAGTTCCCGGTGATCGATGGTCGGGATGCCGTTTTTTTCGATCACAAACTGAGACAGATTGACGGATCCCAGGTTGCAGGCCTCCATGGGAAGCAGGGGCTGTTCGCCGCAGGGATTGGTGCTTTCGATTTCGCCGATTCCGGGGGTGGGGTTGTCCCGGTTGACCCGATCCAAAAAGATGATTCCCGGGTCCCCGTTTTCCCATGCCTGGGAATAGAGCGCCTGATACACCGCAGCGGCGTTGAGGCTGCCCACTTTTTCGCCGTTTGTGGGGTCTAGAAGGTCGTAGTCCTGCTCATTTTTCGCGGCCTCCATGAAGGCCTCCGTGAGCCCGACGGATATGTTGAAATTGTTCAGTTCGGAACTGGTTTTCTTGCAGCTGATGAACTCCATGATATCCGGGTGGTCCACCCGCAGGATGGCCATATTGGCCCCTCTTCTCGTACCGCCCTGTTTGACCTGCTCGGTGGCGGTGTTGAAGATCTTCATGAAGGAGACCGGACCCGATGCGATTCCTCCGGTGGTGCCCACCATGCTGTTTTTAGGTCTCAACCTTGAAAATGAAAAGCCGGTCCCGCCGCCGGATTTGTGAATGACGGCCGCATTTTTAAGGGTTTCGAATATTCCCTCCATGCTGTCTTCCACGGGCAGTACAAAACAGGCGGCAAGCTGGCCCAATCTTCTGTCGGCGTTCATCAAGGTGGGAGAGTTGGGCAGGAACCGGCAGTCGGTCATCATGTCGTAAAAGACCTCTTCGATCCTCTCTATCTCGGGCTCCTCGGTGTAATTTTTCTCGGCCCGGGCAATATGCCGGGCGACCCTTCGGAACATCTGTGCGGGTGTTTCAACCACTTTCCCGGAGCGGTCCTTTCTCAGATACCGTCTTTCCAAAACCGTTTTGGCATTATCCGAAAGCGAAAGCCCGTTTCGAATAAAAAACGATTTTTCAAGACGGATCGGGGTCACTTCGGAAAGCCCCAGTTCCATGAGCTTAATTCTGAAAATCTCGTCGATAACGGGCTGGGTGATGGTATCGACGGCCAGCTCATCAATGGTTCCCTTGAGAAATTGGCTGATATCTCTGGCTTGCTCAGGGCTGATGGGATTATCTTTGGACAGGCGGTCCGTAAAACGCCGGTCGTCCCAGATGTGGCTTCCTAAATTTATGCGTCCTTCATCGGTGATGAGAAATTTTCCCTTATGTGCCATCAGCCTGCTCCTGAGAATTGATAGATGGAAGTGATAGAGACCCTGTGTTCGTGGCTTTTGTGAATTATCGGTTAGGCGAGGTATCATTATTCTCATACAGTATATGGTATGTCAATTGGAAAATTAATCAATATCTGGAAGAATTGGATTTGAGCTATCATCCGGCATATGACCTGTGAATTTCCTTGCCAATCATTGAAGTATCAATTGTCCGGGAGATGAAAAGCCATGTCGATCCGGTTCTCTATTATAAATACCCGTTGCCAAACCCACCGGACCGGTTATACAAATTGAATCAAATTGGAGTTATGAAAGGTGGATAATGATTGATCGAAAACTTCTCACCCGGCAGGTATTGAACAACTGCAACATTTCCGATTCCCAGAATGCCGGGCTGTTTTCCATTTGCGGGCTGGCATTGAGGCTTCGCGATCTATACAAATGGGAAAAAAGATTGAATCCTTGGGAGGAAAAAGATTCCGCGGAGGTGTTGGAATGGATCGGTCACAAGGAGGAGGCGTGGGATTATGTAACGGAAAATGCTTTTTCTGAACTGACCATTGACGGGCAGACCTTTGACCCCTTCGACACCAGCGGCATCAACACCGTTCTGGCGCCCCTTAAACTGTTCTATAGTGCAGGCTACGGCCGCAGCCTGAAACCCACTTTTTTCCTGGGGGTCATCGATGAAAAACGAGACCTCAACGGGGCCACCCTCTATGTAACGGGACATGAACTGGCACGCGATCTTCTGACCATCCCGGCGTCGTCCCGGGGTGATCGTATATTGTTGCGCAAGGAAGCTGGCAGGCTCTACCTTTGGGACCAGATGCAGTATGTCAATAAATCGGGGCGCCCGGCCCTTGCCTATGCCCTGGACCGGTGCGGTATCAAAGATCACCGTACTAAAAACCTGCAGCGGCAACTCCATACCATTTATTATCACCAAAAAGAGGTGTACATCTACCATGAACTGGGAGAGATAAAAGACAAAACCTTTCCCCGGGGAAAATGGCGGAAAATTATTTCCGAATTTCCCCACACCACTGTTGAACTGGCGGCACGAACCGTGAAGGATCTGCTTGCCGATACCTGTGAAAGTGGTACGTTGCGCCGAATTGTCGAAACACAAAGCTGTGCCCGCCTGGGATTTTACGTCGCGTTCATGGCAGGACTTGCAAAAACCTTGTTTCCTGAAATAAAGGCGGCCTTTACCGATTTTATCCATTCCGAAAATTGGGAAATTATCGAGGAGGCGACCATGACCGGATATCGGAACGCCAAAAAAGATGCCGACCTGCTTATCTCCCTTTGTACCGAAGGGGCTCGGAAGCCGGACAGGCAATGGACGGAAGCGGCGGTGGAAAAACAGATACTGAATCGAACGGAATGAT
>CAZWAE010000197.1:5856-7781 GCA_964631805.1 uncultured Desulfobacteraceae bacterium | reverse complement strand
GTGCCATGTTCATCGCAGTTATCGAAATAGCGTTCTTTTAGAAAAACATCTCCCAAGGTCGATGGAACAGCCACGTTGGCGGATGCAATCAAAACCGCTGCTTTTCCCGGACGAAACCACTCGGCCGCCAAACCGGGAATCTCAAAGTGGCAGATTTTCTGCACCACATCCCGGGGGAAATCGATGCGATCCTTGTAGATAACGAAATTTTTATGCATGAACCAGACATGGGACGCTTCACCTAATTCCAGCAGACGGGCCTCGTCCCGGACCTCTTCTCCAACGATTTGATCCTCTTTTTTAAGCAGCAGAGTGGCCTGGCAACCCCAATCAAAACTCATTTGTGTTAGCGCCACGTACACAGCTTCACATTTTAGAATTTCCCTGACACCGGTATTAATGACTTTGCCCAGACCCATCAGAGATCGTTTTTCCGCCTTCCTTTCACAGATCAAAATCTGTTCGCGGTCTTCGTTGGTAACGGGGGTTGCCCCGGCAATCCCTTTGGTATTCTTCAAGGCGTTTACCACCGCTATGTTCAAAGGGAGATGATTCATGAGGCCTACGGTTAGTTCCTTATGGTGACATCACCTGGCGGATATCGGCCGGTAATGATTTTGACGAGATTAAACACTTTTTCCTTGCAGACCCGCTCGCAACGGCGGCATGCCACCCCGTTGCATAGGGAAAGATCAATCTCAATACGGGTTATGTCCGCTTGTAGTTCGAAATTGAGGGCCGATTCCGGACATACTCTGACACACGCCATATCGGCGGCACATTTTGGAAAAGTAACACTGCGGGACGAACCCATATTGTCTATGATCTGCAGTCCTTTTTCTCCAAGGTCCGGAATATCCCGTTGCACGGTTTTGATGATTTCGGGTTTGGCTGCAACGGGTTTCAGGGCCGGGAGCCCGTAGCGTGCCAGAAACTTTTGGTACTGGGAGATGGGCATCCCTTCGGTCCAATAGGCCAGTTCAAGGATATACACCTTCTCAAATACCTTTGACGAAGCGAACATGCAGTGGTGCTGACGCAATTGATCGGCCACCTGTTTCATGCGAAAAAGTGCGTTATCATCACAAACCAGTTCCCGGGCCATGGCTAGAGAGGTGTTGCCCACCTGGTAGATTTTCTTTACTTGCGGCGGAATCATGCCAACACACTGGGCTTTGCGTGCATCCACATAGGTGCCGGACGCGCCTGAGCAGTAGGCGATTTCTATATCTTCCGGATTGATTCCGGCCTCCTGGCATAGGGTGATATGTCCGGCACGAACCGCACCGATGGCCTTGCCCGCTTCCTGTAAATCCTGAGAATAAAAGCGAATGCCATTCGAAAGGCAAATGGTCTCATCCTGGGTATTGATGCGGGGAATGCGAATTAACCTCGAATTTAAACCCCGTTCGATCAGCGCCACGACGCCGGTACCGGTGATACCCACCGCCGGCAGATCGCCGGGGGAAAACATCACACCGCTCTCCGGATCTACGGTGTCACCTGCGGAGAGGGTCATTGAGTCGTCCAGGACGAAGCATTTCAAAAAACCTTTGACGGGAAGATAGGCGGCATCGGTGCGATGGCCGGGCGCCAGAGGGTTGTCTTCGGGATCAGGTACAAATTCGACATCAGCGATGGCGCCGGGCAGTGCCAGAAGGCCGTTTTGGATATGCTGTCCTTCCAAAGCGGGTCCGGCTGCCGTGGAGCCGGTATAAACAACACCATTGGCAAGCAGCGCCATTTCGTTGTTTGTGCCGTAATCGGTAACAACGGCGATTTTGCCACTCTTTAACAATCCGGTCTGAATCATCATGGCCAACGCGTCCGCGCCGATTTCATGTTGCACGGCCGGGGGGATGATCACCACGGTATCCGCCGGCAGATCCAGACCCGAAATATCTTTTGCTTTGACTCTCTGGGCG
>CAZWAE010000197.1:0-5756 GCA_964631805.1 uncultured Desulfobacteraceae bacterium | reverse complement strand
GGTATCCGCCGGCAGATCCAGACCCGAAATATCTTTTGCTTTGACTCTCTGGGCGCCACGTTGGGGGGGGGTAACGCCGAGTGCATCGAGTTTACGCTTGCCGGCATAGGCCAGATCCCGAATCTCAATTGCTTGAAAAAGGGATAACTGAATCGGGTTGCCGCACACCGCCAACCGCTTGACCTGCTTTTTGGTGGAAGACATTTTTTCGAGGAGTTTGTCAATCACGCGGTTTACCGCTGAGAGCATCACAAGATGGGCTTCATCCACACCCACCTCAAGGGCAAAATGCAAGTGGTCGATCACATTCGCTCCCGGAATCGGATGGCGCGTGGTGACCACCGTTGTAATGATCCGGCCGTCCCGCGAAAGATCGATAACCTGGCCGCGAAATCCGCTGGTCCCCAAATCCAATGCGATTCCCAAACTTGGCATTGAGATGTTTTCCTTTCTCTAAAGCCCTTGCCGACAGATCTATTTATAGTTGTTCTATAAATTCATCCCGCTAATTTGTTTATTGATCCGTCGCCCGCATTTAAGGCAGATCCAGTTGTCGTCGCCATCGAAGGAAAGCGCCGGGTAATGGCCGAAATTTTTCTGATGATCAGCTTTCCATTTCGCCCAGCATTGTTTCGCTTCCGTACAGGACAGCCTTTTTCCAGCCGCTTTTTCCGCATCTGTATGCAGGCGGCCGCACCGTGTACAGGCTAACATCGAAGTAATTTCCTTAGGGCCTGGGTCAAAACACTTTTCTGCTGCCCTTAAAAGTGACAGGTGACTCTTTTTAGCTTAACAAAAAGGGGGCGTGGCGTCATGGAGTAAAGCCCTGGGCGCCATACCCCCTTTGGGATGTTGTACTCAGAAAAATATAGCGAACTGATTTCGCAATAATTTCCTACAGACCGTATGATGCCGGATTAAAGCCCTTGACGTTCTTGTATTTATCCAGGCACATATCGATGAAATCGCCTTCATCTTCCGGCAGGGCCGCCATCTCGGCCATGGCCGTGTCGAGTGCTTTTTTCTCGATAGCGGTCAGCTTCATGTTGGCATCGCCGAGGATGATCTCGCCGGCTTTGGTGGCGCCGGCTTTGGCGCTGGCGTAGTTGCTCTTGGCGCGGTTGCTGGTGATCGCATTACCGACCTCCCATGCGTTGTTGGGCGCCACGACGAGGCTGTGGGAATCCCGGTACATATCGGAGTTGACCAGAATCTCCTTCATCTGCTGCTGGTAACCCAGTTCGATGGAGGTGTTGAACATGGCGCAGTCGTAACCCAGGATCTCTGCAAATACGGAGGTGGTGCTGGCGCCGAACATGTCATGGTATTCCACTGCTTCGTTGGACCACAGGTCGCAAACAGCGGCAATCAGGTTGCCGGCCAGGTCGGAATGGGCACAGGCACTGGTTTTTCCTTCAGTTGAGATGGGCACACCTGTCATGGCCTTGATAATGGGATCCTCATAAGCGCAGTCTTTCGTCGGACCGGTGGCCCCGCATTCGTAGGCGGTCATGGTCCGGGATGCCGCCACAGCGCGTGACAGCGCGGCGATGGTATGGGGAACATCCTTGGATGTCATGCCGCCCGCCATAAACATGGCCGTGTTGGCTTCCGAACAGTTGGTGTCCCCTCCGGGAATGCAGCCGTTCTTTTTTGCAATCTCAACGATCTGCGACCACATCCACTCCATGTCGATGGCGCCCAGAACACCGATGCCGAAAAGAATACCGGCGATGTCGTTACGGATGATGGCGTGGTCGAAAATCTCCTTGCCGCCCATGGACTCTATGGAGACGATGTCGGCATGTTTGGAGCATTCATTGAAGGATTCAAGCACCTCCCTTGTGTAATCGCTGTTGCGCATATCGACCATGTCCGGTTTGCGCAGATCGGCGATGGTGGAGCGGTAGGAGGCTTTCAAACCGTACTTTTCAAGGTACTCGTCCATCTGTTTGGCGGTCTGGGCCGCAATCTCCCCACCCCATTTGGGATTGTGGGTCATCTGAAAAACATGCTCGTTTTCGACCTGAAGGGTGGGATGGCCCAGGATGACCATCCGTTCCAGAGCGTCACCGTTAGCGCGCTCATATTCCCGCAGCAGGGTCTTCATGGTTTTTTCGCTGTTGGGCCGGGGATGGGGCACCACCTCGGGGTGAACGTAACCGCCGCCGATTTCGATCCCTCTTTTGGTGGTAACCGGATTCACGGCCGTTCCGAATATCATATCTTCGCCACTTTTATACGCCATTTTTGTACATTTTTTACGAGCCATGTTGTCTCCTTTTTCTGATTGTTAAGAATTGAGGTTGGGTTGTAATTCTTTACTGCCGATCCGTCCGGTTCCACCTCCTTTCGATTTGAGCATTGAAATCGAACCCTCCCGATTGGATAGGAAAGATTGCAACCCGCATGCCAGAACGCCATTTTCTATGATTCATAAGTTGCTGTAATATATGTGCTTAAAAATAAAGTTCATGCTTGTTAAAATTAGTATTTCACCCTGTTGCCACATGAGGTGACAGCAGGGTGAAATGTGTAACCCGGTGTGGCAAATGTTCCGGGTTTAATGCCATAGTGGTCCAGCCGCAGGTAGAGCAAACGCCGGGTGATCCCCAGTGTCCGCGCAGCGGCCATTTTGTTCCCGCTGGTCAATTCAAGGGTTTTAAGGATCAATTCCTTTTCCACCTCCGCGAGTCGGATACCCTCCTTTGGTAGTTTTGCCAGGACCTCTCTATTATCGGTCCCCTCCAGCGCACATTGCCGTACCTCCCCCGGCAGATCGTCTGAATTAACAGGATCCCCTGTGGATATCACCATGATTCTCTTAACAATATTGATCAATTCCCTGACATTGCCGGGATAAGTGTAATTGAGAAGTGCCATGAGCGCCCCGGAAGAATAGACCGGATCAGGCCTCCCGATTCCGGCTGCTGTCCGTTTTGAAAAATGGGTGAGCAGGTCGGGGATATCCTCCCTTCGCTCACGCAAGGGGGGGACGTGGATCGGTACCACATTTAAGCGGTAAAACAGGTCCTCCCGAAAAATACCGGAGGCAACGGCCTGTTTCAGATTTTGATTGGTCGCGGCAATGACCCGGACATCCGCTTTGCGCAGGGCATTGCCCCCCACACGTGAAAATTCTCCTTCCTGGAGCAGTCGGAGAAGTTTCACCTGCAGTCTCCTGTCCAGATCAGCGATCTCGTCGAGGAACAGGGTTCCGGTGTCCGCCATTTCAAATTTACCGATCCGTTGGTTGACGGCCCCTGTAAAAGCCCCCCGCTCGTGTCCGAACAGTTCGCTTTCCATCAACTCGGATGGTATGGCGCCGCAGTTCAGCGGTACGAACGGTTTGTCTTTCCGATAGCCGGAACGATGGATCGCCCTTGCTATCAGTTCTTTCCCGGTGCCGCTTTCACCGGATATCAATACCGTGGCATCACTGGATCGCAGCCTTTCAATCAACCCATAAATCTCATTGAGTTCGGGGCTGCTGCCGATGATGTCGAAAAGGCGGTTTTTGCCCATCGGGCGGACCGGTTCCTTCAGGTTCCCGCCGCTTGTAGAATGCGGCTCCGAACCTAAAAAAAGGATGTCCAGGATGGCATTGATATGGGTCTTCAAATTCAGTTGCTCCAGGTTGTAGAAGTCTCCGTTGCGAAAAAGGATCGGTCCCAAAGGGGTGGTTATCAATACCGCCGCCCGAGGCGCGATACGCCGGCTGTGGTGCAGAAAACCGCCTCCGCCCATTCCGGAAGCCTTCAGGTCGATCATGATCAATTTCACGCGATCGGCCATTTGATCCAATATTTTCAATCCTTTTCGGGCATTTTCCGCCCATTGCGGCTGAAAATGTTCCGATGCGATTCGCAACGACAGCGATCGGAATGATCGGTGCCCATCGTCGATGATTAAAAATAGAGGCTTGTCTTTTAAATCCATCGCGTTCATAGTGATGATTAAATGGTGTCCATCCCCAACTGGTTGATCCGGTACCGTCGGAGACGCCAATCTGCAAAGGGCGGGATTGCCAATTCAGGATGGACACCGGTTTTCATCGGAAAGTTTCTTGTTCAAACAACCGTTTATCGCGTCACGAAGGCGATTCCGGTCCAGCTCCTTTCCGATGATCGCAATTTTACTCTGTTGAGACGGCCGGATCGGCTGGGAGGAGATCTCCGCCGACGCCAATTCGATGACCCGCCATTTATTGCCGACCTGAAAGATTCCCTTTGCCCGCACAATCTGCCCGAAAGCAGATTCGGCTTCACTCAGTTGCTGAAAAAGTGTTTCCACCTTTTCCTGATCAAAAGAGCTATGCTCAACCATTAGGCTGAAGGATTCGTACCCCGAAAACGGGTTGTCCTTCGGATCGGCAGGATAAGGATCGTCATGATGATGGTGTCCATCATCGCCGGCGGAATGATGGCGGTTATCACCTTTGCCGGAATGATGGAGGTCGTTTCGGGCTTTTTCAACGGTCGAATGGATGGGCACACCCCGTTCGTTCACTGTTTCGGATGACACATCCCCCCCGGGCGTCTCCCCTTTGGGAAGAGATGCCAGGGCGTATCGGTAGTCCGGCCAGTCCACTGCGCCGAAACGGGTCATATAAACAGTGATGTCAGGATTAATGGCACTAATGGCCGAACGCATTAAAAGTGCCTTGTGCATTTTTACCCGATCGCATTTGTTCAGCAGCGCGATATGCGCATGTTGCACCTGGGATTCCACATAGTAGCGGTTGGACCGGTACAGATCCATGAAGCCGGTGGCATCGGCCACGAGGATTTTATGCAGAGCAGCGAGTTTGCCGTCGCGAATCTGAGAGAGAAAAACATTCTGGATTTGCGTAACGGTTGCCACCCCGCTCGGTTCAATGATAATCCTGTCAGGACCGATGGTACGGGCGATCTCACGGAGCTGCGTTCGAAAATCAGTCCTCAACGTACAACAGATGCAGCCACTGGGCATTTCCACCACACTGCCGCCTTGGGCGCTCAGCAGGTCTCCGTCAATGCCCACGTTGCCGAACTCATTGACCAGAACCACTATCTTCTCGTCGGCTCCCCATTGGTTGAGAACTCGCGTGATAAACGTAGTTTTACCGGAGCCGAGAAATCCGTAAACCAGATCGACAACCATCAAAAAACCTCTGCCGCATCGACCACCGAAACCGAAAGCGTTTACCGGCAATCGGCAATCTGTTTTGTCACATCTATTCCTGAAAAATGAATGTGCGGACTCCTGGTTCAGGTCCGCACTATAAAATTATCCATTCCATTTGGAGCGCATGGCAACCCAGTCTTCCCCCGCCAGGGCATCTTCGGCCAATCCGGGCGCCTGGTTGGCTTCTTTTCCCCAAACCCCCATATCATAACCGGTCACATACTCTTCACAAACCGCCCCGCCACCGCATACAAAGGGGATGCTCAACCCTGCGGTTTTCAACTGGTGGGCAATCTTCGGAAACGCGGTCATGGTCGTGGTCATCAATGCGGTGCCGGTTACCATGATGGGACGATGCTCCTTGCAGGCGGAAACCACTTTGTCCACCGGCACATCGGCACCCAGATCGATCACCTCAAAACCGTTGGCATTGAGAAGCGCGTTAACGATCACCTGTCCGATATCGTGAATATCTCCCTCTGCCGTATGGGTGACGACCTTGGCCTTACGGTCCATCGATTTTCCCATGGCCTCTTCACATTTGGCGATGCCGGCATTCATGGCATCCGACGAAAGGATCACCTGGGGCA
>CAZWAE010000196.1:0-7823 GCA_964631805.1 uncultured Desulfobacteraceae bacterium | reverse complement strand
TCGAACAGTTCTGGAATTTGGTTTTCGTCGATGCAGGAAAATGCGATTCTCAGGTTTTTTTCGCCGATGGCGATGAGGCCGACACCGTAACGGTCCAGCAGGTGCACCCTAAGGGTTTCTGCGTCCACCGTCTTCAATCGCAGGCACATGAAGTAACCGGAGTTGAATGGATAGACGTCCCAGGCATCCTGAAACTTGCCATTCCGAAGCACCTCCTTGACCCGCATGGCCCGGCCTTTGAGGATGTCGAATTTGTCCTGTTTTTCAGCCTCGAACCTCCCATCCTCCATGGATTTGAGGACGATACGCTGTCCCAGATGGGAGGCGTTGGAGATGTTGCCCCGGATGCAGCCGGCGGTTTTTTTCTCCAGTGCATCATAAACCCCCGCAAGATCCTCCTCCGCCGCACAACCGTAGGTGACGAACCCGATCCGCAGCCCCCATACGAAATTTTCCTTGGTGGCGCCGTCCAGCTTGACGGCCAGAAGCCGCGGATGAACGCCGCAGAGTTTGGCGAAAAGAGATTCCTTTAAGGTGTCCTCCTCGTAGAAAAGACCGAAATAGGAGTCGTCCATGGCAACGATCACGTTCGTTCCCTGTTTGGCCACATCGGTAAGGATCTCCACCATGCGCTCTCCCTCGGAGGCGCTGATGGTGTATCCCGATGGGTTTTGGGGAAAATTGAGGATCACGCAGACCTTCCCGCATGCGGCAGCCTCTTCCCGAACCGTCGCTTCGAAAGCCTTAAGATTGTACCCGCCCGACTCGGAAAACAAAGGGTAGTGGCGAATCCGGGCACCGCGCCGGACATTGAGAATCATATTGTAATTGCCCCACATCATCTCCGGCAGGATCACCACATCCCCGGGATTCAGCCACACATCCCCGAACATGCTGATGGCATGGGTGATCCCGTTGGTTACCACCGGAAGGCTCACCGGTTTGCCGGCCAGGGAGGGATTTTTCTTAAAAAGGGATTCCTGCCAGACCTTCCGCATCTCCGGGATGCCGAAAGAGGGGGCATAGGTCAGCGACTGGCTGGGCCTGATATCCTGGACCGAATCCACCACCGATTCAAAACACATGGTTCGCCCCTCCTGTTTGGCAATCCCGGCGGTGGCATTGAACAGATGGGCTTTTTCTTTGGCCTCGGCACTCTGGGTCAGGATCCCCTTGGGGAAAAAAAGTTGTGTGCCGGTATCGGACAGCATCTCCATCAGGTGGGGATTCCCGGCTCCAATGATCTCGTTGAGCTGTTTAGCGATTGGATTCATAGTGAAAGCCTCCTGTTCTGATAACAGAACTATCTTCAATGATATCAAGGTGGTTCGGATGCGATGAACAGATCGGGTGTATATCTACGCAGCTTTGAGGTATTACCGGTTTCGCCTGAATGATGTCAAGGGAAAAGACGCCGGGGAATCCGGACAAGGGAGGGCAAAAAAAACCCCGTCCTGTTGCAGGACGGGGTTCATTGTTGGCTCGATGACCGCATTATCTTTTTCCTCTCTTGGAAGCTTTTAGCGGATTGAGCTTTTGCTTGTTCTCTGAAACTGTGGACGCCACATGGGAAGCCATGGTGCAGTTGCCGTTTCTCCATTTTACCGAAGGCTCAGGAAAAGACGTGCAGTACCACCTGGATGCAAATTCTGCCGTACGGCTGCATCCGTCACACCTGTCCACGATCTCATGGCAAAGCCCCTCCTTGTAGGAACACCCCGCTTTCGTCATGAAAGCACATTCCGCACCCTTACGAATCGTTTCGCAAATCATTTGAATCACCCCCTTTGTGTAAAAAAAATAAAGGCCGAATGTCATAGACGCCCGGCCCCATGAAATATAGGTTGAACGAAATTGGCGCGGAATATAAAGGGTGTTCGTGGACTTGTCAACAGAAATCGGATTTTTTTTCATGGACCGCAAATCCCCTATCCAGCAGGTTTTGTGGTATGATACTGTTGACAGATGATAGTATCGTATCAAGCTTGCGGTCTCGTTTCGATTCATGAAATGGGGTATTCGTTAGAGACGTTGCCGGATGAAATGATCTCTTGATTTTTACCCGAAAAATTGTAACGATTTCAGAATATTTACATTAAAAACCTTTTAGGTAGTGTATGACGTCACAAAGCATCATTGAACAAGCTGCGGATGTATTGAAGATCGAGGCCGAGGGGATTCTCGGACTCGTGGCAAAAATGGATGGCCGTTTCAACGAAATGGTGGACCTGATCTTATCCGCAACGGGCCGTATCATCGTGGGCGGCATCGGGAAATCGGGAATCGTGGCGAGGAAAATCGTGGCCACCCTCAACAGTACGGGCACCAGATCCCTGTTCCTGCATCCGGTGGAAGCGATGCACGGGGATCTCGGTATTGTCGATCCGGATGACGTGTTCATCGCCCTTTCCAGCAGCGGCGAGACCGATGAGTTGAACATCCTGGTGCCGAGCATCCGGAATATCGGCTGCCGGGTCATCGCCTTTACCGGCAACCTGGAATCCACCCTTGCCCGGGAAAGCCATGTCGTTATCGATGTCGGAGTGGACAAAGAGGCCTGTCCTTTGGGACTTGCCCCCACGGCGAGCACTACGGCCATGCTGGCCATGGGTGATGCGCTGGCCGTCGTTTTGATCAATTTAAAAAAATTCAAATCCAGCGACTTCAAAAAAGTCCATCCAGGTGGCCGCCTGGGGCAGCGGTTGGCCAACCGGGTGCGGGATTTCATGCTCACCGGGGATTTGATCCCCATGGTTTCCATCGGGACATCCATGGCCCGGACCATCGGTGAAATCGATCGCCATGGATTGGGAGTGGCGTTTATCGTTGATACGGACAATATCCTGTCCGGCATCATCACCGATGGCGACATCCGCCGCGGCGTTGCCAAGCAGCTCGATTTTTCCAGGATGTCGGCAGCGGAGGTCATGACGCAGGATCCCAGGACCATAGATCCCGAAATCCCGGCGTATGATGCCCTCAACCTCATGGAAAAATACCAGATTACAGTGCTGCCAGTTACCGATCGAACCGGAGCGGTGAAGGGGATTCTCCACCTTCATGATGTTCTCGGTAAAGGGGATTTTAAATTCAACGGGACCTGATAAGGGAGGAGACCATGAACCCGGTTGTCACCGATTATGATATCCCCACCATTGGCGCGCCTAAAATTCCATCCCCGATCCTCAAAGATAAAGAAAAGGCCCATTCCCGCCATTTTATATCCGACGATGAACGCATCCTCGTTTACATTGCCATGAAGCAGCTTGAAGAGATGTCGACCGGGGGACAGACGCCGCCGTCGTTGGAACTCGCAGGACCCAGGGAGGCGATCTATTTCGATCCCAGTAAACTGAGATGCGCACTGGTGACCTGTGGCGGCCTGTGCCCTGGTTTGAACGACATCATTCGTGCCGTCGTGCTGGAATTGTACCACCACTATGGGGTGCGGAATATTTACGGTATGCGGTACGGGCTTGAGGGTTTCATCCCCGAATACGGGCACGAAGTGATGGACCTGACCCCCGAATCGGTGGCGGAAATTCTCAACATGGGCGGTTCTATATTAGGGTCGTCACGTGGGCCCCAGGATATGGAAGCCGTTGTGGATTGCCTGGAACGGATGAATATCGGCATACTGTTCACCGTCGGCGGTGACGGCACCCTGATGGCGGCGAGACGGATTGCCGATGTAATTTCGGAAAGGGGCCTGAAGATCTGCGTGGTGGGCATCCCAAAAACCATCGACAACGACATCCATATGGTCTCCCGTTCCTTCGGCTTCGACACGGCGGTGGATGTGGCCACGGAAACGATCCGGGGGGCCCATAACGAGGCATTGGGATATCCCAACGGCATCGGCCTGATCAAGCTCATGGGACGGCACTCCGGTTTCATTGCCGCCACGGCAGCGCTTGCCCAACAGGACGCCAATTTTGTCCTGATACCGGAAATCGACTTTGATCTTGATGGTCCCGCCGGATTGTTTGCACAGCTTGAAAACCGGCTTGAGATGAGAAAACATGCGGTGATTGTGGTGGCTGAGGGGGCTGGGCAAAAATTCTTTGAAACCGCCGGGAATGAAAAAGACGAATCCGGCAACATCCGGTTGAAAGATATCGGCCTGTTTCTAAAAGGGGAGATCGTATCCCATTTCAGGAAAAAAGAAATCCCCATATCCATCAAGTATATCGACCCCAGCTACCTGATCCGGAGCTTGCCGGCAAATCCCAACGACAGCGTATTCTGCGGATTTTTAGGGCGGGATGCGGTTCACGCCGGTATGGCGGGGAAAACACGGCTGATCATCGCCCACTGGAACAACCACTATGTCCACGTGCCCATGGAGTTGTCCGGTGGGAAAAGAAAACAGGTCAAACCGGAAGGGAAACTCTGGCGCACCGTGCTGGAAGCAACGGGGCAGGGATCACTGAAAAACAATCCATAAAAGCCGGCTTCATCCGGCGTTGAGGGTGGGTCGCTTTTATGCCGACAGATCTCATCCGTCCAGCAAACGGCAAATGATCCGGGCGTGTTTAACGGCAGCCCCGGCGTGGGACCGAACCGCCTCCCGGGCGCGGCGGCCCGTTTCATCCGAATGATCGGGATCGCCCAGAAGGTGTGTTACCGTGTCGGCCAGTTCTTTCTCATCCGCCACCTCAATTCCCCCCCCGTAACGACCAAGAAGTGTTTTCGCGTCCTGAAAATCTTCCATGGAGGGCCCGTACACCACCGGTACGCCCCAGACGGCAGCCTCCAGAACGTTCTGCCCGCCTAGGGGCACCAGGCTCCCGCCGCAAAAGGCCACGGAAGCCAGACTGTAAACAGCTGTCAGTTCCCCCATGGTGTTCAGAACAACCACCCGGGCGTTTCTGCCGGCGCGGTCGAGGTCCGTTCTGAGCTGGCAGGCGATCCCCCTGCTGCCGGCCATTTTCACAATGACGGGCGTTCTTTCAACGTGGCGCGGTGCGATGATGAGCACGGTTTCCGGAAAACTTCGGGTGACCGACAAATAGGCGTTAAGGACCTGCTCCTCCTCCCCTTTCCGGGTGCTTCCCGCCACCAGCACCGGTGTTTTCCCTTCCAGGTTGTAGATCTTTTTCAGCCTGTGACGGATCCGGGGATCGGTTCTGCGGATCAGCAGATCATATTTGGCGTTTCCGTTGATCGCTATTCTCTCGGCAGGGGCGCCGATTCGGCGGATGCGGTCGGCATCGGAGGAGTGGATCATGCTGAACGCATCGACATGGGCGAGGGTCTCCTTGATAATGGGGCGGGCTTTCAGATATCCCCGGATGGATCGTATGGAGATCCTCCCGTTGACGATGGCCGTATTAATTCCCATGCGATGGGCCTGGATGAGCCAATTGGGCCAGATTTCCGTTTCGATCAATGCCAGTACATCCGGTTTGACCCGATACAGCGCTTTTCTGACCGAAGCGATGAAATCCACCGGCGCATAAATACACGCAGCCCGGTTACCGAGCAACTTTTTGGCGAGGTGTTGCCCCTGATCGGTGGTGGTGGACAGGGTGATATGGCAGTCTGGTTTTTTCCGGACGACTTCGCCAATAACAGCAGCGGCAACGCCCACCTCTCCCACGGAGGCGGCATGAAGCCATATCCGGGGCCCGGCCGTTGCGCTTTCGAACAGGTGTCGGGGGTATATGCCCAACCGCTGCTTGAAACCCGCCCGGTATCGCCCGGTGAGGCCGCTGAACAGCGCGTAGGCAGGGAAAAACAGGCAGAAGGCGCCGGTGCCAAGGGCATTATAAGCGGCATAAGCAGGGTGCATTTTCAGGGCTCTATGCTGCCATCGGTGGTTTCCGTTTTCAATTGGACAAAATCTCCCCCCTTGATACGCAACAGCTGCATTTTTTTCATCACATCCCCATCTCTGTCAAAAGAGGTCGAACCGGTCACCCCATGATGGATCCCGGCATTGAGCAACGCATCTTTCAGTGCGTCCCGCGTATTTGTAACGGGTCTTTCGAGGGCTTCCATCAGCAGCATGGTGGTGTCGTATGCCACAGCTTCCACAAAACCCGGCGCCTCGCCGTAGGCCTCCATGAACAGACGGGTAAAATGTTTCACCTCTTCATCGGTTCCGTTGTCGAAAAATCCGACGGGTATGACCGCCCCCTGACTGTACTGCTGTGCCATATCAATGAGGGTGTTGGAATACCACAGATTGGTTCCCAACAGGTATACATCCTTAACGTCGTGGTAGGCCAGCTGGGGGATGATCAGCCCCGCCTTTCTGGGCGAATCGGGAATAAAAACAGCATCGAAATCGACAATCGCTTCAGGTGGTTCCGGCTCGGATTCCGCTGCCGCCCGCCCGCCCGGTATCCCGAATGGCCCGGAGAGCGGGTCCATGAGTGGTTTGTTCAAACCCGTATCGAAATTGAAAGAATCTCCGGTGAAGAGATCTGGTCTTTTTTTAAGATCTTCGGGGATCTCGTAATAAAGGCCCACCAGTTTTTTTATGGGATCTTCAAAATCGGTGATAGTCCGGTCGTAGGTTTCGACACCCGTAACGACTCCCCCCGCCGCAATCACCTGATCCCAGAACAGGTTCATAAATTTGGACCCGTAGGGTTCATTGGGATACAGGATGGCGAAACGATTCACTCCGAGGGTTTGGATGCAATAGGATACCAGTGCTTTCACCTGCATCTCCGGAGTAAAGAAATTCCTGAAAACAAAGTCCCCGATCTGTGCAATTTTCTCCTTCTGGGTCATGGTGATGATGGGGATGCCGGCTTGCTGGGCGGTAAGGGCTGCAGTTTCTGCCGTGATGATGGAACCGATCACACCGGCGACATGGTGTTCATCAACCAGCTCTCTGACCGCTTTGGCCGCTTTTTCGGGATCGCCCCCCGTGTCTTTGAAAACGATTCGGTAGTCGGGGAGGTCTTCCCTATCTGCGACCCGGGAAAGAGCCAGTTCCACCCCTTTGAGCGCGCGGTTTCCGTATTCTGCAAATCGGCCGCTTAAGGGGAGCAGGCATCCCAGGCTGAACCGGTGGTAAACAAAGGGGCCGGCGAGTTCTCTGATGAGATCCCCAGCAGGAGACAACTGCAGGCTGGACACCAGCGAAGCGATATGAGAGGGGGGAAGCAGTCTGAGGGCCTCGCTTATTTTAGATCGGATAAGCGCCTGCTCGTCGGGTGTTGCCTTTGGGAATGCCCGGGCAAAGAGTGCCGCTGCATCCGCCGGAGAGCCGGTAATCCAGTAGGCGTCGCCCATCATCAAAAGCGTCTCCTTGGCAGTGATGAGCGGTAGCCGGGATACGTCGATACCGGCATAAGCCGTAATGGCGGCTTCATATTGACCTTCATGAAAATAGGTCTCTACGATTCCCACCCGGGCATCCGGGATATAGGGACTGGTCGTAAACTTGTCGATGAGGTGTTGGTACGTATCGCGTGAAGCGGCGTAGTCTTTCAGGATCTTTTGAATGGTGCCGATTTTGATCAGTGCTGCATCGGCCAGTGGACCTTCCGGAAACTCCTCCAAATAGGCACCATATCGGGAAAGCGCTTGTACATAGGCTTTTGTCTCAAACAGGTGCTCGCCATTCAAAAAGATCTCTTCGCCCGTAAGAACCGGTTCGGGTATCGGGTGTTCCGGCATTTTTACTTTGGGGGCACAGGCCCAGAACAGGGTGATGACCGCCACGGCAAGGATTCCCCTCACCACTATCCGGATTTTTTCGTTATTCTGCATATATCGCCAAAGACTCCCGGTTTTTTTCAACAGCCCCCGTTTATAGTATGGTCTCTGAAATTCTGCAACCCCCGCCGTACGGCCCGGAAGGG
>CAZWAE010000195.1:6365-7833 GCA_964631805.1 uncultured Desulfobacteraceae bacterium | reverse complement strand
AATTCGAAAGGGCCTTCACCCTCCCGGGAGAGGTGGATCGGGATAAAATCCAGGCAGATTTTAAAGATGGCGTTTTGAAAATCGATGTGCCAAAACCCGAAGCGCAAAAGCCAAAACAGATCACCATCCATTAAATCGTGTCCGTCCGGATAAAGACCATTTATGGATGGGCACTAAATACATGGCACGGGTGGATTGGCATAGATCTGCCCGTGCCGGAAGTTATTGAATTTGCGCTTCATCTTCTGTACCATGCCGCTTAAGATGGGTTGGCGCCTGTTTGATTCGAGCATTGGAAAGCATGAATCAGATCGCAACCAATTGATATTCATCCGATTAACACTATGTGCCGGCAGATGCAGAGGACAATGAAACGACATTCGTTGACAGCAGCAGAGCAAAACAGCATTTTCGAAATGGGTAAAACGCTTTCCGGTCCGGTCCGGATCATCCTGCGCCGGTCGGGAAAAGCGCAGGACGAGATGTTCGACATGTTCTGTAAAGAGCTGTCAGGGATATCCCCCAAGTTTCAGATTGACCGCAAAGCAGCCGAGGCGAATCAGGATACAGCCCTGCTCATCGGTTCCCGTCTTTCCTATCACGCCATTCCCGCGGGAAAAGAACTGCCGCCATTTCTTGACGCCCTGGGGATTCGGGATGGTGCGGAAACCGGATTGCCGGCGTCGATAAAAAAAACCCTGTCCGCCCTTCATTTGCCCTCAGTGGTGAACATTCATATCGCACCTCAATGTCCCTTCTGCCCCTCCGTTGTCCGGGAAATCATACCCCTGGCCCTTGTCAGCGACAGGGTTCGTGTGGCCGTGATCGATAGCGTCATGTTCCCCGGTACATCGAAACGTCAGGAAATTCAATCGGTACCCACGGTGGTGCTGGACGACCGGATGCGATGGACAGGAGTGGTGGCCGCCGGGGAAGTGGTCCGAATGATGTTGAACCGGGATCCATCGGAACTTTCTGCCATATCCTTGAAGAATATGATCGAAAATGGCGAAGCGATCCGTGTTTCCCGGATGATGGTGGAGAGCGGGCAGATCTTTCCCGCTCTGATATCGCTGCTTGTGGATGAAAAATGGTCCGTCCGCCTGGGGGCCATGGTGGTCATGGAGATGATTGCAGATGAGGATAAGGTCCTTGCGGCTGAGGTGATTGAACCGCTGTGGGAACAATTCCATGGGGCATCCGATCCGGTCCGCGGCGACATCCTGCATGTGTTCGGGGAAACCGGACATTCTCAAGCGGTGGAGATGATCCAAACGGTAATCAACGGCGAGTATGCCGGTGATGTGGTGGAGTCGGCAGAGGAAGCCCTTTTCAAATGTAACGGGTGAACCGGGATGGATGGCCACAACCTGATACCTTTCGATCCTGAAGGCAGAATACTCAAAAAGGCCGCAGAATATGTGGATGATGTTGAATGGTTTCTCAAAGACCGTCACAATGCGGTCCC
>CAZWAE010000195.1:0-6265 GCA_964631805.1 uncultured Desulfobacteraceae bacterium | reverse complement strand
CCGCAGCCCTGCCGCTGATCGAACTGTTGTATGATGCCAATACCGACGTTCAGCAATCGGCCGTCAATGCATTGTCCAACCTTCAGGATGACCGCTTGCTGAACCTGTTGGCCGACCGCCTGGAACTCGCCTCCCTGGAACAGAAGCGAAGCATTCTGTTCAACCTCTGGCAGTTCGACACCCGGCGAAAAGAGGTTTTTGAGATATATAATGCGGTTATCCAAAAGGGCGACCCGCTGCTGAGGCTGGATGCGCTTCACCTTCTCGATACCGTTGCCGAGACGGGGGTCTGCGCAGCGGTTTACAAAAAGTGCCTTACCGATGCAGATCCCCGGATCCGCTCCCTGGCACGTGAAAAACTGCACCTCAAGAACCGTCTAACATCTTTAGATAAATAGCAACCCATGCCCCAAACCCGATAAAACAGGATTTGGATCCGGCACACACAGAAGAGAATATCCACTATGGAAAAGCAGGATTACTACCAGGTATTGGGAATCGATAAAGGTGCCGATCCAAAACGGATCAAGAACGCCTATCGGAAGCTTGCCTTCGAATACCACCCGGACCGCAACCTGGGCAAACCGGAAGCCGCCGCCCGGATGAAGCATGTGAATGAAGCTTACGCGGTATTATCGGATCCGGACAAACGCCGCCGATACGATGCCCTGGGCAGACAATTTGGTGACACCGCGCATAGCCGATTCAGGGAAAGCTATTCCGAACAGGATATTTTCAAGGGTTCAGACATCCATCAGGTATTTGAAGAGATGGCCCGATCCTTCGGTTTCAGGGGGGTGGATGAAATATTCAAGGAGTTCTATGGGCCGGGATACCGGAAATTCGACTTCAAGGGTCGGGGGGGTTCCGGTGGCGGGTTTTTCTTTTTTGGTGGATTCGGCCGTGGCCCAAAGGGTCTTTTTTCCGGGGGACTGGAAAAACTCACCAAATTGTTGATGGGCAAGATGGGCGCCGGGCAGCTTCCGGAAAAGGGCGAGGACCTTCAGGACGTCATCCATTTGGGCCCGGACCTGGCAGCAAACGGAGGCCCTTATGCCTATTTTCACCGGGCAAAATCCAAGAAACTGGTGGTAAAAATTCCGCCTGGAATTAAAAATCGTCAGAAGATCAGGCTCTCGGGGATGGGAAATGCCGGGAAATGGGGCGGGGTACAGGGAGATCTGTATCTGGAGGTGCGGATCAAAACACCGATCCTGGACCGGCTCAAACGCCTGATCGGTAAAAAGGATTCGGGTTAACGGTCAGCGGTGATCCCCCGATCCGGCCATCCGGTTATTTCGGTGCAACAAAAGGGATCTATCCCAATGAGACGACTTTCCCTGGGACACCAAAGTTCGGGCGTAGACTTGCGGTATCGGTCCCTTCTTCAAAAATCGATACGGAGAGGGGCCGTCGAATTGCTGTTTACCACCTGTGCCTTTCTGGAAAGCATGGGGCCGAAAGAAAAAACCTGGCTCAAAAAACGGGCGGTGATCATCACCTTCGAGGAAAACTGGCCCCTTGGCAGCGAACTGGTTTTCAATAAAAGCTTCCACAGCAAGGTCGCCCTCCTTGTCAAAATCGCACAGTCCACAAAAGCCAAGGACGCCGCTGGCCTGGGATCCCTGGCTTTTGCTCTGGCCGAGGGCGACCGATCCGTTTTGGACGGCGGACCAGAGGATAAAACCATCCGGATTGTTGCCAATGCCATTTTACGGCCTGAAGACTATTGGGAATGGATCCACTTGCAGAAAATCGTCGGTCGCCGGGCATCCCTGATTAAAAACGCCGTCCGTTTCAGGAATATCGGGCTGCCCGCAGAAAAAGCCTTTTCCAAAGCCGCAGCCTATCTGGCGGTTAACGGCGATCTTCCGGAAATAACCCGACTACCCCGCCAAACACTGGAATTTCCGTATATGGCGGCTCTGGATGCGCACACCCGTCAGGGACGACGCGCCTTGAATGATATCTCCCGGGATCTTCACATTCCCAACCGGCAGCTGGACTGGGCGCTCTTTTATTTCGAGGGAAGCACCACCACCGGTTCAACCCCCTCTATATGGTGGGATAGATGGTGCCGGTGGAAATTTCAAAAAGTCGGCATCCCGATGGAGGAAGCGCATCTGTTGTGGGATCCTGTCAAACCCCAGCTGGCCGAGGCCCTGGCCGAAGATGCCCACCTTTTGCACAAGGAAATCTACAAGTGGAAAATGGGCCACCGGGAGCAGATAGCCTCTTTGAAGAAAAAGGTGGAGCTGTACGTTGCAAACTTTAACGCTTTTCAAAAGGAGCAGACGGAATTGTTTTAACGCGCCTTTTATGATTTTCCCGCCAGCGCTTTTCCGTTGTTTGCAAAATTCTTGATCATCACTTCACCCAGTTCCTTGGAACGCAGGGTTGCGGCTTCCACGGCATTGATGAGGGTTGTCCTCAAGCCCCCCTTTTCGAGGGTATGAAGGCCGGCGATGGCAGTTCCTCCCGGAGATGTGACCATATCTTTTAACTGGCCGGGATGGGCTTTGGTCTCCTCCAGCATTTTCGCCGAACCCAGAACTGTCTGGATCGCAAGGGCAATGGCATCCTGGCGGGCAAGTCCCACCTTGACGCCGGCATCCGCAAGGGCATCGACAATGAGGAAGATATAGGCGGGTCCGCTTCCGCTCAGACCGGTGACGGCATCCATGAGATAATTCTCATTCAGAAAAACGCTTTTCCCGACGGAGTTGAAGATGGACATGGCCAGTTGTATATCTTCCTCTTTGGCATTGTTTCCGGCGGCGATGGCAGCCGCACCCTCCTTCACGGAAACCGCCACATTGGGCATCACCCGGATCAGCCGGAGATCCTTGTTGAGACACGATTCGATAGCGGCCATGGGGACCCCTGCGGCGATGGAGATAATGATTTTTGACATATCGAGACAATCTGCCGTTTCCCGAAGCACGGCGGCCATCATCTGCGGTTTGACCGCATAGATGATGATATCCGACCAGGTCACCACCTGGTTGTTGTCCGTTGTGGTGCGCACACCGAATTTCTCTTCTAGGGATTGAAGCTGTTCCTCCCTGACATCCGAACAGATAATATTTTCAGCGATTGCGGATTCCGATACGATCAGCCCGCTGATCAACGCTTCGCCCATATTTCCGGAACCGATGAAACCGATCTTTTTGCTGTTCAACATAATATAACCTCTCTGTGTACAATTGGTTTTTTACGAATCCGCCAAGTTATGATATGACATGCGCAGAATCAAGCATTAATTGGAAAGCCCGGTAGTGCGCCTGACGCCTATCGGCGTTGTGGAAGTATCCGCTGGTCAGTAGGGTCGCGGTACTGTCACGGAGTGCACGACGACATAACACAGAAAAGGAGCGACACGATGTCATCACTGGCAGTAAAAAAAATCCATGCACAAACTTATGACCGGCCTGAGATCGATAAGGGATACGCCAACCAGTACCTGACCGTCGATCTTTCCGCCTCGACCGTCGCCATCGATCCGATACCACCGGAAATCAAAGAAAAGTTCATCGGCGGCAAGGGATTCGATCTCTGGCTGATGTGGAACGCCGTGACGGGAACCACCCGGTGGGATGACCCGGAAAATGCCATCTGCATCGCCTCGGGACCCCTTGCCGGCACACCCATCTATCCCGGGTCGGGGAAATCCATAGTGACGACCCTTTCTCCCCTCACCGGATCGGTGATCGACTCCAATGTCGGCGGTTATTTCGGCCCCTATTTGAAATTTTCAGGCTTCGACGCGCTCAAACTGACGGGTAAGGGTTCGGGAGACACCGTGTTGTTTATCGACGGTGTTAACGAAAAAATCTCGATCCTGGATATCACCGGCCTGCCCGACGATGCCTACGGCCTTTCACAGCAGTTGACGGAACATTTCGCTGAAGGAAAAAACGGCGGTATCTCCGTGGTGTCCACCGGACCCGGGGCCAATCACACCCGCATCGGTTGCCTCAATTTTTCATGGTATGACAACAAGCGCAAAAGGGCCCGATACAAGCAGGCGGGAAGGGGAGGCATCGGCTCGGTGTTCGCAGACAAAGGACTGAAAGCGATCGTCGCCAGGTGGGAAAAAGTCGCGGCCAGCAGCAACCGCCCGGCGGACCTCGATGGATTGAAAATTGTTGCCAAAAGCCACTCCCGCAATATCGTTGAGCTGGATCCCAAGCAAAATGAAATGGCAAAGGTCGGAACCACGCATCTGGTTCCCATCATGAACGATTTCGACCTGTTGCCGGTGAATAATTTTCGCTACGGGCAGCACGACGGTGCCAACGCCGTGGGCAGCGCCGTGTACCGGCACCTTTTCGACCCCG
The DNA here is from genome assembly GCA_964631805.1 of uncultured Desulfobacteraceae bacterium. Lineage (GTDB taxonomy): Bacteria > Desulfobacterota > Desulfobacteria > Desulfobacterales > CAZWAE01 > CAZWAE01. The sequence continues at coordinate 1,925 of CAZWAE010000195.1, read as the reverse complement.
GATTTGACGGTTGCTGGAAGGGTTGCACCGTGGCGTGCTCTCACGGTGTGCGTGACTTCGTTCCGTTTACCGGGCCCTACCGGGGAAAACGGGTTTTCGTGGACGGCCCCGAATATGAAACCATTGCCGGCTGCGGCTCCAACCTGGGCGTTTTCGACCCCTTTACCATTTTAGAGCTCAACTTTTACTGCGACGCCTACGGGCTGGATACCATCTCCGTGGGCACGGGAATCGCGTTTGTCATGGAGTGCTTTGAAATGGGGCTTATCGATGTAACCCACACCGGCGGTATGGACCTGAGCTTCGGAAACCGCTTAAGCGCCCTTGAACTGGTTCACCAAATGGCCGCGGGCAACGGGTTCGGCGTCGTGGTCGGGCAGGGAATCCGACGGATGAAAACCCATTTCGCCGGGGAGTTCGGTGCGGATGCCAAGATCATGGCGGATATCGGCATGGAATCCAAGGGCCTTGAGTTTTCCGAGTACATGACCAAGGAATCCCTTGCCCAGCAGGGAGGGTACGGTATGGCGTTAAAGGGCCCTCAACATGACGAGGCCTGGCTGATCTTCCTGGACATGGTGCACAACTTCATGCCCACCTTCGAGCAGAAGGCTGAAGCCCTGCACTGGTTCCCCATGTTCCGTACATGGTTCTCCCTGTGCGGATTGTGCAAACTGCCGTGGAACGACATCGTCCCAGAAGATAACAAGGAGATGGCCGAACCGGCGAAAGTGATGCAGCACGTCAAATGGTATGCCGAATATTTTTCAACGGTCACCGGCCGCAAGTCCGGTCCCGACGACCTGATTGCCATGAGCGAGGCCGTCTACAACTTCCAACGAATTTTCAACCTCAAAAGAGGGTTCGGCACCAGGGCGCATGACAGCGTTCCCTACCGCGCCATGGGCCCTGTGACGGTAGACGAGTACGAGTCCAGAAAAGACCGATATGACGAGCAGCTCACCGAAACGCACAACATCGACATCACGGGAAAGGAAACCGAGGAGAAGGTGGCGATATTGAGGAAAATCCGGGAAGATCGGTATGAAGAGCTCAAAGCTGCCGTTTACAAACGGCGGGGATGGACCGAGGAGGGAATCCCCACGGTCGAAACGGTCCGTCGCCTGGGTATCGATTTTCCTGACGTACTGGACTTGCTGAAGGAGAACGGCGTGACGAAATGATTACCATCGGAGAAGAAAAAATCCCATGGAAGGAGGGTATGACGGTTTCCCAGGTCCTTGCCGCTGCAAAGGATGACCATCCGTATGCCGTGGTGCGGGTCAACGGGAAACCGGTTTCCCGGCCCAATTTTGAGAAAACGTGGGTGCCGGACGATTCGGAGATCATTCCAATACCCATGATCGCCGGTGGCTGACCTTCGATGGGAACCGGCGGGACTGTTGGCAGCACACAACATACCCGTATGGAGAAAGTATAGAAGGAATGGACGAAAAACGATATCTGTACGCCCAGGATTTGCTGAACGATTCCTTTGAACTTGGCCTGCGCATCTACAACAGCGGGTTCAGGCCGAATTTCATCATCGGTATCTGGCGGGGGGGGACTCCCGTGGGCATCGCGGTGCAGGAGATATTGGATTATCTTGGTGTCAAAACGGATCACATTGCCATCCGAACCTCATCATATAAAGGCATCAATGAAAGAAGCAAAACGGTCCGTGTCCACGGACTGCAGTATATCGTCCGGCGAGCCAACCGGGAGGACGGGTTGCTGATTGTGGATGATGTATTCGACAGCGGCAGCAGCATCAGGGCGGTGCTTGAAACCCTCCGGGAAAAGATGCGCAGGAATCTGCCGCGCGACATCCGGGTGGCCACCCCCTGGTTCAAACCGACGTGCAATGTCACCGACATCGCGCCGGATTACTATATCCATGAAACCGCCCAGTGGCTGGTTTTCCC